>CALHZX010000020.1 GCA_938040725.1 uncultured Actinomyces sp. | reverse complement strand
GAGCTGCTGGGCCGCGCCCGCAAGATCGTCGTCTCCAAGGACGAGACCACCATCGTCGAGGGCGCTGGCGACAAGGACATGCTGGATGCCCGCGTGCGCCAGATCCGCCAGGAGATCGAGAATACCGACTCCGACTACGACCGCGAGAAGCTGCAGGAGCGCCTTGCCAAGCTGGCTGGCGGCGTCGCCGTCATCAAGTCCGGCGCGGCCACCGAGGTTGAGCTCAAGGAACGCAAGCACCGCATCGAGGACGCCGTTCGTAACGCTCGCGCGGCCTCCGAAGAGGGTCTGGTCGCCGGCGGTGGCGTCGCTCTGATCCAGGCTGCCACCGTGGCGCTGCCCAAGCTCGACGCTCTGACCGGCGACGAGGCGACCGGCGTGAACATCGTGCGTCTGGCCATCTCCGCTCCGCTCAAGCAGATCGCTGAGAACGCGGGCGTCGAGGGTGGCGTGGTCGCCGACCGCGTTGCTCACATGGAGCCCGGCCACGGTCTGAACGCTGCGACCGGCGAGTACACCGACCTCATGGCCGCCGGTATCTCCGACCCGGTCAAGGTCACCCGTTCCGCGCTGCAGAACGCCGCGTCGATCGCAGGCATGTTCCTGACGACCGAGGCCGTCGTTGCCGACAAGCCCGAGGCTCCCGCTGCGGGTGGCGACGATGCTGCTGCTGGCATGGGCGGCATGTACTGAGCCGCTCGGCGTTAAGCTGATCCGCCTGGGGGCGGGGTCCGCGAGGGTCCCCGCCCCCAGGCTTTTGTCTACCAGCCCGGGGCATTGGCGCGAGGCGTAGGAGCCCTGGCTGGAATTTCTTCTCCGAACGGGCGGCTTAGGCTCCAGCGAAGAGCGCGGCGGAGTGGGCCTCCGCATCGGAGTAGGTCGCGGCGGCCGCCTGTAGTTGCGTGGAAATGCCGTCGAGGGCGTCGTGTGTCTGCGCTTGGACGGCTTGCCACTGGGTGATGGATGCCTGGAAGTTCACCTGAGCGCCGCCGGTCCACGAGTCCTGCAGCGCTAAAAGCTGGGCCATCATCGTATCGACTTCGCTACGGATGGTGGATGCGGTCGCGCAAGCCTGGGCGGCTGCGGCGGAAATCTGTTCGGCGTCGACGGCGTATGCGGTCATGATGTCACTCCTTTGTGGGACCCCGGGTGGGTCCGTCGACATCGACGCTACGCGCGTGACAGCGCGTGATCCAGGCAGAAACGAAACCCTGTGGATAACTGCCCGCGCCGAAAAGTGCCTGTGGATAGCCACGAGGTATGCCTGTGCAGCTGACGGGTACGTTGCTGAGGGCTTGGCTGCGGTGCCGTGGGGGTGGTGGGGCCTGTCCTCCGAAAAGTCGCATGCAATTCGATTGGGTGAAGTTTCAACAAAGTCTAGAAACGTTGAAACTCCGACGTTGTGAATTCAAGATTTGAAATAGTCGCGGGGGAATTGCATGCGAAATTGGTGGTGGGCTCAGCAACGATGTGCACGAGGCTTGGTCGCCACCCACCGGCACGCACAGCGGCCAGGTTCCACAGGTTTGGAGGGCGCCGGAGGGCACGGGCGGGCTTCGAGACGCGGCACCGAGCGAAGCGAGCTCGCCTAGTCTCGCGGGCGGCCGGGGCATCCGGCGCCTGGAAAAACCGTGGAGCCAAGAGCAACATGCGACATCATGCTGGACCGCCGCCCACGGGCGCTTCGAGCCTGAACATGCAGAGCAAAGTGATGGAGCCGCCCCCGAGTGGGGAGGACGGCTCCATTGGTCGACGCGTCAGACGACCTGAGCAAGTACAACCAGCCCGCGGCCTCGTCAGTCGGCTGTCGGAAGGTCCAGGGATTCGACGGCGGATTCGAGGGAGGAGGTGGTCTCCACGTCCTCGTTGGTGTCGGTGTCTTCCTCGATCTTGCAAGGTAGAACGCCGGTCGACGTGGCCTCGTCGTCCAGGGTGGCGACAGGGACGCGCTTCTTGATTGAGCGGCGCTTGATGATCAGGGTGCCGGTCGTGGTCGTGGAGTCCTCCACGACCTCGTCAGTGTCATCCGCGTCATCGGTGTCGTCCGTGTCCTCGGTCTGGGCTGCCTGGCACAGTTGTGCCTTCTCGCGCTCGAGACGGGTCAGTTCGACCTCGAGGTTCGCGCGGGCGGTGTCTTCCCAGGTGGAGCCGAGGGGCGACTGGTAGATCGTCTCGTAGCTGAGGAGCTTCTTGACGAGCGCCATGCGTGCTTTGATGAATTGCAGGTCGTCGAGCTCGCTGAGCTCGGCGCGCAGTGAGCACCGCAGCTTCTTGTAATCCTGCGGGCTGCACGACAGGCCAGCTAGGTCGGCGTCGACGAGTACCTGCGCGTCGAAGTCGGTGCGCGGCGCGCGGTGGCGCGTCAGGAAGGCGATGAGCTCATCGACGCGGGCGACGACCTCCTCGGGCACGCCGAGGTTGGTGAGGCGGTTGTGCGCGTGATCGATGCAGCGGGTGGACGCGAAGTTCGCCTGGAATCCCCCGAGTTTGATCTCGAGGGCCTTGTTGAGGAAGGCGCCGTGGTACCACGCGGCGACGCGCAGGATGTCGGGATCGTGCGCGGATGACGAGATTTCATCGATGTGGGTGAGCGTGTTCATGAGCCGACGCAGGTTGTGCATCTGGCGTTCGGGCGCGCTCCAGCGCTCCGCGAGGTCGACGCTCTCTTGCTCGAGGTCGGTTTGGCTCGCGGTTGCGCCGATTTGCTGCATGGCGTCAACGAAAGACGTCAGCAGCCACTGAGGTGCTTGAGCACCCATGGGCCACTCTCCTTG
>CALHZX010000019.1 GCA_938040725.1 uncultured Actinomyces sp. | reverse complement strand
AGGCGCTGCCCCTTGTTATGGTGCCCGCGGGATGCGGGATTTGTTGTTATGGGTGAGGCCGCGCCGAGGAGCCGAGTAGGCCCGCCCCGATGGTTTTGCTGACACCGATTGCACCACGCAAGGATGAATTATGCCCTCTGACGATTTCATGGAACGCGCTGACGACGAGCGCGAGATGACGGCGATTGCCGACGATATTGACGACCTCGACGATGATCGCGCGGACGAGGAGGACACGGATACCGTGACCTTCGCGAGCCTCGGCCTGCCCGAGGAGATCCTCGCGGCCGTCACCGACATGGGCTTCCGCGTCCCCACGCCGATTCAGGCCGCTGCTATCCCGCCGCTGCTGGAGCTGCGCGACGTTGTCGGCATCGCCCAGACCGGTACGGGTAAGACCGCTGCATTCGGTCTGCCGCTCCTAGCGATTGTTGACGCGGACGAGCGCGACGTGCAGGCTCTCGTCCTGGCCCCCACCCGTGAGCTCGCGATGCAGAGTGCCCAGGCGATCGAGGATTTTGCCGCGCGTACGGCCCGCCTCGACGTCGTCCCCGTCTACGGTGGTTCGCCCTACGGCCCGCAGATCGGCGCGCTCAAGCGCGGCGCTCAGGTCGTCGTCGGCACCCCGGGTCGCGTCATCGACCTTATCGAGAAGGGCGCCCTCGACCTGTCGAACGTGCGCATGCTGGTCCTCGACGAGGCCGACGAAATGCTGCGTATGGGCTTTGCCGAGGATGTCGAGACGATCGCGTCGAGCGCCCCGGATGATCGACTGACGGCTCTCTTCAGTGCAACGATGCCCGCGGCCATTGAGAAGGTCGCCCGCGAGCACCTGAAGGATCCGGTCAAGGTTGCGGTTTCCACCGAGTCTTCGACGGTCGACACCATCCACCAGACCTACGCGGTCGTGCCCTACAAGCACAAGATCGGTGCTCTCTCGCGCGTGCTGGCCACCCGAGCCCAGCACATCAAGGAAGGCCAGGAAGAGGCTGATGCCGCCATCGTCTTCGTGCGCACGCGCGCAGACGTTGAAGAGGTGTCGCTGGAGCTCTCGGGCCGAGGCTTCCGCGCCGCCGGCATCTCCGGCGACGTCGCCCAGACCGAGCGTGAGCGCATGGTTGAGCGCCTCAAGAATGGCTCGCTCGACGTGCTGGTCGCGACCGACGTGGCCGCCCGAGGCCTCGACGTCGAACGTATCTCCCTCGTCGTCAACTTCGACGTTCCGCGTGAGCCCGAGGCCTACGTCCACCGCATCGGTCGCACCGGCCGTGCGGGCCGTGAGGGTCGAGCGCTGACATTCTTCACCCCGCGTGAGCACGGCCGTCTGCGCCGCATTGAGAAGCTGACGGGCACCGAGATGGAAGAGGTCGAGATTCCCTCGCCCGCAGCCGTCTCCGAATTCCGCGCCAGCCGCCTCCTTGAGGGCCTCTCAGCGCGCATCGAGCGCGGTCGCCTTGACATGTACAAGCGCCTGCTTGCCGATCTCGGCGATGAGATGTCCGTCGAGGATATCGCTGCGGCACTGATGGCCACGGCTGTCGGCGACGAGGGCCCGGCTCCGCGTGTCGCGAAGGATCGCCGTGGCAACGGCAAGATCCGTCGCGAGGAACAGCTCGATGAGTCCGGTGAATTCGTCGGCGCCACTTTCGAGGCCGGCCGCGATAAGGACCGTCCGATCAAGGGCGGCGCCAATGGCGCTCGTCGTCGCGCGGGCGGTCGTCCCGCGCCCGGCTCCGGTACGCGTTACCGCATCGAGGTCGGCAAGAAGGACCGTGTGAAGCCCGGTTCCATCGTCGGCGCGATTGCAGGCGAGGGCGGCATCGATGGCCGCGATATCGGTAATATCGAGATCTACCCAACCTTCTCGCTGGTCGACATCACGGCAGACCTCTCCGGCGAGCAGCTCTCTCGTATTTCCAAGGGATACGTGTCGGGCCGCCAGCTGCGCATCCGCGTGGACGAGGGCCCCGGCGGGCGCTCCCATGGTAACCGTGACGGTTTCGAGCGCCGCGAACGTCGCGACTATGATCGCGATAACCGTGGCCGCGGTGGCTACGGCGACCGCGAGGGGCGTTTTGGGGACCGCGACGAGAAACGTCCGCACCGCTTAGAAAAGGGCGACGGGTCGCGTCCTCGTCGCAGCGTTCGCACCGAGCGCTGGGAGAAAGACATCAAGCGTGCCCGCCTCGAACGCGAGGGCGGCCGTGACGGCGGCTGGGAGCGCGACGGTGGCCGCGACGGCGGACGCCGCCACTTCGGCAAGCGTCGTTACGACGACTGAGTGCTAGCTGCCTCATCTGTGGAGCATCCCGGCGCGGGACGCAGCCGAGTCACGGCGACCACGGTGAGGATAGCGAGCACAGTAGCAATCACCCAGTAGGGAGCGTAGGCCGCCCCGCCCACCGTGGCGGTGGCGGCCCACGCGCTCATGGCTACTGAGACGAGGGCAAGTTCGAGTGCGGGTCCTGCTGAATCCGCGACCTGTAGCCACGATGAGACGCGCCCGTGCTTGGCCTCGGGCGTCACCTCGAGTGCCATGACCGACAGGGGCGCGTGGACGAGACCGACGCCCAGACCGACGAGAAGCCAGCCGACGAGGGCCACCCACACCGGAATTGACGGAAGAAGCAGAGCACCCACGGGGATCGCTCCGACCGCCATCATTGCGCCGCCGACGACCGGGAGTCGGCGTCGCAGCTGCGGATCGTGCACGCGCGCCTGGCCGACCGCACCGATGGCCCATGTGATCGAGCCGAGGGTGACCCACCAGGCAGAAGAGGCCTCGGACCACCCGTGTACCCGCTGCAGAATCAGTGGAATCATAACTGCGAGACCCACCTGGGAAGCCATTGCGCCCAGCCGCGCGAGGATTGCCGACGGCATACCCCGGTGCGATCGGAACGTGCCGTCCGGGAGGAGTCGAGGCAGTGCCCAGACCGTGATGCACGCGCCGAGGGCGAAGACCGCGAACTGCGCGAGTCGCGAGGCAAGCGCGCCCGCGAGCTGGAGCGCCATGACACCGACTCCAACCAAACCGGCGTCACGCGAGAGCACCGCAAGGACAGGGGAGCGCTGTCCTTGGGCAGTCGGCAGGGAACGTAGAACGTAGGCGATGGGCACAGCAGCGATCACAACAAACAGCGGAACGACGCCGAACACGTAACGCCATCCCCATACTTCGGTGACGTGGCCAGCGATCACGGGGCCAACCAGAGACGGCAGGACCCATGCCAAGGAGAACGACGCGAAGAACGAAGGGCGGTGACGGGCAGATGCAACCGCTCCAACAAGGACATAGAGCGGGACGATAAGGAGGCCGCCTCCTAGTCCTTGGAGGGCGCGTCCAATGACGAAAACCGTGACGTGTGAGCTGAATGCGCACACCACAAGACCAACGGCAAAGAGGGCGAGGCCCGCGAGCAACACCGGACGCGGCCCCTTCCAGTCAGCGAGGGCCCCTGCGACCACGGTAGCGCTGAGCTGCGTCGCCAAGGCCGCGCCTGAAGCGATCGGATACCACGCAGCGGCGTCCAAAGAGGTGATGACCGTGGGCATAATCGTCGTGGCTGCGAGTTCCTCGAAAGCAACGAGTGTGATGAGAAGAACCGAGCCAATTGCCAGCCCGATTTCAGCTGGAGTCCAGGTGACGTGGGTAGTGGAAGAGGAAGAACCGTCGGCAGGCATGGTGACTATCCTACTCGCGGCACGCGCGACTCTTCGGAACGCAGGCGTACAATAACAGTGCCGCCGCCTGTCTCGCGGATGGTAACAACGAAAGGAATCACAGTGCTTCGCACTCACAACATTGGAACCCTCGGCACCGACCTGGTCGGTCAGACCGTGACGCTCACCGGCTGGGTGGATCGTCGTCGTGACCACGGTGGCGTTGCGTTCATCGATCTGCGCGATGCGTCCGGCATCGCCCAGGTTGTCGTCCGTGACGAGCGTGTCGCCCACGAGCTGCGCTCTGAGTTCGTCCTCAAGGTCACCGGCGAGGTCTGCGCTCGCCCCGAGGGCAACGAAAACCCGCACCTGGCCACCGGCGCCATCGAGGTGATGGGCGACGATATTGAAATCCTGAACACCAGCGCACCTCTGCCGTTCCAGGTGTCCTCCAATGCTGAAGATTCCGGCAACGTGGGTGAGGAAACCCGACTGAAGTACCGCTACCTCGATCTGCGTCGTGAGCCTGAGCAGTACGCGATCCGTCTGCGCTCGAAGGTCTCGCGCGCCGCCCGCGAGGCACTCTACGCCCGCGACTTCGTCGAGATCGAGACCCCGACTCTGACCCGTTCGACCCCCGAAGGCGCCCGTGACTTCATCGTTCCCGCACGTCTGTCGCCCGGCTCTTGGTACGCACTGCCCCAGTCGCCCCAGCTCTTCAAGCAGCTGCTCATGGTGGCCGGCATGGAACGCTACTTCCAGATTGCTCGCTGCTACCGCGACGAGGACTTCCGTGCGGACCGTCAGCCCGAGTTCACCCAGCTCGACATCGAGATGAGCTTCGTCGACCAGGACGACGTTATCGAGGTCGCCGAGGACGTCCTGAAGAACGTGTGGGCGCTCATCGGCTACGACCTGTCCACGCCGATTCCACGCATGACCTACAAGGATGCGATGGAGCGCTACGGTTCGGACAAGCCCGACCTGCGCTTCGGCTTCGAGCTGACTGAGCTCACCGAGTACTTCAAGGACACGACTTTCCGCGTGTTCCAGGCCCCCTACGTCGGTGCTGTCGTCATGCCCGGTGGTGGCTCGCAGCCGCGCCGAACGTTCGACAAGTGGCAGGAATGGGCCAAGGCGCGCGGCGCCAAGGGCCTGGCCTACGTCACGATCGCCGAGGA
>CALHZX010000018.1 GCA_938040725.1 uncultured Actinomyces sp. | reverse complement strand
ACGTCAAGGGCTCGACCCTGTCGGCCTTCGGCTTCTCCGACTACGAGTGGGTGCTCGCGTTCGAGGCCGACACCCTCGACCGTCTCGAGGGCGTCATGCACGCCCAGCGTTACACCGAGGCGCGCCTCTACGTGCGTGAGGACACCCCGTTCTTCACGGGTCCGCGCGTGAGCCTCGGCGAGTGGGCGGAGCGCCAGCCCCGCGCATAAGGGTTCTTATCTGAGAGCTCGCCCTGGCCTCGTCCCTGAGAAAAGGAACGAGGCTGGGGCGCAGTGCAATGCCATCACGTGGCGCGGGCGGCGCGCTCTACTTGCCTGGGAACAGCAGCGGCAGGTTGTGTTCGACCTGATTGTCGACCGAGGTTATGGTGTGGCTTTCTCCCTCGTCGATCCACATCTGCAGGCTGTCCTCGGTCATGAGGTCCGCCTCGTGGAGCTCATCAATCTGCGGGGTCATGTCCCACAGGGCTGGGTCCTCTGAGCCGACCGACGCGAGAATGAGGAAGTCGCGTGGCCCGTAGTGGGCGCGCTCGACTCCGGCGGTCACCAGCTCGGCGATGCGCGGGGAGTCAGCGTCCTCCTCGCGCCCGATCCACGACTCGCCAGCCATCGGCATGTACCCGTAGAAGTACTGCGGGCGCAGGGCAAACACGTCCCATGTGGTCGTCGCACCCATCGAGAAACCGCCGAACGCCCGGTGCTTGCGCGAGGCTCGCAGCGACTGGTCGGAAGTGTCCCCGCCGGCGAACGTCGTGTAGCGGGACTCGACCGTGTCGATCAAGGTATCGATCTCGCTCGTCGCAAAGAAACGATTAAGGGTGTAGTCCTCCTCGTAGTCGTCCGTCGCGAAGGACCGATCCGGATAGTAGGTCGCGAACACCACCAGCGTCGGTGCGGCCTTGTCGGCGGTTTCCAGCTCGTCGACGACCGGCGCGACGCCATCGGCGAGGCCAGCGGCGTTACCCCACCAGCCATGCGTCAGGTAGAGGACGTTCGTGGGATTGTCTGCGGAGTAGGACGCGGGAACGTACACGTACGCTTGCTTCGTGTATGTCGTTCCCTCATAGCTCTGCTCGTAGGTGATCGTGTCGATCGTGCCGTGCAGAGACTTGGTCGTGTCCATGAGGGAGGCGACGCCCTCGGCTAGTGGGTCTTCGTCTTTTTCGTAATCTTCATAGGCAATGGCCGTGGGGTCCTTCTGTCCGTGGCCCGAACGATTGAGCGCGAACGACGTGACCCCCGCGAGGGCGAGCAGACACAGCGCGACGATGGCGGTGATGCGGAACCTATTGGTTTGCCGTACGAGTCGTGTTGTCACTGGCCGCGCCTCGGCCCGTTCGTCGTCATGCGTTCTACTGTCCTCATGCGCTCCACTGTATGCCCGACCGCTGCGTCGCTACCAATTGATGTGGTCCTTCCCGCGCTGAGTCTTCCCTCCAATTTCGCATGCAATTCCCGCGCAGATCTTTCAAGATGTGAATTGTGATCGTTGAAATTCCGGGGTTTGTGTGGGGTTGGAAAAAGGGGTAGTCGGGGAATTGCATGCGACATTTGTGGGGAACGATGGCGTGTGTGCGGCGTGTGACCTGTCAGTCGCCGGGGGTCGCGCGCCTGCGGGGTGGGCATACCCTGGGTTTATGACACCTGAGATCACCGACCCGGCCGTCCGTGCAATCGCCGAGGAGATTGCCGCAGACCCGGCCAACGCCTCGTTCACGAAGAGAGGCGTGAAACCACTGTTCTACGCGGGGCCTCAGTGTCGCATCATGATCGTCGGTCAGGCGCCCGGGCGCGTCGCCGAAGAGACCGGCATCGTGTGGAACGACCGCAGCGGCGACCGTCTGCGCGACTGGATGGGTGTCGATAGGGACACCTTCTATGAGTCCGGGAAGCTCGCGATCGTCCCCATGGACTTCTACTTCCCGGGCACGGGAAAGAGCGGTGACCTGCCTCCGCGCAAGGAGTTCGCCGACACGTGGCACCCGCTCCTGCTCGAACTCATGCCGAAGCTCGAGATGACGATCCTCGTCGGTGCGTACGCGACCAGGCGCTACCTGCACCTGCCCTCCTCGGCCTCGCTGACTGACGTCGTGCGCGACTATGCGCAGTATCTGCCCGCCTACTTTCCCCTGGTCCACCCCTCGCCGCGCAACCAGATGTGGATGAAGAAGAACCCCTGGTTCGCCGCCGACGTGCTGCCCGACCTGAAAGTGCGCGTCGCTTCCCTGCTCGCCTGACGAGGCCTGGGCGGGGTATAGCGCTCCGACCTCGGCTCGCCGGTGGCACACTGGTCCCGTGGACGATCTGCGCATACCTCCCGGGCCCGGCTGCCCGCGCGGCCTCGTCGTGCCCGCGGGGGAGCTGGTTGAGCGCTTTTCGCACGCCTCGGGCCCCGGCGGACAGGGGGTCAACACCGCGGACTCACGGGTGCAGCTCAGCCTGGACCTCGCTGCGACAGTCGCGCTGAATGACGAGCAGCGCGAGCGTGCGCTGCGAGAGCTAGGGGATCGCCTCACCGGGACCGTCCTGACCATCACCGCCGCCGAGACCCGCTCCCAGCGTCGCAACCGTGCCGTCGCGCGCGAACGCCTCGCGGAAGTTCTGCGCGGGGCCCTCGTCCCGCCCGTGCCGCGGCGCGCCACGAAGCCGACGCGCGCGTCCAAGCTGCGCCGCCTCGCGGACAAGAAGAGGCGCTCGGAGGTCAAGGCGCGCAGGCGCCGCCCGGATGCGGACTAAGAAGAACGAGGCCGGGGCTGCCTACGCCCACTCGCTCCCGTCGGTGCTCCAGCCGATAAACACCCAGGTGACGGGCAGACGATAGTCGAGCACCCAGTGCTCCTCTGCCACCGCAGAGGGGCCAGTGAGATCCTCGCGAACGACATGCTGGGCCGCGTACGCATCGAAAAGTCGCTGCTCGCGCGCGGTGAAGGTCTCTGGGCCGGCCAGGCGACGAATATCCGCGCGGGCCTCGTCGAAGGAAGAAAAACGCATCGGACGGAAGGTCCGTGTGGTCGCGAAAACCGGGATCCGCCCCAGGGAAGCGAGCGCGCGGGTTACGTCGCGGACGACGCGCGCTCTCCTTGCCGAGCGTCCCAGATAGGTGAGCAGGCGCGGGTCGCGGGAGGGGAGCAGGCTGTCGGGCACGACGACCGCCGCGCGTGATCGGGCCGTCGCGTCAAGCTTGCGCACGCAAACGGGCACGTCCCCGCTCATGAGGGAGCGTGACGCGAAGGCAACATCCACGCTGTTCTCACCCAGGCCCGCCTCCTTCCAGTCGTCCTCCCAGGCGAGCAAGTGGGAGGTGATCGGTAGGTTTTCCGCTGCCGCGCGCTCGTCGAGGATCGCCAGCATGGCCTCGGCGAAGTCGCAGCCGTGGACGCGGTGCCCGGCGCGGGCGAGGGGGACGGCGAGCGTGCCCGTCGCGCACCCCATGTCGAGGATCTCCTCGCCCGCCTCGAGCGCGAGCAAGTCCAGGAGCCAGTGCTCGTAGTCGTTGGTCGCGTCTCTCGTGAACGTCGCGGCCCGCTTGTTCCAATAGGCTTGCGAGTCCCGGTTGATTGTGTTGTCGTGTGTCGACATGAGATAGCCCTTCACTGCGCCTTAAGTGCATGTCTTGATAGAGGTTATGTATGTATAATGACATGCAGAAGGAGGTTCTTGCATGGCAACCGTGAATTTTAGTGTGCGCATGGATGCGGATCTTAAGCGTGAGGTCGAAGCAATTTACGCGGAGCTCGGCATGAATCTGACGTCCGCTGTGAACGCTTTCCTGCGTCAGAGCGTGCGCGTGGGTGGAATGCCCTTCGATCTGCGTCTGAATGAGCAGCAGCGTGAGATGGTCTTGGCGATGTTGGAAGCGGAGCAGCTAGCCTCCGATCCAGGTGTTGAGGCCATGGATGTTGAAGACGCTCTGGCGGAGTTGAAGCGCTAACGGGACGGGAACCCACGCAGATCTGTTCGGCGTCTAAGCGCGGCGCCGCGTGGAATAATGGCCCAATGACTTTTTCTGCCACGCTGCCGAACTTCTCCAGTGACTACCAGGAGGGCGCGCACGCCCGGGTGCTCGACGCCCTCGTCGCCACCAACATGGAACAGTCTGCCGGCTACGGCACCGACGAGCACTGCGAGCGCGCCCGTGACCTGATTCGCGAGGCTTGCCAGGCCCCCGACGCGGACGTGTACTTTCTGGTCGGCGGCACGCAGACGAACGCGACCGTCATTGATGCGATCCTCCTGCCCTGGCAGGGCGTCATCGCCCCCAATACCGGCCACATCAACATGCACGAGGCCGGCATCGTCGAGCGTGGCGGCCACAAGATCCTCGACACTCCCGCCGTCGAAGGCAAGATCAACGCCGCCGACGTCGAACGCATCTGCTCGGCGTGGGAGGGTGATGGTGCGCGTGACCACATGATCGCCCCCGCCCTCGTCTATATTTCGCAGCCCACCGAGTACGGCACCCTCTACTCCCTGCAGGAGCTCGAGGAACTCTCCGCCGTGTGTCGACAGCGTGATCTCAAGCTCTTCGTCGATGGCGCGCGCCTCGCCTACGCGCTGGCCTCGCCCGCCAACGATGTGACGCTGGCCGACCTGGCGCGCCTGACCGACGTCTTCTACATCGGCGGCACCAAGTGCGGCTCTCTGTTCGGCGAGGCCGTGGTCATCCCCGAGCGCGGCTCGATCCGCCAGTTCGTCACCCACATGAAGCAGCATGGCGCGCTCTTGGCCAAGGGGCGCCTCCTGGGTGTGCAGTTCGAGGCGCTCTTCGAGGACGGCCTCTACCTGACGATCGGCGAGCCCGCCGTCAAAGCGACCGCGCGTATCCGCGAGGCCCTCAAGCGAGCCGGCTACGTCGTCACCATGGACTCGCCGACCAACCTGACCTTCGTGGCCCTCGATCAGGCCGGGCACGAGCGCCTGTCGGATAAGGTGCGCTACAGCATCTGGGAGACCCTGCCCGACGGCCGCTACCTTGCGCGCATCGGCACGTCCTGGGCCACGCCCGAGGAGGACGTGGTTGCCTTCGAGGAGGCCCTGGTCCGGTAGCTCGGACGGCCGCCCGGTGGGTGGGCCGGGTGGATCGGGAGAGCGTGGGCGGGTTAGCCTGGGCGCATGGCACTCAACGAAGATGCGAACGACTTTTCTGCCCTGACCGCCTCGCGCCGCTCCACGCGCGCCTTTACAGACCGGGAGATCCCCGCCGAGGTCCTCGACGCGATCCTCGCCGATGCAACGACCGCGCCGTCCTGGTCAAACACGCGCGCCTTCCGCGTCGCCCTGGCCACGGGTGAGTGTGCCGCTCGCCTGCGTCAGCGCTACGGCCGTCTCTTCGACGAGGAGATCGCTGCCCACGCCCGCAAGGCCGAGGACCCGGGCGTTGAGATCCCTGTTCCGGACGGCGACTTCCCGGTGCGCAAGCGCTACCCGGACGAGGTGCGACCCGCTCAGATCGAGGTTGCGAAGCTCCTCTACGGCATCCATGGCATCGAGCGCGCCGACATTGAGGGGCGTAACCGCGTGAACCGCCGCAACGTGATGGCCTTCGACGCTCCCGTCATGGGCTTTGTCTTCGTCCACGAGGACATGCTGCCGTGGAGCGCCATGGACGCCGGCCTTATGCTCCAGACCCTGTTCCTGTCCGCCAAGTCGCGCGGCATCGACTCCTGCCCGGTCGGCATCCTCGCCACGTGGCGTGAGCCCGTCGACGCTGAGTTTGAGATCCCCGAAGGTTACCGGTTCATCACCGGTTTTGCGCTCGGTTACGCGGATCCTGAGGCCCCGATCAACGCGATGCAGGCGCCGCGCCCGCCGATCCAGCTTCTCGAAGGTAAGTGACGCTACGAGCGATACATCGCTAGTCGTTGAGTTCAGCGCGCAGGTCGGGCAGGCTCACGCGCTGCCCGTCGTCGTTGCGCACCGACTCCCGGAAGGCCGCGAGATCGCGCGCGTCCTCGAGCTCTTCCAGGGCCAACAGGTCCTCGACGCCGATCACGATTGCCGTGAGGCGGCCGTTTTTCGTCACTCCGATACGCTCGCCGCCGTAGGAGGCTCGCCCGAGGACGTCGGAGAGGTTCGCGCGCAGCTCCCGAGTCGATAGGGTTGTGGCAAGTGTGTTCATAGTGTCAGTTTAGTACCTTGTGTACACGTCTGTGTCTGGATGAGCCTTCCTGGGCGTGAACAATTTCCCACGGACATACCTGGCACCCAGGTGAGCGTCTACCGTGGAACGGGGCTTCGGCCTCGTGAAACGTTCACAATCGGAAGGACCCCATGTCCAAGAAGTACCTCTCTGCCGCCTTCGCCTACGTGGGGGTCATCGTCGGCACAGGCCTGGCGAGCGGCTAGGATCTGCTCCAGTACTTCCTCTCCTTCGGTGCCACCGGATTGATCGGCATCGCGGTCCTCACTATCTACTCGCTCGTTAGTCCACACCCCGATATGGCCGATCTCGATTCTGCTGCCCGCAATGTGACTCCGGCTCTGCCTAACCTATGGTTCTCCGCCATTAACTACTTTGCGTTGTGTGTTGTTCGGTATTGTCATGGCTTTCCTGCTCGGTGGTTCGATGCTGCGTATCGGTGAAGCTCGTCGTGCCGTCATATTGGCGGTGTGTGGATGGCACTGGTCCTCTGCGCGGATGTTCTGGCCCTGTACCTCAATGTGGATCGAATGTGGGACTTTGACGCCCATGGATCGGGGAAGGTAGCCTCCTGTAACCTCGACTGAGACGAAGATCTCAAAGCGTCGTTTTCGGGGGATTGGGTCGGATATTAGGTATTTAGTCCCTTCTGTACAAGCTTAAGTAAGGATATTGTTAAATATTTATGGCTAATGCTGTATAGAATGACGGCAGGCGCTGTCAAACCAGCGCTTGCCGAGGAACTAGGCCGTCCCTCGGTGCATGTTTGCGATCGGAAGGACCGCCATGTCAAAAAAGTACCTCTCTGTTGCCTTTGCTTATGTGGGAGTAATTGTCGGCGCGGGCCTGGCGAGTGGCCAGGACCTACTCCAGTACTTCCTCTCCTTCGGTGCCACCGGATTGATTGGAATCGCGGCCCTGGGCGTCCTCAACATCATCTTCGGCGTTGTCGCCCTCCAGCTGGGTTCATACTTCCGCTCCGGCCACCACGACGAGGTCTTCGAACGCATCACCCATCCTGCCGTGCGCCGCGTCATTGACGTCGTGCTCGTCTTCTCAGGCTTCGCGATGGGCTTCGTGATGCTCGCGGGCGCGGGCGCGAACCTTGAGCAGCAATTCGGTTTGCCCGCGTGGGCGGGCAGTGCCGTGTGCGCCGGCCTCGTGATTCTCACGGCCTTCCTGGATTTCGATCGAATCATGAAGGTGATCGGCGTCTTTACGCCTATGATCGTCACCGCGATCGTCATTCTCGTCATTTACTCGCTGGTCACACCCCACCCGAGCGTGGCCGAACTGAATGCGACCGCCACTCAGGTCACCCCGGCTCTGCCGAACCTCTGGTTCTCGGCGATCAACTACTTCGCGCTGTGCGTCGTCAACGGCATCGGCATGGCCTTCGTGCTGGGTGGCTCGGTGCTGCGCATCCGCGAGGCTCGCCTCGCGGGCCGTATCGGCGGCGCGATCATCGCCCTGGTGATCGGCGGCGATGCCCTCGCCCTCTACCTGAACATGGACCGCATCTGGGACGTGAACGTTCCCGCCCTCGAGATTGCGCGCATGATTCACCCGGCCTTCGCCTTCGTCTACACGCTCATCATTTTCGCCCTCATCTACAACACTGTGTTCTCGCTGTTCTTCGCGACAGCCCGCCGATTCTCGGGTGGGTCGACCGCGCGCATGCGCATCGTCCTCATGGGCGTTGTCGCGCTGGGGTATGCGGCCTCCCTCATGGGCTTTAAGAAGCTGATCGGCGGCATGTATCCGATCATCGGCTGGCTGGGTGTCGCCCTCCTGGTGGTCCTGGCTGCGGGCTGGTTGCGCGAGCGCGCGGGCGTCTCGCACGAGGAGAAGCTGCGCCGCAAGCTCATTCGCCTCCTGGTCCACAAGCACGCCGATCACCTGGAGTACACGGACGAGCATCGCGAAAAGGCCCGGGAGCTCTCCCGAGCGTCGGTTGCGGACTCCAAGCAGCTGCGCCGCGACGCCAGCGCGCTCGCCAAGGATATTGCCGATCGCAAGCCCAACGCCTCGCCCTCCGACCTGGTTACGCAGGGTGCGGGTGAGGGCTAACGTGCGGATCGCGCGCCGGGTGGCTCGTCGACGAGGCCTCGGCGGCCGAGGTGATCAGGGCAGGTCAGGTGCAGGTATGACTCACGAAAGGGACGAGGCCGTGGCTGCCTCGCGCTCGAGGAGCCAACGTTTCAGGGCGGCACCTCCCGCATAGCCGCCCGGGCCAGTAGCCGCGACCACGCGGTGGCAGGGACGAATGAGGATCAACGGGTTGCGCGCCACCGCCCCGCCGACCGCGCGCGCCGACGCGGCGACCCCGGCCTCGCGCAGGCAACCCGCCAGCTGGCCGTAGGTCATTGTGTGCCCGTAGGGAATGGCGCTCATGGCCTCCCAGACGCGGAGCTGAAACTCGCTGCCCATGGGCGAGAGCGGAACGCGGGCGGGGGAGGGGACCCGCCAGGCGAAATAGTCGTCCAACCAGGACGCGGCCGCAGCCAATGCGGCCGCGTCCTCGTCTCTTTCAACGTTCGCGTCACGCCCACAACCATCTGGGGAGGACGCCGACTCCGCGTAAGCGGCCATGGCCTCGTCGATGCCATAGGGGGCGCCGAAGAAACGCTGCCCGGCCACCCACAGGCCGACGAGCGCACCGCCCCGCGCAGCCAGCGTGAGGCGGCCGATAGGGGAGTCGTAGGTGGCGAGCGTCGGGGCAGAGCCGTCCGGGGTGATCAAGGTGGGCATACGCCCACACTGTCACGGCCAGGTCGCCCGCGCGAGTTCGCCGCGCGCGTAGCCGCTGTGGTGAGGTGGCAACGGCGCTGGAGGGGTTGCACACAATACAATTAACCTGTGGATCCTCTTCTTATCGCCCTGGCCGGAATGCTCATTATCGTGGCATGCCAATTCATCGCCCCGAAGGTGCGCGTGGCATCCCCCCTGATCCTGCTGGTCATCGGCCTGGCGATTGGGTTCCTGCCCCAGGTGGGGGCCATCGAGATCGAGCCGCACATCGTCCTCGAGATGGTGCTGCCGCCGCTGCTGTTCTCGGCGGCCGTGCGTATGCCGACCATGGACTTCCGGCGCGAGATGCAGGCCGTTGCGATGCTCGCGATCCCCCTCGTGTTCCTGTCCGCCTTCGCGGTCGGCTTCGTCATCAACTGGCTGGTCCCCGCGATCTCCCTGCCCTGGGGCGTCGCGCTGGGCGCGGTCCTGTCGCCGACGGACGCGGTCGCCGTCTCGATTGCGAAACGCTCCGGCGTCTCCCACCGCATCATCACAGTCCTCGAAGGCGAGGGACTCTTCAACGACGCGACCTCGCTCGTCCTGCTGTCCGCCGCGATGAGCGCCGGCCTGGCCGCCGACGAACACGCCCTCAACCCGGGCCTGCTCATCGGCAAGGTGGGTATCGCCCTCGGTATCGCTGCGGGTATTGGCTGGGTCGTCGGCGAGGTTGGCGTGCGTCTGCGCGCCCTCATCAAGGAGCCCTCGGCCGACACGGTTTTTTCCTTCGCGATGCCCTTCATCGCATCGATCCCCGCTGAGCACCTGGGAGGCTCCGGCCTCGTTGCGGCCGTCGTCGCCGGCCTGGTCGTCTCGAGCCGACGCGCGGCCGTTATCTCCGCGGCGAACAGGCGATTCTCCCAGCAGAATTGGCAGACCATGACGCTCGTCTTGGAGAGCGGGATTTTCCTGACGATGGGCCTGCAGGCCTTCGGCATTGTCGAGGAGACCGCCGCGTTCTCCGGCGGCTTGGTCTTCGCCGCGTTCCTCGCCGTCATCCTCGGCGCGCTCATCATGGTCATGCGAGCCATCTTCATCGCCATCATGCTCGCCTGGCTGGACCGCCGGCACAAGCGCCGGCAACGCCGCTACGAGGCTGAGGCTGCGCGCATCGAGCGCTTCGAGAAGCGCATGCACAAGGCGAGTGAGGTTGACGCCGACATGCTTCAGGCGCGCGACCTGAGTCCCGAACGCTGGGAAGACGCGCTTAACCACTATCGTCGCCGCCTCAAGCGGCGCGCGCGCCGCAATGCCATGCTCGGATCCGACCTGGACTACTTCGAGAATGAACCGATGGGCCCGCGCGAGGGCAGCGTCATCGTCTGGGCGGGCATGCGCGGCGCGATCACCCTGGCCGCTGCGCAAACCATCTCGACGCATGCGCCGATGCGCGCGCTGCTGCTCACGATCGCCCTGTTCATCGCGGCGGGCGCCCTCGTCATCCAGGGCCTGACCCTGCCCGGGCTCATCCGCCTCGTCAAGCCCAAGATGGCCACGGGTGATATCTCCGAGGAGGAGCGCGCCAAGCTCCTGACAGTCATGGGCTGCGCACTGGTGGATACGGCACTCGCGCAGGCGATCCACGAGGTCGACGGACAGACCCTGCTGTCGGCCGGCGTCTCGCGCACCCTCTCACGCATCGGTCACGCGGTCTCCGTTGAGGATGAAGCTGCGAGTGCTCGTATTGCCTGTACGGCCGACCGCGTCCTCACCGACATTCTCCAAGACGGCACGCCCCCGGATGCTGCTTCCGCGAGTGAGACGGACGACGACGGTCACGGCACCGTCGACATGAGCGAGGAGGAGGTTGAGCGTTCCTTCACGCGCGACCAGATCCGTGAACTCGCGCTGGAGGCTATCCACGCTCAGCGCGACGCCCTCCTGCAGGCCCGTGACGAGGGAATCTTCTCCTCGGCAGCCCTGGAAGGCGCCCTCGCCCGACTCGACAACGAGGAAATCCTGCTGGTCTCCAGCCACGGCGTCGACAACTGATCGCCGCTGCGGCGTCAGCCGAGCGAGGTCAGCGCGTCAGTCCGTCGTCACCCGCGACGCGTACGCCGGGTCGTCCGTGACCGAGTTAAGCGCCTCCTCCAGGCGCTGCGGGCTCACGATCCCGTCGCGCGCCAGAACCCGGTAGGTCTGGTCGGCTTCGTGCGTGAGCATGTTCGTCACCGTGAAACCGTTGCGCTCGTAGAACGCCAGGCGTCGCACGCGCTGCTGGTAGTTCCCGGCCTCGCGCATGACCGGCTCGATCTCGAGCAGCTGCGGAACGTCGCCGTAGCGCTCGCGGAAATGCGAGAGGATGCGCGAGCCATAGCCCGCGCTGCGCGTGCGCCCGTCCACCGCGAGGAAGCCCAGGTAGAAGAGGTCGGGGAAAGCAAAGGAGAAGGTCAGGGCGACCACGTTGCCGGCCCCGTCCTCGCCCGCGGGCAGGGACGGATCGATCCAGGCGAGGAAGGAGACCTCGTCCAGCTGGGTGCTTGTCAGCAGCTCGGGAAGGGGGATCTGCTCCTCGGGCGGGAAGGAACGCTCGTAGATTTCCTTGACTGTGTCGGTGATCGGCCCCTCGTTGGGCACGGGAATCTGCGTGAGGTCTGTCATGGGAGCAGTCTAGCCGCTCGGTCTCGCGTGCCCCTGCAGGCCGTTCGTTGAACGAGGCCCGGGCTGGGTTTCGGGGGCCGCGATGTGACGGGGGAGATGCGTATTCAGGGGCTCACCAGGGGACGATCAGGGCCCATTCAGTGAACAGAGGCGGTCGGGCCGCTCGCTCGCCTAGACTTGTAGGCATAATCAACAGCAGATGTGAGGATGAAGCGTGCTAGAGCTCAAGGAGATCGTCAAGGCCTACCAGACCGCCAACCTCATGCAGGTGGCGCTCAACAAGGTCTCCGTGGCGTTCCGCGACAACGAGTTTGTGGCTGTGTTGGGCCAGTCCGGCTCCGGCAAGACGACGATGCTCAACGTTATCGGAGGCCTCGACCGTTTCCAGAGCGGCGACCTCGTCATCGACGGTATTTCGACGAAGAACTACAAGGCGCGCGACTGGGACGCCTACCGCAACAATCGCATCGGATTCGTCTTCCAGGCCTACAACCTGATCCCGCACCAGAGCGTTCTCGCGAACGTCGAGCTGGCCCTGACCCTCTCGGGCGTCTCCCGCTCCGAGCGCCGCAAGCGCGCCCTCGACGCTCTTGAGCGTGTCGGCCTGAAGGACCACGTCAACAAGAAGCCCTCGCAGATGTCGGGCGGCCAGATGCAGCGCGTCGCCATCGCGCGTGCCCTCATCAACGACCCCGAGATCCTGCTGGCCGACGAACCCACGGGCGCCCTCGACTCCAAGACGAGCGTGCAGGTCATGGATCTGCTGCGCGACGTGGCCCGCGACCGCCTCGTCATCATGGTCACGCACAACCCCGAGCTGGCCCACCAGTACGCAACCCGCATCGTCGAGCTGGCCGACGGCTGCATCGTCGCCGACTCGGATCCTTTCGTGCCCGCCGCCGAAGACCGGCGCGAGGCCAAGCCCGCGCGCCGCACATCAATGGGCTTCCTGACCGCCCTGTCCCTCTCCTTCAACAACCTGATGACGAAGAAGGGCCGCACCCTCATGACCTCCTTCGCGGGGTCCATCGGCATCATCGGCATCGCCGCGATCCTCGCGCTGGCCAACGGAACGAACGCATACATCGCAAAGACCGAAGAAGAGACGCTGGGCGCGTATCCGCTGACAATCCAAAAGACCGGCATCGACATGACCGCCGCGCTGTCCGTGTCGGCCTCGGACTCCCAGGACTCCAAGCCTGCACCCGACGGCAAGGTCGGCGTCTCCAAGCTGCGCACTTTCGCCGACAGGATCCGCGACGCGAAGACCAACGACCTGGCCTCGCTGAAAACCTATCTGGACAACAACGGCGGCGACATCAACTCGATGGTCAACGCGATCGAGTACGACTACGACATCGTTCCGCAGATCTACCAGTCCGATACGTCCAAGGAGACCGTGCAGGTCAGCCCCGACCAGTCGATGAAGCAGATGGAGGCGGGTTTCGGCGGGGGCTCCTTCGGGTCGATGGTACAGACGAACGCCTTCTACCAGATGCCCGCCACGACCTCGCTGTACACCTCCGCGTACGACGTGGTCGCCGGGTCCTGGCCGACCGGCGCGAACCAGGTCGTCCTCGTCCTCGACGAGGACGGCAACATTCCCAACCTCTTCGAGTACACGCTCGGCCTGAAGGACCACAAGGAATTCGACGACCTGATGCGTCAGTACTACCAGGGTGCCCTGGGGGGGAAGAGCCAGTCCGGCGCCCAGTCGGGGGCGAGCACCGCGACCTACGACTACTCCACGATCCTGGGCACCACCTTCCGCCGCGTCAACGCCTTCGACAAGTACACGTGGGATGACACCTACAAGGTGTGGACCGACCGTTCCTCCGACGCGGACTTCATGAAGAAGCTCGTGGATGGCGGCCAGCAGCTGACGATCTCCGGCATCGTCAAGCCCAACTCCGACAAGGGCGGCGCCCTGCGTCAGGGCATCGCCTACACGCCGGCCTTGACCTACCAGATCATCGAGGAGGCGGCCGCCAGCCCGATCGTGAAGGCGCAGCGAGCCAAGACCGACGTCGACGTGTTCACCGGCAAGACCTTCAAGGAACTGGCGGACAATCAGAAGAGTCAGTCCGGCGGCTTCGACATGTCCTCCCTGTTCACCATCGACGAGTCCAAGCTCTCCGCGGCCTTCCAGATTGACCCCTCGAAGATGCAGATGGACCTGTCGGGCCTGGACTTTTCCGGCATGGACCTCTCCGGCCTCGACTTCTCGGGCCTCGATATGTCCGGCTTGGACCTGTCCACCATCGACCTGTCGGCCCTGCGCGCCCAGTCGGGCATGACCTTTGATCTGTCCGGCCTCGACTTCGGGGAGCTGAGCAAGGACCTGCCGCAGCTGGCCAACGTGGACTTCCCGACGATTATTCGTTCGGCCCTGGCCGACGGTGCCGTCAAGGACGGCGCCGCCGACTACCTGAGCGCACAGGCATCCGAGATCGCCCAGGGGTTCCAGGACTACGCCCGCGAGCAGATCGAGGCGGGAGGCTCGACGGACTTCGCGACCCTGGCCTTGGCCTATTTCTCCCAGCCCCAGGTGATGGAGCAGCTGCGAGCGGCCGTCTCTTCCGACCAGGTCGTCGACTCCCAAAAACTCGCAGCGAACCTGACGAAGGCCCTCGGGGACGATCCAGCCCTGGCCCAGATCGGCACCGACATGTCCACCCAGGTCATGAACGCGATCTCCGCGCAGATCGCCGCCCAGCTGGGCACCACCCTCACGCAGGGGGTGAGCGCCGCCATCGGCCAGGTCATGCAAGAAGCCATGACGAACGCGATGACCTCGATGATGACGCAGCTGTCGACCACGATCGGCAACCAGATTGGCACCACCATGGAGCAGTTCGCCACCAACATGTCGAGCGCCTTCTCGATGGACCCGCAGGCATTTGCCGATGCTTTCCACTCCAACCTGGACGAGAAGTCCCTCGCGGCCCTCATGGCGACCATGTTCTCCACGAACGTGCCGACCCTGGAGACGAACCTGCGGAACCTGGGCTGGGCGGATATCGCCTCCCCGTCGAGCATCTCCATCTACCCCAAGTCCTTCGCAGACAAGGACAAGGTGAAGGCCGCCCTCGACGCCTACAACGCCGACAACAAGGCGGCGGGCGCGACCGATAAGGTCGTCACCTACTCTGACATCATGGGTGCGCTCATGAGCTCGGTGACCAAGATCGTCGACATCATCTCCTGGCTGCTCATCGCCTTCGTGTCGATCTCTCTCGTGGTCTCCTCGATCATGATCGCGATCATCACCTACATTTCGGTGCTCGAGCGCCGCAAGGAAATCGGTATCCTGCGGTCGATCGGTGCCTCGAAGGGCGACGTTTCGCGCGTCTTCAACGCCGAGACCGTCATCGAGGGCCTGTTGGCCGGCGTGATGGGCGTGGGCGTGACGTACGGGCTGTGCGCGATCGCCAACGGTATCGCCTACTCCTCCTTCAACGTAGAGAACATCGCCCAGCTGTCGCCCGTGACAGCGCTCGTCCTGATCGGCGTATCCGTCGGCCTGACCGTCATCGCCGGCATCATCCCGGCCTCACGCGCCTCGCGTCAGGACCCGGTCGAAGCGCTGCGCTCCGAGTGAGACACGCGGCCTCGTCCCACCTCGGGGCGAGGCCGTGGCGCGTTTTCGGGGTGGGCTCGCCTGCGCTAACCTGGACGTAACGCTTGTTGCCGTCGCCGTGAGGAAAGAGGAATCATGCCCACTCCCGAGAAGCTTGCCACCGACGCCACCGTCGCCATCATGCTGGCTGACGGCTTCGAAGAGGTCGAGGCCCTGGCCGTCGCCGACGTCCTGTACCGCGCCGGTGTGCGCTCGGACCTGATCTCCGTGACCGACGCGCGCCACGTAACTAGCTCGCACGGCATCCGCGTCGTCGCCGACCTCATGCTCGAGGACGTGGACCTGTCCACCTACACCGTCCTCTTCCTGCCCGGCGGCATGCCCGGCACCCTGGGCCTGAAGGGCACGCCCGCGATCCAGACCGAGGTACTGCGCCGTTCTGACGAATCCCAGCCCATCGCGGCGATCTGCGCGGCCCCCTCGATCCTGTCCGAGCTGGGCGTCCTTGACGGCCGTCACGCGACCGCCAACCCCGCCTTCATCAAGGCCATCGCCTCCGGCGGAACGATCGTTCACGAGAACCCGGTCGTCGCCGACGAGTTCATCACGACCAGCCGAGGCGCCGGAACAGCCCTCGAACTCGGCGTCGAACTCGTGCGCCAGCTCCTGGGCGACGAGGCCGCCGAAGAGGTCTCCCGCGGCGTCGTGCTCACCCGCTGAGGTCTCCCACGCCCCCCTCGCCTCGTTTCCCCGAAAGGTCACTGTTCTCGCATGAGCCCGCGTAAGCCTCGTCCCTGGCCCGACGTGCCCGCGCCCCTGGCGGCGCCCGTGGTGGACAACCACACGCACCTGCCCACCCACGTCGGTGAGATCCCCCGGCGCGAGGGCGTGGCGCTCAGCCTCGAGGAGCAGCTGGACCGTGCCCGCGAGGTGGGCGTCACCCGCATGATTTCGAGCGCCTGCGAGCTGCCCGACTTCGACCCGATGATCGAACTGGCGCGCGCCCACAACGGCGTGCGCGTCGCGATCGCGATCCACCCCAACGACGCGGCCCTGCACGCGGGCTGCGCCGAACCCTCGCCCGACGGGCTGGTCCCCACGGTGCGCGACTACCACGTGCCCCTCGTCGAGGCGCTGGTTGAGGTCGAGAAGCGCCTGAGCGACCCGATGGTCGTCGCGGTAGGGGAGAGTGGCCTGGACTACTTCCGGACGGCCGAACCCGGCCGCGAGGCGCAGAAGGAGTCCTTCCGCGCACACATCGAGATGGCGCAGCGCGCCGACCTGCCCCTCCAGATCCACGACCGTGACGCCCACGAGGACACGCTGGAGATCCTCCGCGAGTGCGCCAGCTCAGACCAGCGCATCGTCTTCCACTGCTACTCGGGGGACGCCGCCATGGCCGAGCACCTCGCCGAGCGCGGCTGGTACGCCTCCTTCGCCGGCCCCATCACCTACCCCGCGAACTCCGACCTGCGCGCCGCGCTCGCGGTCCTGCCGCGAGAGCTCGTTCTCGTCGAGACCGACGCCCCCTACCTGACGCCCGTGCCGTGGCGCGGCTGCCCCAACGCCTCCTACGTCATGGCGCACACCGTGCGTTTCATTGCGGACCAGTGGGGCGTCAGCGAAGCCGCGGCGTGTGACCAGCTGCGGGCGAACACTGAGGCGGTCTACGGCGCCTGGTGAGGGGCCTTTTCTCCCGTGATGACGCGGGTTCGACGAGGCTTTCGCCTTGTGTCGAACGGCGCCCACATGCTGGTGAATTGCGTCAAAATGGTCGCACAACGATAACAAATTGGTTACGGTGGGTGTGTCAGTCCAATTCGAGCGACTCGCCCGTACGCGCCCCGTCCTGCGGCACATGCGTCGATACGACCCTCGAAGCGGAACCTTCAACGTCTGGAGACACGTGAGCGTTCAGCCCTCCCGCACAACCGTTATTTCCGTCGCCGCCGCGATGGCCCTCCTGGTAGCAGGCACCGCTGCTACCGCCATCGGCACCTCCTATCGTCACGTGACCGTCGAAGTTGACGGCGTCACCCACGACGTATCCGGCTTCTTCACGACCGCAGGCGACGCCCTGAGCACGGCCGGTGTCTCCGTCGGCGCCCATGACCTCGTCGCCCCCGCCTCCGAGCAGAGCGTTGCGAACGGCGATACCGTCGTCGTGCGTACCGCCACCGAATACAACGTGACCGTCGACGGCAACCAGACCACCGCATGGTCCACCGCCTCGTCCATCCACGGCGTGCTCGCAGCCCTGCCGTCGTCCGCCTCGTCGATGGCCGCCGACCGCTCCTACACCCGCGCCGAGATACCCGTCGCCGAGGCCGGCGAGACGATTCACGTCATCGCCGACGGCGCCACGACCGACGTCGTTGCCTCCTCCGACGAAGGCACGACCGCGATCCTCGAGAAGGCCGGCATCAGCGCCGGTCCGATCGACCGCGTGACCCTGGAACACAACGGCGGCGAGGCCACCTTGCGCGTCGCGCGCGTCGTGCGCGGCAACGTGACCTCCACGACCGAGATCCCCTACGAGACCGAAGAGCGTGAGGACGCCGAGGCCGAAGAAGGCACCGAGAAGACCGTCCAGGAGGGCGCGGCCGGCTCTGAGGTGACCGAGACCTATCAGGAGACCGTCGACGGCAACGTCACCGTCTCCGCTGTCCTGTCCACCACGCGCACCGAGCCCACGAAGCGCATCGTTTCCAAGGGCACGAAGGCCAAGAAGGCTGAGGATGCCGCCTCGAAGTCGTCCTCCTCGGCTGCTTCTGCTCCCGCCGCCGTCTCCGGCGACGATGCGGCGATCTGGGCTGCCATCGCTCAGTGCGAGTCCGGCGGTAACCCCTCGATCAACACAGGCAACGGCTACTACGGCATGTATCAGTTTTCGCTGCCGACGTGGCGTTCCGTGGGCGGATCTGGCCTGCCCTCCGATGCTTCCGCCGAGGAGCAGACCATGCGTGCGCGCATGCTCCAGCAGCGCTCCGGTTGGGGCCAGTGGGGCTGCGCCTACAAGCTCGGCCTCGTCTGACGTGACATTGCCCGCTGGTGCGCCAGGACTCTGGCGTGCCAGCGGGCGCTCACGCTAAGCTGACCAGCAGTACCAATAGCGAGTAACTGGAGAATTGTGAGCCATCATCTGAGCACCTCCCTGAGTGCGTCCGCCGCCAGCGCCCTGCACGTCCTCGGTGGCCGGCTGCGCTCCTTTACCCCCTCTCCGCGCGCCGTTCTCGGAGTCGCGGCCCTGACCTCGGCGGGCGTCCTCGGCATCGCCGGCGTCGGCGTCGCCTCCTCGCACATCTCCGTCATGCTTGAGGTGAACGGCGTGTCCCGTCCCGTCACCTCGTGGGGCAACACTGTCGGCGATGCGCTCAAGGCCGCCGGCGTGAGCGTTGGCAGCAACGACCTCGTGCAGCCCGGCCCAGGTGAGGCCGTGCGCGACGGCGACACGATCGTCGTGCGCACCTCGAAGGCCTACACAGTGAACGTCGACGGGCAGACACGCACACTGTGGACCACGGCCTCCTCTGCGGACAGTATCCTCGCCGACGCTGCGCCGCTCGGCTCGGCTGTCTCGCTCGCTGCGGACCGCTCCTCGTCCCGCGATGAGCTGACCCCGCTCGTCTCGCGCGCCCGCAACGTCGCGGTCACGGTGGACGGCTCGACCCGCGAAGTCGCCGCACGTCCCGGCCAGGACGCGCGCGCCATCCTCGAGGCCGCCGGAGTCTCCGTGCACCCCCTGGATCGCGTCACCGTCTCCAACGGCTCCACTGGCGAACTCACGATCAACGTGAGTCGCGTGACCCGCGGCGAGGCCACCGAAACCGTTGAAATTCCCTTCAGTGAGACGACGACGACCAGCGCCGATCTGTTCGTGGGCGAGTCCCAGGTGACCACTGCCGGCGTCAATGGTGCGACGACGTGGACCGTGTGGCAGGAAAAGAACGGCGACGAGGTCCTGACCGTCGTGCCGATCACCGAGCATTCCACCTCGCAGCCCGTCACCCAGGTGTGCAGCGAAGGAACGAAGGAAGCGACCCCGGCCGCCCTCGTTGCCGCGGGCATTGATCCCAAGGCCACCCTTGAGGAGAAGACCGAGGCGGACGGCACCACCTCCGTGCGCTATCGTGCGAAGCTCGGCACGATCTCCACGAAGGAAGAGATCGCCGCGATCGCTGCCGACACGAAGAACACGGATTCCGCTACTGCCGCCGCTGCTGCGGCTGCTGCCGCCGCGGCGGGTGCTGTGCCGACGACCTACTCGGGCGAAGATCCACGTTCGCTGGCCAAGCCTCTCGTCGCAGCCCAGGGCTGGGGCGACAGTGAATACCAGTGCCTGGTCCTCCTGTGGAACCGTGAGTCGCAGTGGAACCCCTACGCCGAGAACGCCTCGTCGGGCGCGTACGGTATCCCGCAGGCGCTGCCGGGTTCCAAGATGGCTTCGGCTGGTGCCGACTGGCGCACCAACCCGGTCACCCAGATCAACTGGGGTATCGGCTACATCAAGGGTCGCTACGGCACGCCGTGCTCCGCGTGGGCGCACTCCAACCTCGTGGGCTGGTACTAAGCCTGAGAGCTGCGTGGGGCCGGGCCTGACAACGAAGGTTGTCGGGCCCGGCTCTTTTTCTCGGCGCGGGTGGAGTTGGGCTGGTGTGGCGGTTGTGCTTGTGGGCGCGCTGGTGTGGTGGCTCTCAGAGCGCGCTCATCCGGATAGGTAACGAACATCTGGATAGGTTATGAGCATCCGGATAGCTTATTAACCTATCCGGATGTGGCTAACCTATCCGGAAGCGTGCAACCTATCCGGATGCGCGTAACCTATCCGCGTGGTGTCGGTGTTGTGGCACCTTGACACGTACCCTACAATTCCCACGTAGGTTACCTAATATTCATCGTCATTGTGTCAGTGAGGTCATCATGGGTTTTCCCACCGTTGCTCGAGTGGCTGCATCGTTGGTCATCGCAGGTGCAGGATTCGCCGGTGGTATGAAGGCTGCCCCAGTATTCGGCCTGGGGTCGGCACAGGACCAGGGCGCGGAACCTGTCGTTACCGTCGACACGACTCTTGTGAAGAACTCTTTCGCCGACATTGGCGAACTTGCCACCGAGTCCTACAACTTCACCCAGGTGGGGAAATACTCTGAGGAGGGAACCAAGGTGTTCGGCATGGAAGTGCCGGGCACAGGCTCCCATTACCTCATCACGTATTCGGGAGAGGTCAAGGCTGGAGTGGCCGACGTGAGCCAGATTCAGGTCGAGGTTGACGAGGCGGGTCATGTTGTGACGGTGACCGTGCCTGCCGTCGAAATTCTCTCCGCGTCCATTGACCCTGCCTCGGTCGAGACCTACGACCAGTCTTTCTCCCCCGTTAACCAGATTGAGGTTGGAGAGGTTACCTCCTTTTTGGCTGATCGAGAGGCTGCCGCGAAAGACGAGGCTGTCTCCAAGGGCCTGCTGGACAAGGCGCAGGGGCGTTTGGGAGACGTTGTGAAGAAGCAGGTCAACGCCGTTCTGGGTGAGCAGGCCAGCAAGTACGAGGTGCGTGTCGTCCTGCCGCCCGCCCCCGCTCAGTGACGCTCCGAGCCTCACAGGGCACCTAGCCCCGGCCTCGTCCATTCCGTGCACTAGACTTGCCAGCGTGAGCCGATCCTCCAGCCCCCGCAACCAGCGCGATGCGCGCCGCCGCCTCGACCCGACACTGCCCGAGGGAGCCGTCCCCTCCGAGACTGGCCTGCTCGGCCCCCTCGAAGTAAAGGCCATCTCCGAGGCGCTCGGTATCCGCCCCACGAAGGTGTTGGGCCAGAACTTCGTGCACGACGCGGGCACGGTCCGCAAGATTGTCGCTGCCGGTGGCGTCGAGGAAGGTGACGAGGTCGTCGAGGTCGGCCCGGGCCTCGGCTCCCTGACGCTCGCGCTCCTGGAAGTCGGCGCGCGCGTGCGGGCCGTCGAGATCGACCCGCACCTGGCCGCAGCCCTGCCCGAGACTGTGCGCGCCCGCATGGGCGAGGCCGCCGACCGCTTCCACGTCGTCACCATGGATGCCACGGAGATCAGCGGCGTTGACGACTTCGGCGTGGACTGGCCCGCCCCCGCGAAGCTCGTCGCGAACCTGCCGTACAACGTGGCCGTGCCGGTTCTGCTCAACATGCTCGAGGCCT
>CALHZX010000017.1 GCA_938040725.1 uncultured Actinomyces sp. | reverse complement strand
GCGGTCGCGTCAGGCGCGAACGCTCAGTTCTTCCACCAGCCCTTGACGGTGTCGATGGCCTGAGTGCCCAGGTCGGACAGCGCGGAGTGTGCGTTGACCAGGCCGGAGGACAGGCGGGCTGCCTGGAAGCGGGAGGCGACGTTCTCCCAGTTCACCAGGTTCCACCAGGCCTTGACGTAGTCGGCCTTGACGTTGAGGTAATCCAGGTAGAAGGCGTGCTCCCACATGTCGATCATGAGCAGCGGCACGGTCGCGACCGGGATGTTGCCCTGCTGGTCGGTCATCTGGTAGGTCACGAGGCGCTTGCCGACGGTGTCCCACGCGAGGACGGCCCAGCCGGAGCCCTGCAGACCCAGGGCGGCGGCGGCGAACTGAGCCTGGAAGGACTCGAACGAGCCGAAGAACTCGTTGATGGCGGCGCCGAGCTCGCCCTCGGGACGCGAGGCGCCCTCACCGGTCATGTTGGTCCAGAAGATGGAGTGGTTGGTGTGGCCGCCGAGGTTGAAGGCCAGGTTCTTCTCCCACAGGTTGATGGCAGCGAAATCGTCGGCCTCGCGGGCGGCGGCCAGCTTCTCGAGGGCGGCGTTCGCGCCGGCCACGTAGTTGGCGTGGTGCTTGTCGTGGTGCAGCTCCATGATGCGCCCGGAGATGTGGGGCTCGAGAGCGGAGTAGTCGTAGGGCAGGTCGGGCAGGGTGTAGACGGTCATGATGCTCCTTTGGGGCGTCGTGCGCGATTTGCTGATGACACTAGCGTAGTCCTTTAGTCCCATATTGCGAAGGGGTTGTGTGTCACCTTTCGCGCAGTGCGATCAACGACGAGGCCGGGGCTCGGCCACCCGACCACGCCCAGGCCTCGTGAAAAAGAGGGATCAGGCCTTGGCGTGCAAGCGGCGCACGAGCGCGGAAGCCCCGACGACGATCCACGCGATGAGGGAGCCCAGGATGACGCCGAAGATGCCGGACAGGAGGGTTTCGACCAGCCAGGTCACGAAACCGCCGGCCGACGCGACCGCGTGCTCGGCGGCCTCGAGGACGTGGTGGAAGACGGGCACACCGACCTCGGCGAGGTTCGCGATGACCAGGTGACCGCCGACCCACAGCATCGCGACCGTGCCGACGACACCGATGACGCTGAAGATGTGCGGCATGACGCGCACGATCGTGCGGCCGACGTTGTCGACGGGGCCGGGGCGGTTGTCCTCGGGCTTGATGGCATCCTTGGCCAGGTGAAGGCCGAAATCGTCGGCCTTCACGAGCACTGCGACGAGGCCGTAGACGAAGAACGTCATGAAGAAAGCGACCCCGATGAGGACGGCGACGCGGATGACGCCAGTCTCGTTGGACAGGCCGGCCATGGACACGAGCATGATTTCGGCGCTGAGGATCAGATCGGTGCGGGTCGCGGAAGAGACGATTCCCTTCTCGAGCTCCTCGGGGAAGGCCGCGCCGCCCTCCTCGTACTCCTCGTGGTGGCCGGGCAGCCAGCCGAGCTTCTCGAGGACCTTCTCGCCACCCTCGAAGCATAGGTACGCGCCGCCCACGACCAGTAGGAACGGCAGAACCTGAGGGGCCAGCCATGTGAGGAGGAGGGCGATCGGCAGGATGATGAAGAGCTTGTTGATGAGGGAGCCGCGCGCGATCTTCGCGATAATCGGCAGCTCGCGCGACGGGCTCAGGCCCGACACGTACTGGGGCGTGACAGCCGTGTCGTCGATGACGACGCCCACCGCCTTCGAGGAGGCTTTGACGGCGTTTGCCGCGACGTCGTCGATTGACGAGGCCGTGACCTTTGCGAGGGTCGCGATATCGTCGAGCAACGCGACAAGTCCACCGGACATCGGGTTTCCTCCTCTGAGCTGGGCGTGAGGCTCCTGGTTGGGTACCCGCGCATTGTACGCGTGGGGATAGGCTTGAGTCATGACGACTT
>CALHZX010000016.1 GCA_938040725.1 uncultured Actinomyces sp. | reverse complement strand
GGCCCATCTCCTCCAGGTCCTGCTTCGCGTTCTCCTGGACGCGCTCGGAGAAGGCAGCGCGGTCGGTGATGATGTCGGTCAGTCGCATCTGGCCGATGATGGCGCGCAGGTGGCCCTCCAGGGTGTCGCGCACCTCCTCGGAGATCTCGGCGGTCGTCTTGTACAGGAAGTTACGCGTCGCCGCGCGGAACAGCGTCGGGTCGTCGGTCGCGATGCGGACCTTGACGGCCGCGTCGACGCGCACGTTGATGTAGTCGTTCGTGGGGACGAAGTCCGTGGTCTGGGCGTCGACGGAAATCATCGAGGCGGTCATGGTGTCCACGCGCTCCAGCAGGGGGACCTTCCAGCCCGTCTTGCCGTGGAGGACGCGCTGGCCTCGGGGGCCGGAGATCACCTTAATTTCGCCTGGCGACGCGGAGACGAAGCTCGCCCACAGGAATAGGAGGAAAAAGACAGTGGTAGCGACGGCGATCGCTGCGGTGCTGAGGAGAGGCATAATAGCTGCTTTCACGTGAGGGATGCGGCTCCCTTGTCGGTAGAGCCGCGTAACGGGTCAGGATAGCAGCGTATGACGAAGGACTCAAACCTGTCGATGGGTGACGCCGCGTGCCTCCCTCGTCTCCGCCGTTCAGAGCACAATGCCTCTTGAAACAGGCTGTTTGCGCGCCGTATGATGAGGCAACTGCGCAGTGAAACGCAGCAAGGACCACCCAATGACGGGCGTCGGATACTGAAAGAATGATGTGCTGTGGACCCAGGCCTCGTGGAACGTGACGGCCGCGCCCGAGGGAACGCTGACGGACGAGGCCGGGGCGAGCGTCACGCCGGACACGTTCATCAGGGTGTTCATGACGATTCGCGAGGCCGATGCGAACACCGTTGTTCAACTGCAGGCTTTCGCGCCGCCCCGACGCCCGCCGGCGTCACGGTGGTCGAGTGGGGCGGGGCGCAGCAACACAAAATCTCGTAACTGACCGCGCGGGCGAGCGAAATAGCGACCCACGCGACACAATGGAACCATAGAGTGGTGAGACGACGTCACCACGGACAGGAAGGTAGTGACATGGCCCAGGACTGGACTCGCATTGAAGGCATGATTATCGGCCACGATCTGGACCCCAGCGTGGTTGCCGGAGAGCTGAAGGAACGTTCGATCCTCGCGCAGCTCGAGTGGTTCCCCTCCTCGCCGCAGCTGCTGGGTCTCAACGTTGCTGTCGATAAGGAGCACGTTGCTACCGTGCCCGCCGACTCGACCGAGGTTGTCCCCGGCCCGACGCCCGCTGAACTGGCTGACGAGCTCGCCATCCTCTTCGATGCCGAGGTGCGCATCGGCAATGCGAGCGCCGACCACCTGCCCGAGGGCGATTCGCCGCTCGGCAAGGTGTGGCCCTCCGAGGAGGAGCGTGGCGCGGCCGTGGAACCGACTCCCACCCGTATCGTTGAGATCGGCCGCACCCCCGCGTCGTCCGTGCCGCTTCTGGCCGCCCTGGAGGGCGTGGACCTGGGCGACCTTGAGCTTGCTGAGGGACACCGCGCGCTCCTCGCCGAGCTGCCCGCTGAGAAGGAGGGCTGGAACTTCGGCGACCTGCCGCTCGTGACTCTCTCCGTGACGGATGGTGAATTCCAGGTCTTCCTGGTCACCGACGATCACCTTGAGCACATCGTGTCCCACAACTGGGGCATGGACGCCGTGATCGTGCCCGGTGGACACGACCGCACCGCTGAGCTGCCCGGTGAGGTCATTGACCTGGTGGGCGACCGCCTCGATCTGGCGGAGATCGCCGAGGCCGTCCCCGGCTCCGACGCCGAAGCGCTGTGGGCTTCCGTGGCCACGACCGGCGAAGAATCCGTGTGGAAGGTTGTGCGCGCCCTTGGCCTGCCGGGCTCCGTCGCGGGCTTCCTGCTGGGCACTACTGACATTGAGGACGTCGAGGGCGTGTCCGTGCACCTGGCACGCGGTATCTCCAACGCGATCGGCCGCAGCGTCGACATCATGATGGGGCAGCCGCAGTCGGTCGTGAAGCCCCTGTGGAACTCCTACGAGTCCGTGGCCGTCGAGCGCCCGTGGATCATCCACGCCGCCGTCGCCGTCGAGGCCATCGTTGGCACCGGCATGCTGGTTGCCGCCGTGCGTGCCTCCGCCCCGCGTTCCGGGTGGATGCGCTTCGCCGGTATCGTCGGCGGCCTCATGGTGGTCGATTCGATCGCGGAGCTTTCCCTGGCTAAGCACGTCTCCAAGCGCTTCGCGCGCCGCGCGGGCGAGGAGTAAAGAGCCGCCAGAAGCAGACGTGAAAGGGGGCCGGGGCGCGTGAGCGTTCCCGGCCCCCTCCGTCTCTTGAGAGTGGCAGCGCGGCCATAAACCGCGCCGACTCCCCTCAGGCCTTCAGGGCCTCGGCGGGGAAGTCCTGCGGGCGATCGGTGAAGATGCCGGTGACGCCCCAGGATGCCAGCTCGCGGGCCTGCTCGATGTCGTTCACCGTCCACACGTTGACGTCGAAGCCAGCGTCGCGCATCGCGCGCACGTCGGAGGCCGTCAGCCCTTCGACACCCGGGTGAATGGCGGTCGCACCGAGGGCGGCTGCGCCCTCGCGCCACTCATCGGAGGCGCGCTCAATGAGCCAGCCGAGCGCTACGGTCGGGCAGGCCTCGTGGAAGGCGGCGAGCAGATCGTGGTCGAACGACGAGACGATGAGGCGCGACGGAACCTTCGGGTCTGCGAGCGTGACAGCCAGGGCTTCGATGAGGCGCTCACGCAGGCGGTCCCCACCCGCGCAGGGCTTGATCTCCAGGTTCGCGCCCATCTGCTGCGCGTAGGCGAAAGCCAGGACGTCCGCGGCCTCGGGGATACGCTCGAAACGGTAGGTGTCCGAGAACCAGCGGCCCGCGTCGAGGCGGCGGATGTCGGAGAACCCGAGCTGGTAGTAGGAGCCGGACCCGGTCGTCGTGCGGTCGAGGGTGTCGTCGTGGATGACGATGAGGGAGCCGTCACCCGTGATGTCCACGTCGAACTCGAACCAGCGGGCGCCGACCTCCATGGCTTTAGAGAACGCGGCGATCGTGTTTTCCGGCGCGAGCGAGGACGCGCCCCTGTGGGCGATGATACGGGGGAATTCGGACATGGATCCTCCTAGCGTGAGCGAGGCGAGAAGTTGTACCCCCTCACCATAGGTCGGGGTGCGCCTCGGCGCTGAGCATAGACGCGCGACCCGGACCGGGTTCGATGAGGACGGCCTCGTCGCGCTTGGACGGCAGAATCGTCTCGATGTACGAGGCCAGGGCGTCGTCTCGTGACACGTCGTGGCCGGCCTGCTGGGCCATGTACCAGCGGTGCTCGAGATACTCGTGGTAGAGCTGCGCGGGCTCCAGCTTGCCCGCCAGCTCGCGCGGAATCGCGCGCACGACGGGGGCAAACACGTCGGTGAGCCACTCGTGGGCAGCCTGCTCAAGGGAAAGGTCTTGGAGGCCGCTCGTCGCGCGCCACACGTCGATGTCGGCGAGGAGGCGCGCCGCCTGGTGTTCACCGACGTCCATGCCGGTCAGGCGCATGAACTTGCGGTTGTGGTGACCGGCGTCAACCACCTTGGGCTGTATGACGAGGCGCTCGCCGGAGGAATCGGTGGACATGTGCAGCTCGGCGACGTCAAAACCGAGGTCGTTGAGGCGGCGGATACGCTCACTGACCAGGTACTGGCGCTGATCGTTGGGAATGGACTCCTTGGCCGTGACTTCTGTCCACAGCAGGTCGTACTGGGTGCGGATGCGGTCGCCGACGTCGATGGGGTCGGCGTCTTCGGGGAAGAACCCGCCGGCCTGGAGGTCCATGAGCTCGCCGATGATGTTCGTGCGGGCCAGGTCGACGTCGTACCCGCGCTGGCCGTCGGTGAGCTTGGGGTACAGCTCGCCGGTCTCGGCGTCGACCAGGTAGGCGGCGAACTCGCCCGCGTCGCGACGGAACAGCGTGTTCGACAGGGAGACGTCGCCCCAGTAGAAGCCCAGGAGATGCAGGCGCACGAGGAGAAGCGCGAGCGCGTCGATGAGGCGCGTCGCGGTGTCCTCGCGCATCGACAGGGAAAACAACGCGCGGTAGGGGAGGGAGAACTGCAGGTGCTCGGTGATGAGAACCGCGTTGAGTTCCTCGCCCTCGGGGCTTTCTCGGCCCGTGATGACGGCGACGGGTTGAACGGACGGGGCGTCCAGGCGCGAGAGGTCTCGCAGGCGATCGTACTCGTGGTGCGCCACCGTCGGCCCGATCTCCTTGACCGCGAGCACGCGGCCAGACAGGTTCACGAAGCGCACAATGTGGCGGGAAATGCCGCGGGGGAGTGCCGCGAGTAGGCTGGACGGCCACTCCTCCAGGGGAACATCCCAGGGGAGGTCCAGAAGGGCGGGGTCGATTGCGGCCGCCGTAATGTCCAAAGCCATGGGGCCTATTGTCGCATCTTGAACGCCTCACGTATAGCCCCGACTCGGTATTGCATCTAGTCGCGGCCAAGAACACATGCGGGCACAGTGCAACCCCGGCCTCGTCCAGGAGGTACGAGAGGACGAGGCCGGGGCCGATTATCGCTGTGCGCGAGCGCTAGGCGTCACTCGGGCAGGCGAGCACCCGTTGCAGCGGAGAAGTTGTGCTGCTGGCCCTCGCGGATGCGCACGTACAGGATGCCGCCGCGCGCGGGAGCGGTGCGCGGGGGGACGCGCACGATCAGCTGCTTGCCGGTGCCCTCGGCGCCCGAGCCCAGGGCCTCGCCCTCGGCGGCGCCGGCCAGGTGGCCGTACACGTAGGCGTCCGAGCCGAGCTCCTCGACGAAGTCAACCTCGACGGGGATGGTGCCCTCGGTGTCGCCGGAGACGACTTCCAGGCCCTCGGGACGGAAGCCGATCTTGATCTTTCCGCCGTCCTCGGGGGTCATCGCGGCGCGGGCGGCCTCGGAGACGGCCACGCGTGCGGGACCGAGCTTGGCCCATTCGCCGTCGACCGTGAAGGTGCCCAGGTTCATGGCGGGGGAGCCGATGAAGCCTGCGACGAACTCGTTGGCGGGACGCTCGTACATCTCCTGCGGGGTGCCGCACTGCTGGAGGAGGCCGCCGGCGAGGACCGCGATGCGGTCGCCCATCGTCAGAGCCTCGGTCTGGTCGTGGGTGACGTACACGGTGGTGACGCCGAGCTCACGCTGCAGGGAGGCGATCTGCGTACGGGTCTGGACACGCAGTTTCGCATCCAGGTTCGACAGGGGCTCGTCCATGAGGAACACCTGCGGCTTGCGGACGATCGCGCGGCCCATGGCGACGCGCTGACGCTGGCCGCCGGACAGGGCCTTGGGCTTGCGGTCCAGGTAGGGCTCCAGGTCGAGGATCTTAGCGGCCTCTTCGACGCGCTTGTTGATCTCTTCCTTGGGTGTGCCGGCGATCTTCAGGGCGAAGCCCATGTTCTCGCGCACCGACATGTGGGGGTAGAGGGCGTAGTTCTGGAAGACCATCGCGATGTCGCGGTTCTTCGGCGGAACGTCCGTGACGTCCTTGTCGCCGATGAGGATACGACCGGAGTTGACGTCCTCCAGGCCGGCGAGCATGCGCAGCGAGGTGGACTTACCGCAGCCGGAGGGGCCGACGAGGACGAGGAATTCGCCGTCCTTGATCTCAAGGTCGAGCTGGTCGACGGCGGGCTTGTCGGAACCCGGGTAGATGCGGGTCGCCTTGTCAAAAGTGACGGTTGCCATGGAGTTTTCCTTCCCACCGGCAGGTACGTGCCGGACGATCCGTAGTGGGCGACCGTGGAGCGTCTTCGCCCACGGAGCCGCGAACACGGATCATTCCGCGCGCGCGACTAATAGCGAAGTTAGCACGCTCGCGCGCGAGTGTACAGTTCGGCTCAGATCGTGGATTGTGCGTGCGCTTTTATGTGCTGATGACGGGGACGAGGCCGGGGCTACCCTGCGCGGATGGCCGCAGATGGGGGAGGGGCCAGGTAGGCTGAGGGCGTGGAAGAAGGCGAGGAACTGGGTGGCTACAGGCTCATCCGCCGGCTCGGAACGGGCGGCGCGGGTACGGTCTGGCTCGCCGAAGATGGGGGTGGCATGCGTGTCGCCCTCAAAGCCATGCACCCCGCGATGGCGGCTTCGGAGGCGTCGCGTGCGCGCCTTGAGCGCGAGACGCGCACCGTGAACTCCGTGCGCTCACCCTTCGTTGCGCACATCGTTGACGCGGAGACGGAGGCGACACAGCCCTTTGTAGTTTCGGAATACGTCGAGGGGCCCACGCTCGCGGAAATCCTCGTCTCTGGACCGGTCCCGCTGCGCGGCGTCGCGGCCCTGTCCTACCACCTGGCCTCCACGATTGCGGCGGTCCACCATGCCAACATCATTCACCGCGATATCAAGCCTTCCAATATTATCTGTTCGCCGCGCGGCCCCGTTCTCATCGATTTCGGTATTGCGATGGCGACGTCGGATCAGCACCTGACCAGCACGGGCCTCGTGTCCGGGACTGCCGGATACACTGCGCCCGAACTGCTCCAGGGACACGGTGCCACGAAGGAATCGGACTGGTGGGCCTGGTGTGCGACGTTGCTGTCCTGCGCGACCGGCCGCCCGCCGTTCGGCAAGGGGGACGTATCTGCCACAATGCTGCGTGTCCTCGAGGGTGACCCTGACCTCGCCGGATTGCATCCCATGGTCGCCGACGCGCTCGCGGGCGGGCTCAGCCCCGATCCGGACGAGCGTCCGTCGCCCTCCCTGATCGTCGCCGACCTCATGAGCGCCGTCGGCTGGGCGCCCGGAGAACTCGATTACGTGACCGTGAATTGGGCGCAGCTCCTCGACACCGGCATGCGCACGCAGATGGTCAGCTCCGACCCGCAGGAAATCGCCGCGCCACCCGAGTGGGAGGACGCGGGGCAGCGGCCAGATGCCTCGGGTGCACGCGCCGTCTCCTATCCCCAGCATCCGCGCCGCGATGCGTCGGAATTCACCGCGGCAAATGACCACACCGACGTCGTGGACACCGCATCCGTCGCCGAGGGATACGGTGACTGGGAAGATGATGCAGATGAGGTCGCCTGGCACGATGATGCGACCGACACATGGCAGGTCGTCGACGACGCGGATCCTACTGAGGTGATGGCTCCCTATCCGCAGCCTGCCTACCAGGGGGCACAGGGCGGCTATGGGGATTCGCGGGGGGGCAACGGCGCCGGTCCCGGCGTGGCGCCCGGATACGGACGCCAGCTCCCGCCTCAAGCGGCCTTCGCATCCTCGCCGATGGGGGTGGGACAGCAGTGGAACCCCGGCCAGGCTGCGGTCGGCGCGCAGGGCGAGTCGGCCTCGTCCCCGGCGAAGAAGAGCGCCTGGATCTCCAGCGCCGCACTCCTCGCGCTCCTGGCTGCTCTGCCCTTCCTGCTCGGCATGAGTGGCACCCTCATCGTCGGCATTGCGCTGACCGCCTTCGGTCTGGTCGGCGCCATGAGTCGGTGGGTTGAGAGGCGTCGCATCCTGCGCGGCCCCAAGGCGTCGGACGGTGCGGCTGTCATCGCCATGTCCCCAATCCTGCTCGTGCGCTCGATTCTCACCACTGCCCTCGGCCTCGTCGTGGGAGGGCTCGTTCCCTACGGGATCTGGGCCTTCGTGTCCTACGCGCATGAGGAACGCGTCCTGTGGTCTTGGCCGGTCGACATCGCCACCGCGACCAGCCTTGACCGTGACGATTACTGGTTGGGCGACCCGCGTGGGACGATTATCGTGTGGGCGCTCGCAAGCGTCACTCTCCTGGCGGCGTGGCTGATGCCGTTTGCCGCGGATCTGCGCGTCGGAATGGCGACATCGCTGCGCGTCATCGTGCGTCCTGCATGGGGGCGTGGTCTCCTCGCGGTAGGCTGTGGAGGGTTCCTTGCAGGTGCGTGGCTGATCGTCACGGGTGGGCTGGCGCACTAAGCGCGGGAGGACCGCGCCCGATACTATTGCAACATTCAACTACTTTGGAGGGTGAGTTCATGGCTCAGAAGAAGAAGCCGGCCGTCGACCCTGTGCGCGCCAAAGCCGCGCAGATGCGCCAAGCGCAGGAGCGCGCCGACCGCCGCACCCGCATCATCGTCATCTCTGCCGTCGCCGCGATCGTCCTCGCCATCGCCGTCGCCGTCGGCGGCGTCATCTGGAAGCAGCAGGCGCAGGTCAACGCCGCACACAACGTCGACGCATCCCAGGTCCTCGGCGCCTACGCCGACGGACGCCCGATCATCGTCAACGCGAACGGCGTCGTCGCCGAAGCCGACCCGAACCTGCCCACCCTCACCGAATACTTCGACTACTCCTGCCACGCGTGCGCCGATATCGACGCATACATGGGCAAGGATCTCACCACGTGGGCGGCCGAGGGCCACTACAACATCGAGCTGCAGCCCGTCATCACCGTCAACATGGACTACTTGAAGCCCGCTGCCAGTGCCTCCCTGGTCGTCGCGCAGAAGGCACCCGACAAGTGGGTGGACTTTCACCACGCGCTGCTCGCCTACTTCCGCACCCAGTTCCAGGCCTCCAACGGCACTGTCGTCCAGAACCTCGATGCCTCCTGGAAGCAGGTCAAGGTGATCGCCGCCGAGGTTGGCGTCCCCTCCGACGTCATCGACACCTTCCCAGTCAACGCCGTCGAGGACTACCTCAAGGCATCGACCACCGCCTGGCAGAACGCCGGATACAAGGGCCGCGACAACGGGCTTGGCACGCCCGAGCTCGTCAAGGACCGCTCCACTGTGATCCCGCTCGGCACCCAGCTGGGTGAGCTGCGCCAGACCATCGCCCAGGAATACGGGATCACCGATTCCGCGAGCCAGGATACGACCGAAACTCCGGCCCCCGAGGCCACCGAACCCTCCCAGAGCGGGGCCGACGACACCCAAAGCTCCGAAACGACCAACAGCTCCAACTGAGCCTGTCGGCACTGTGGGGGTGGGACCGCTCGGCGGCCCCACCCCCGCGTCATCGGCGCGTCGCGTCCCTGCGACCGGCCACGGACCGTCGCCCGCGCGCGCCGGAGCCCCCACCTGTGGCACACTAGTGTCCGCCGCCGGCTTAGCTCAGTTGGTAGAGCAGCTGTCTTGTAAACAGCAGGTCATCGGTTCGAGTCCGATAGCCGGCTCCACGGAGTCCCTCACCGCGGCACCACAGCCGCATCCCACCGTCGCCCGATCAGGCGTGGCGCCCCGGCCTCGTCAATGAGAGGCGACCAGCGACCAATCCACACCGGACGTCCCCTGTGCTTCCAGCAGCTCATTCGCACGCGAAAACGGCCGCGAGCCGAAAAATCCGCGATACGCCGACAGCGGCGACGGGTGCGCCGACGCGATAATCGGCGTCTCACCGAGGCGCGGCGCGAGCGACTGCGCATCCTTACCCCACAGGATCGCGACGAGGGGAGTGCGCGAACCATCCGCTTTCCTGCGGGCCACCAACGCGTCGATCGCGCACTGCGTGACCTCCTCCCAGCCCCGACCCCGGTGCGACGCCGGCGCGCCCGGACGCACCGTCAACACGCGGTTCAGCAGACACACGCCCTGCTTGCACCATGGCGTCAGATCCCCCGACGTCGGAGCAGGCACGCCCATGTCCTCGCTCAACTCACGGAAAATATTGATCAGCGACTTGGGGAGCGCCACCCCCGGGCGCACCGAAAACGACAAACCCATCGCGTGGCCCGGCGTCGGATACGGATCCTGCCCGACAATCAGGACCTTCACCTTGTCGAACGGGTACGTAAACGCGCGCAGTACATCCATGCCAGCAGGCAGGTAGCCACGCCCCTCCGCGACCTCGGTCGCCAGCATCGCGCCCAACTCATGGACGCGCCCCTCCACAGGGGCGAGCGCCCGAGCCCAACCCGGATCAATCAATTCAGTCAGCGGACGGGGATTGTATTCACTCATAGCATCAGCCTAATGCCGAACAAGCCACGCCACATTCCCCGCGCGCCACTTGCGCCGCACTCCCTCTTATCCGATAGTCTGAACGCGTGAGTTCTCAGTACCCCAGGGATGAATTTGACCGCGCCGGCGAAGATATGCCCGTCGGCATGCACCGCCCCAAGCCGTCCAAGTGGAAGAACGTGTGGCCTTTCCTGGCCATCCTCGTGATCGTTCCGGTCCTCGGATGGGCAGCGGCGACCGCCCTGTCGCGCCAACAGACCACGACGCCGGCCACGACCACGCCGACCGTTGCCGCGACGACGCCCAGTGCGTCCGCGAGCCCCAGCGCCGCGCCCACGGTCGATGCCACACCTTCCGCCGAGCCCACGCCTTCCCCGAGCTCATCCTCCCCGGCGGTTTCCTCCGAGCCTGACCACGGCGCCGTCATTCAGGTCCTCAACGGCACCGGCACTCAGGGGTACGCTGGCCAGCAGGCCCAGATCCTCAACCAGGCTGGATACGCGGGGACCAGCGCCGGGAACGCCGACGGCTGGACCACTCAGACGTCTACCGTCTTCTACGAGGATCCCCGGATGGAAGGCACCGCCAAGGACATCGCTTCGAAGCTCGGAATCTCGAATGTGCGCCAGGAAAGCGGTCTCGGTAATCCCGATATTGTCGTGATTCTTCGATGATCCACTGATACTGGGTGAGCCGCCCGGCCCCTGCGGGGCCGGGCGGCTTTGCTGTTTGTGGTGCCGCAGGTGTTCCAGCGTTACTTGTGGCGCTGCTGGTGTTGCCGCGCCGTGTTGTGCGCTGCTGGGCCGGGCTGCTTGGCGTGCCAGTGGACGGCGGCCCGCCTCCGACGTTGCTTGTGGCACCGCTGGTGTTCTGGGCGCCGTGGGGCCCGGCCGCTCGCGGGATCGCCACACGCGAGCGTGCGGCTCGGAGTGGTCGATCTCGAGGCCCGCCCGTGCCCTCCGGTGCCCTCCAATCCTGCCTCCCTAATTTCGCATGCAATTCCCTTTTGGCTATTTTAAAGTTTGAATTCATATCGTTGGAATTGCAACGTTTCTGGGCTTTATTGAAAGTTCAGGCAATCGAATTGCATGCGAAATTTGGAGAGGGGCGCGTTGTTGGGGTGAGGTGGGGTGTTGGTGCGTGACTTTTTTCGCCCTGCTCGTCGTGTTGGTGGTGGAAACGGTACAAAGTTCTCCCTGTTTGGTGTAGGCGTCGCCCAAGCGGGAAAAGATTCTCCCAGCACACGCAAAACATGCCAAAAACAGTGTTTTTGCGCCAGCAGGGCGGATTTTTTCACGGAAACGCCTCTGAGGGGACCGTGCTGGGCGAATTTTGTCACGGTGTTCGCGAGGGGGCGCCGGGTGAAGGGTGAAGTCCGGGGCGCCGCACACGCGTAGCGAATCCCATGCCCAACGGGGTGAACGTCATGCGGTTGCGGGCCGCCGCACATGCGAAGCCAACCTCGTGCCCACTGAGTGGGAGCGGTGAGCATGGGTGGGAGTGCTGCGCGCGACCAGCCTCGGCCTCGTCGTCGCGCGTTACGCCCTGAGCGCATCCGACTCAAGCTCTGCAACCTCGCCTTGCACTCTGGGGTGGTGAGTGCCAAAATCTTAGTTAGCACTCCGACATGGAGAGTGATAAGACCACCGGTTCGATGAGGTCGCCTCATAAGAGCGACCGTCCGTCGCGGGCATCGGACCCGATCCGCATCGCGGAAGGATATATTCCCAATGACCAAGATCATCAAGTTTGATGAGGATGCCCGTCGTGGCATGGAGAACGGCCTCAACCTGCTGGCCGACACCGTCAAGGTGACGCTGGGCCCCAAGGGACGCAACGTCGTGCTCGACAAGAAGTGGGGCGCCCCCACGATCACCAAGGATGGCGTTTCCGTCGCCAAGGAAATTGACCTGGAGGATCCGTTCGAGCGCATCGGCGCCGAGCTGGTGAAGGAAGTTGCGAAGAAGACCGACGACGTCGCAGGTGACGGTACGACCACCGCGACCGTTCTGGCCCAGGCGCTGGTCCACGAGGGCCTGCGTAACGTTGCCGCCGGCTCCAACCCGATCGCCCTCAAGCGCGGCATCGACCAGGCCGTCGAGGCCATCGTTGAGCAGCTGCACGCCGACGCTAAGCCCGTCGAGACCACCGAGCAGATTGCTGCCACGGCCTCCATCTCCGCCAACGACCCCGCCATCGGCAAGCTCATTGCCGAGGCCTTCGAGAAGGTCGGCGCCGAGGGCGTCGTCACCGTCGAGGAGACCAACTCCTTCGACACCACCCTGGAGACCACCGAGGGTATGCGCTTCGACAAGGGCTACCTGTCGGCCTACTTCGTGACCGACCAGGAGCGCCAGGAAGCCGTCCTCGAGGACGCCTACGTCCTGCTCATGGACTCCAAGATCTCCAACGTCAAGGACATCGTCCCCGTCCTGGAGAAGGTCATGCAGACCGGCAAGCCCCTGGCGATTATCGCCGAGGATGTCGAGGGTGAAGCCCTCGCTACGCTGGTCGTCAACAAGATCCGCGGCACCTTCAAGTCCGTGGCCGTCAAGGCCCCCGGTTTCGGTGAGCGCCGCAAGGCGATGCTGCAGGACATGGCCATCCTGACGGGCGGCCAGGTCATCTCCGAGACCGTCGGCCTCTCCCTCGAGAACGCTGACCTCGAGCTGCTGGGCCGCGCCCGCAAGATCGTCGTCTCCAAGGACGAGACCACCATCG
>CALHZX010000015.1 GCA_938040725.1 uncultured Actinomyces sp. | reverse complement strand
CATAAAGGTGCTGATTCAGCGCATTCAAGTATTGCTTCTCTGTCGCCCCTTCAACGGCGAGAACGACAAGAGGCTTCACCTGTTTGCTATGAGAGCGCCCCCTGAACCCGCGCGAAGATTTTCTCGTCGGCGCCTTCTTCTTGCCCACATCGCCTCCTACAGACGCGGAACGCCGCCGAGGCGACCCGACATGTACATCCGCTGGAGGTCGCTACCCGATCGAATGTTAGACGCAGGGAAGTCCGTGAGCCTCGTGAGCTCTGACCGGTGATCGTTCTTTTCCACCAACCAAATTTCATCGCGCCGCAGCAGGTCAGCCCGCAGGAGGTGGAGTTCATGCGTCGTAAAGATCAATTGACGTTTCTCATCAGGTCCCGACGCATCCAGAAACAGCCGAATGAGCTCCTCCGTGAGCTTCGGGTGGAGCGAGTCTTCGAGTTCGTCGATCAGATAGACGCCCGACTTGTGGGCCCCTCCCGCCCAATACAGGATGGGCAACAGGTGCAGGTAGCGGATGCTGCCGTCGGATTCCTGCTCAAGGGGAAGCCGGAACTCCTTGTTTCCATCCCCGTGCACGGTGACTAGACGCTCATAGACAACGTCTCCGTCCTCGGCCAAGCGAGCGCGAAAAACGGCACCACTCTCCGCATTGAGGTACGCCTCCGAGGTGTTATCAAGCAGCTGGCCCTCGACCTCATCGAGGATCTTCTCTTCTGCAGGCACCTTGGCTCGAGGAACCGCCGTGAAGCAGATGTCGGAGATACCCGTGTCGGCGACTGTCAACCCCCTCCCGACAGCGGCACGAAAATCTTCGTCGTGCGCGATCCGCTGCGGCATGAGGATGTAACGCGCTCCCCGCTTCAGGATGGTCAGGCGCTTGAACCATTCGATGACGGAGCCCAGAAGACTCTTCTCGTCGTCAATGAGCCCCGCATTGAAGCAGGTTTCGAGGAAGAGGCGGTTTGGTTGAACTGTCTTCGACGCAGCGTCGAGGGACACGTCGTCCTCAAGATCGCCGTAGAGTGAGACCTCCTGGCCGCGGCGCTCGAAGACCGCCTGCTCGTCCTCCGAACGCACGCGGTACAGGGACTCTTCGACGATTTCTCCCGCGTTGAACGCCACCTCGTAGTAGACGATTGCTTGCCGATTCGACGTCGCATCCCGCACATCGAGGACGATCTCGACGCCGATGACGCTGGGTTTGTCGGGACCAAGAAGAAGGTGCGGGTGATAGTGCAGGCGCTGCCCACGCTTGCGCGGCTCGCGCAGCATGACCTGCAGGTGAGCGAGGGCATCGAGGAGAGCGGACTTTCCCGCGGCATTCGCGCCGTAGATCGCGGCAACGGGGAGCACGCGATTCTTGCTGCCGAGGTAGAGGGTCTCTCCGTGGCGCGTTTCCTTCCCCGCAATCATCGTGAAGTCGACCGGCTCCGAAAAGGACTTCCAGTTGTCGAGGTGAAGGACCCGCAGCATCGCACTCTCACTTTCCCGTTTAGTTGCAAAAATTCTACATCTTCCTCGGAATAGAGTCCAATTACTGTGCGTCATCAGCAACGCTCCGCAGCCCTCCCTTCACCCCACTACGCCACGACACAAGTCCTCTGACAAGCGCCGCCCACCGGGGATTATTCCCGGTGCGCGGCGCTTTGTGAGGTCGTTCACCGAGGCCTCGGTCGGGAGGCGTCGATCGGGAGGCCTCGGTCGGGAGGCGTCGATCGGGGGCCTTGGTCGGGAGGCGTCGATCAGGAGGCGTAGCCGGTCCAGCGACCCGAGGCCGTGAAGGTCGCGCGTCGGCCATCAATAACCTGCGTACCGGTAACCATGGCACCCGTCTCGTTCATGTAGTAGCAGGAGTCACCGTCCTGGATCCATCCGGTTGACACACGACCATCGACGAAATAATGCCAGTTCCCGTCGACGCTCTGCCACCCCTGAGCGCTCGGATTCCCCTTGTCGTCGAGATAGTATCGGGAGCTTGAGTCGTAGATCCATCCTGTCGCCATAGCGCCGGTGGAATCCATCCAGTACCAGGTGCCGCGATCGTTCACCCACTGGCTCGTCGCACAATAGGGGTGATCCGCAAAGAAGTACCAGTTGCCTGACCAGCTCTTCCACCAGCCGTACGTCGACTGGGCGCGCGCCCTGGAACCACCACGCCCGCGGCGTGACGCCCTGGTAATACTCATGCCCCCACGAAGCGGCAGACAGGTCGTTGTAGCTGATGCCCGATTCGGTAAAATTCCCCACCACGGCTGGAATGCGCGCCCTGTCCCACAGGTCAGCGGTTGGCGCCCATGACGCGGTGCCGCTGACAGTGACTAACGTCGTCAGGCGGTCCGGGGTCACCCATTCGGGGTTCGTCTGAATGATCATCGAGGGCGAGAGGGTGGCCATGAAAGACTCTGAGTTCGAGGTCGCGAGCCCGTGATGCCCCGCCTTGAGCATGTCAACATGCCCAACGACAGCCGCTATCCGATCCTCGAGGTCCCCCTCGATTTCGAGGTCAGCGGACTCCGCGTCGCTGTGCATTTCGTGACCGTCCGTCGGAGCAGCAGCAGTCGAAGGAGCGAGGGTTGCGATGAGAATTCCTGACACTACGGCCAGTCCGAGCCGCTGCCACAGTTGTCCGTGACGAAGTTTCATGAGGGCACCTTGATGGGAGTGAGCCGTGCGACACTACCCCTCCCAACCTATACCCTCTGTGGCATTACTTATCAATCACTTGCCGAGGAGATCCTGCCACCAGTCCACATCCTCGGGGGTATCGATGTCCCGGCAGACGTCAGCGTCGACGCTCACCCGCTGGAGCGTGAGCGCGCGCAGGACCCGACGCACCCCCACGCCGCGAACGGACCCGAGGGCAGCCACGGCCTCGTCGAGAACGCGGCGCAGCGCCCCCGCGCGATACACACCCATGAGATACTGATCGAAAGGCTGCGGGTCGCCGCCGACCGCGATGCGCCCCTCACTATCCGACCCCAGAGGAGACCCCAGGAGGGCGGGCAAAAGGCCTGCCACGCCGGGCGCATCGACGGAGACCACAACAACCAGGACGTCGTCGTCGACGCCCAGCGCGCGCAAGCCCGCATCGATACCGGCCAGCGGGCCGCCACTCGGCGGATCCTCGAGCGTACGCACGACCCCTTCCGGGACGCGTACGGTCGGGGGTACGACGGCCACGCATCCCGCGCCGCACGCCTCCAACAAAACCCCGCACACGCGGTCGATCACACGCACACCACCCAGCGTCAGGTCGGGCTTCGACACGCCACCCAGCCGCTCGCCTCCGCCTCCACCGACGACGATCGCCGCAACGTCAGCGCGCGAGGCAGCCACGAGACTCAGTCCCACGGGGCGAAAGTCAGCACGTCGGCACGCTGCGTCGCCGCATCCATCATGAGGACACGCCCGATGAGCGGCTCGCCGAAGCCCACCAGCACCTTGATGGCCTCCGTCGCCATCGCTGTGCCCGCCTGGCCGACGACGGGGCCAAGCACACCGACTGTCGGCGAGGCCGGCGTCGTCCCGGGAGCAGGCTTGACCGGGTGCAGGCTGCGTAGCGTCAGTGACGGCACGGGAGCAGGAGCACCAGACCAGAAGACGCTCACCTGGAAGGCCATCGACACGACCGTGCCCCACACGAGCGGCACGCCCGAATCAGCGCAGTAGTCCGCCACCAGGTACTTCGCGTCGAAGTTATCCGTGCACTCCACAATCAGATCCCACTCGCGGCCGTGCTCATCCAGCCACTCGCGGGTCACGTGCCCAAAGCGCTCAAAATGCACCGACGAGTTGAGCCCACTGAGATGACGCACGGCTGAATCCGGCTTCGGATCCCCCACGTCGCCCTCGCCGTGCAGCAGCTGACGCTGCAGGTTCGACACCTCGACCACGTCGGAGTCGCAGATACCGATCGTGCCAATGCCGGCCGCCGTCAGGTACAGGAGGACGGGCGAGCCGAGGCCACCCGCGCCCACCACGAGCACGCGAGACGCAGCGAGGCGCGCCTGACCGGCCTCGCCGATACCCGACACCAGCCAATTGCGACGGAAACGTTCCAGAGCAGGGTCCCCGGCCTCGTACGGGACAGGCTGATTGATGAGCGGCAGCGCAACCGAGCGGCCCGAAACAGCGCTCTGGCGCGAATAGGGATCGCCGATCGTCACCTCACAGCCCCGACCAGTTGTAAGAGCCGTCGGACAGCTCCTGCTTCTTCCAGATCGGCAGCTTCGCCTTCACATCCTCGACGATCATCTCCACCGCGCGGAACGCCTGCGCGCGATGCTCCGCCGCAACGGCCACAACCATCGCATCGTCACCGATCTCCAGACGGCCCACGCGATGCCACGCCACAATGCAATGAACGCCGGGACGATCCCTCATTTCCGAGGCAATTTCCCGCAGAATCTGCGGGGATGACGGGTGCGACGAGTACTCGATCGCATCCACGCTCTCGCCACCGTCATGATTACGCACCACACCAATGAAAGACGCGACGGCACCACAGGTGTCACGGCGGGCACTGTTGATCAGCGCAGCCGCATCCAGGGGGTCCTCGGTAATACCGGTTGCAATCTCTGCGGACATGGGATCCTCCAATGACGGGAGAGGCTATATCCACATCCTACGATGAAGCGGTCAGGATTGTCTTACAACCCTAACCGCCCCACACAAATGACTAGTAAATCTCACCCTCCAGCGAAGGGGGGTAGCACGTCAACGCGCGCACCCGGCGCGAGCTCGCTATCCGGGCGGGCCGAACGCTCGTTGACAAGGAAGCTCGACACGCTCAGGATGCGTGCCAGCTCAGGACTCTCCGCGCTCAGCTGTTCAAGGAGCTCACCGAGCGTTCCCGGCGTCTCGGAAGATGGCACTTCACGCACGTATCCACCGGCAGCCTCAGCAGCACCACCGAAAAAGTGCAGCGTCGTCGACAGGGGCTTTGGATTCGCCTCGTTCAGCGGGCGAATGTAGATCGTCATGCGCAGCGGATCCATCGGATCAATATCAAGTGACCACGTGGCAAATCCCGTCGCCGTTCGCTCGAACACGCGCTCGACAATGCCGCGACGCAGTTCCAGCGCAAGGTCGTCCGGCGTGCCCGGCTCACTGAACGGGCACGCCGTCAGTACGACCGCCATCGGGTCGGTGTCATGATGGGTCGACGCGAAGCCCATCGCATTCATGAACAGGCGCACCTTGCCCATGTGGGCCGCAATGTTGAAGGTGTCGCGCACCGGACGGCGACTCGGCGCGTGGCTATGATCCGGGACCTCCATCGTCTCCAGCGCAGCATCGGCCCAAAGCGAGCCAATCTCACGCACAGACGCGGCAGGATCTGCCGCATCCGCACGCAGCCAGGACAGCAAAGACGAGGTGAGCTGGTGCAGCATCTGGGCAGCGAAGGACGGATCCGCCGGAGTCGTCGTCGAATAGCCGAGCGCGGGACGGCCTCGCCCCGAAGAGGGAAGCTGCTGCTTCTCAACCAGGCCGAGTGCAAACAGGCCCTCGAGGGTCTCGCGCACGCTCGACACGTGCAGGCCGGCCTCCTGGGCCAGTTCTGCGACAGTGACGGGGCTCGCGTGGTGCGAAATGCGCTCCAGGAGAGCGTGCTGCGCGGGTGTCAGGGCAGCCATCGCGGCGAGTGTTTCAGCCAGAGGCCGAGAACGGGAGGTGTCATTCATCAATAGTCCTCTCTCCCTCATAATCAGCGGAAATGCACATGACGAGCATCACCAAACGGCTTTAAACCTGTTACGTTACTGACAAAGCGTTCTTTATTCTACCCAGCATACAAGCCGCTCCGCACGGCCAATACCACCGACTGGTCTCATTACGCGGGGTCTTCTCATCTATTCACGCAGGTGATACCGCGCACCCAGGATAAAGACTCGGGGGCGAGCTCTCGCCCGCCCCCGGTCCCACCGATCCCCCGGCCACGGCCTCGCCCCTTCGGCAAGACCGCGGCACGGGAACCGGCCATCGATCAGTCAGACATGCCGCCACGCGTCATCTGGTGCGTGCGACGCTCGTCGCGCGACCGGTAGACCACCGGGGGACGCGCCACGTAGCCGACCGGTGCACTCACCGCGTGCACGAGGCGAGTGAACGGCCAGATGCAGAAGAGCAGCAGACCAGCGATGATGTGCAGCTTAAAGCTGAGGGGCACATCGGCCATCAGGTGCGCCTGCGGGTGCAGGTAGAAGATCGACCGGAACCAGACGGAGATCGTCTCGCGGTAGTCGTAGCCCTCGTGTCCTCCGAGCACCTGGTTGAGCAGCGTCGCCGCGCCACCCAGGAGTACCGGGATTGTCAGCATGACGTAGGTGACGATATCCATGCGGGTCGTCGCCACGCGCACCGACTTGTACACCAGGCGGCGGTAGATCAGCAGCGCGAGGCCGACGATCGTCATGATTCCAGCGATCGTACCGGGGATCGTCGCCATCAGGTGGTAGACGTGCTGGGGCACGCCGGCCGCCTCGGTCCACGTCTTCGGGATCACGAGGCCGAGGATGTGGCCCATGAACACGAAGAGGACACCGAAGTGGAACAGCGGCGACGCCCAGCGCAGGATGGTCGGCTCATTCCACTGCGAGGAACGAGACGTCCAGCCGTACTGGTCCGTCTTGTAGCGCCACGCGAGGCCCACGATGAGGATCGCGAAGGACACGTAGGGCAGGACCACCCACAGGGCAATGTCCAGGAAGGACAGCGACTGCGTCTCGGCTGCAGACGCGGCATGCAAAAGTGCGGATTCCATGAACGTTACCGTCCCATCGTTGTTTCGGAAGTCGGGGAGGGCGTGGCAGACAGATCGCCCACACCCACCAGTTCGGTGGGCGGCCCCTGGCTAATGAGCTTACGGAAGCCCTCAATGGTCTTTTCGTCCGGCTCGGGCAGCGTCGCGACCAGCGCATCCAGCAGCGGCGCGTACGGGGAGTCCGCGGCGCGCAGCGCCGTGCGGATCACCTCGATGCCCTCACGGTTCGAGCGCAGCAGGCCCTCGGCCGTGCCGGTCTCATCGAACGCGGCGAACTCCAGGACCACCGGCAGGTGATCGGGCAGCTCCTCGCGGTCCATCTCGAATCCGGCGCGGCGCAGCACCTCCTTGAACGCCAGGATTGCCTGGCCGCGTCCACGGGTGTCGCCGTGCGTGTAGTACGTCAGGCCGAGCGCGCAACGGCGGCGCTGGTCGAACGTCTCCACGTAGGTGGTCTGCATGGCGCGCAGGCCCGCAGTGCGAGCGTAGCTCACGAACGAGGCCAGGGCCGACGAGGCCGACTCCGGCAGGTCCGCCAGAGCCTCCTCGACGGCGTTCAGCTTGGTCTCAAAGTCTTCCCCCGGGTAATCCAGCAGGACCGAGACCGCCATGCGCACACCACGCGCGTCCTGCGGATCCATCTCCGTCTCCGGAGCGGCCGTAGGAATGCGCGGAATGCCGACGAAAGTACTCATCGAACGACCTCAAGGGGGAGCATCTGGCGTCCCTCCGGCGACGAGCCACCCATCGGGCGGTTCGACGTGGCGGGGGCCAGGCCGTGGAAGGCCTCAACGTCGTAGGACACCGGGCAGCCCTCGAGCTCCTTGATGCCACGAGGCATCTCGGGGTGGGTGGTCGGGATGACGAAGCGGTCGTCGTACTTGGCGATCGACAGCAGTCGGTACATC
>CALHZX010000014.1 GCA_938040725.1 uncultured Actinomyces sp. | reverse complement strand
TCGGCTTCATCAACTCGCTTGACGATGCCCTCCGACGACTCACGCCCACCCACGCCGCCATCGCTTTCGATCCCGCCGGGCCCACCTTCCGCCACGAAGCATTCCCCGAATACAAGGCACAACGCGAGAAGACGCCTGAGGACATCCACGCATCCGTACCCTACATCCGCCGACTCATCGAGGCCAGGCACATCCCCCTGCTCGAGGTCGCGCGCTACGAGGCCGACGACGTGATCGGCACCATCGCCACGCAGGCTGCGCAGGAGCAGTTCGACGTCTATATGATGACGCCCGACAAGGATTACGGGCAACTCGTCACCGACCGCATCTTCCAGTTCCGACCGCGCCACGGCGGCGATTACGAGACGATGGGCACGACCGAGGTGCTCGCCAAGTACGGCCTGGTGGACGTCCGTCAGGTGGTCGACCTGCTCGGGCTGATGGGCGACGCCTCGGACAACATTCCCGGCTGCCCGGGCGTCGGTGAGAAGACGGCGCAGAAGCTGCTCACCGAGTTTGGCAGCATCGAACGGCTGCTCGAATCTACCGACCAACTCAAGGGCGCGCTCCGCACGAAGATCGAGACGCACGCCGAGCAGATCCGCTTCTCCAAGTTCCTCGCCACGATCGTCACCGACGCACCGATCCGGTTCGACGCCGCCGCGTGTGCCGTCAGCGAACCCGATCGCGACGCCCTCCGCGAACTCTACACCGAACTCGAGTTCCGCAGCTTCCTCAACAAACTCGACACGCCAACCGACGCTCCGGCACCAGGCAGTCAGCTGACGCTCTTCGCCAACGAACCCACAGTCATGCCGCCGCAATCGCCCGACGATGCCGATACGACCGACGCCACCACGACGCCGCACACGTATCACTTGGTCGATACCGAGAAGGCGCGGCGCGCCTTGGCCGAACAGTTGAACCACGCCGAGGCCTTCGCCTTTGACACGGAAACGGAGGGCATCGACGCGCTCCACACGCGGTTAGTCGGCATGTCGTTCGCCCTTCGTGCGCACGA
>CALHZX010000013.1 GCA_938040725.1 uncultured Actinomyces sp. | reverse complement strand
TCGTCATCGACGAGGCCGTGGCCGCCTCGCGCTCTCACGCTCCGCGCGCGGGGTCACTGGAGGCGCTGGCGGCCGGGTTGGTGTCGGCGTCGAAGGATCCGCTGTCGTCGGGGTCCTTCGAGCCGCGTCATTTCGAGGAGTTGGCAGCCGCGCGCGAGGGGACGACGGCGCGCGAGCTGGCCCGCGAGATGTTCATTCGCAACGCCCTGGTGGATGGCCAGTGGAGGGAGAGGCACGGTTTCCAGCGCCAAAACGAGGCCCTGGTGGAGCAGGCTCGCGAGGTTGAGCGCCGCAGCCGCACCCACGGCCTCGTCGCGGACGAGCAGGCGCGCTTCCGTTTCTTCGATGATCTGATCCCCGAGCACGTGACCAGCGCGGCGGCGTTCAACCGCTGGTGGAAAGACGAGCGCCGGGAGCGGCCGGATCTACTCATTTACCCGGCGTCCCTGCTGATACCGCGCGAGGCGACCTCCGGCGAGGGCTTCCCAGATCGGTGGCAGTGCGGCGAGCTGTCGCTGCCTTTGAGCTACGAGTTCGCGCCGGGCAGCCCGCGCGACGGCGTGTCGATGCGCATCCCAATCGAGGTGCTCGAGCGCGTGCGCGACGCGGGCACGGACTGGCTGGTGCCCGGCATGCGCGAGGACCTGCTGACCGAGGCGATCCGCGCACTGCCCAAGGGCGTGCGCCGACTGCTGGCCCCCGCGCCGGACGTAGCCGCGTCGGCGGCTCGCTGGATCGAGCAGGCCGGCGACCAGCCGGTCGAGGCCGCGGCGTCAGCAGACAAGTCCGCCGGGAACGTGAAGAAGGCAGCAAGCTCCGACGAGCCGGACCCGCTGAGCCTGGACGCCGCGATGGGCCGCCTGGCGGCGTGGGGCGCGACCTCCGGCCGCGTCTCGACGCGCAATTCGCCCGCAAAGGCGCCGAAGAAGGCGGCACAAAAGGAGACCCCTGAACAGGCGCCGGCCACCCAGGGCACCGAAGCGAGTGCCGAGGCTCCCAAGCCCCGTCCCCTCACCGAGGGCTCCGTCCTGGAGGCCCTCGCCCACGCGGTGCGTGTCCTGCGCGGCGTGGACCTCAGCGAGGCGGACCTGGCGCACGCGCGCGCCCACCTGCCCGACCACCTGCGCATGACCTTCGTCGTCACCGACGCGTCGGGTAAGGAGCTGGGCGCAGGCAAGGACCTGGCCTACCTGCAGCGTTCCCTCGCCAGCGACGCAAACAAGGCGGTGCGCACGGCCGTGCGCGCGGCCCTCGAGGAGGCCTGCGAGAAGCAGGCGCGCAGGAACAAGCGCGGGCGCGGAGGCAAGAACTCCTCCGCCACCGGCACGAACGACACCGCGAGTGGAGCCCTCTCCCCCACCGACACCCCCACGGGATTGCGCCGTGGGGAGAGTCCCTCCACCCCCGCTAACGGCGCGACCGCGACGGGCAACGGGCCCCGCGACGCCGCCCAGGCCTCGGCCCCCGCGCCCGACCCGGCGTACCACGCGGACGGCGTCACGCAGATGCCGACGCTGCCGCGATCGATCACGCAGACCTCGGGCTCAATGACGCTGCGGGCCTTCCCCGCGCTGGTCCCCCAGGGCAGCGCCGCAGCACCGGCGGCGGGCGTGCGCGTCATGGCCAGCGCCGCCGAAGCCGACCGCGAACACCGCGCCGGCCTCGCCCGTCTGCTGCTGTCCCGCGTCGCACTGGCGACGAACCGCGTGACCACGCGCTGGACGGGCCGTGAGGCCCTCATGCTGGCGGCCTCCCCCTACGCGGACACGGCGGCCCTGGTCGCGGACGCGCAGCTGGCCTCGGCCCTCGCCCTCGTGGACGAGCTGAGCACCCCGGCCGACGTGCGCGACCCCGAGGCCTTCGAGGCCCTCGTGGCGGCCGCGCGCGACGCCCACGAGGACCGCGTCTACCAGATCCTCTCCTACGTCGTGCGCGCCCTGGAGGCCAGCGCCGAGGCCGACGCCGCCGTACGCTCGCACCCCCAGGCCTCGCTGGGGGAGACGACGCGCGACGTCGCGGCTCACGGTAAGGCTCTGCTCTACGAGGGCTTCGTGTCGGCGACGCCCGCCTTCGCGCTGCCGCACCTGGGGCGCTACCTGCGCGCCGGGGCCGTGCGCATCGAGCGTGCCGCCTCCTCGCCGGGGGCGCTCGCTCGCGACCTGGAGGACATGGACCGCATCCACCAGGCCGAGGCCGACATCGCCGCCACGCGCGAGGCGCTGGAGCGTCGGCCCTACGATGCCCGTCGATACGCCGCGCTCACCCAGGCGCGGTGGATGGCCGAGGAGCTGCGCGTGTCCATGTTCGCCCAGACCCTGGGCACGCCGGGTAAGGTCTCCATGAAGCGCCTGCTCGGCGTGCTCGCGGGGGCGCGGTGAAGCGGGAGGATGCCTGCGCTCTCGCGCGCTCCCTGATGGACGCTGCGGGGCTGACCGACTGGGGTTTCCGCTTCGACCACGCCAAGCGCCGGGCGGGCGCGTGCACGCATACCTCGCGCACAATCAGCCTGTCCGGCCCGCTCACCGACCTGTACGATGAAGGCACGATCCGGGGCGTCATCCTGCACGAGATCGCCCACGCCCTCGTCGGCCCCGCCCACGGGCACGACGCCGCGTGGAAGCGGGCGGCACGCGCCCTCGGCGCCCCGGATTCCGCGCGGCTGCCCTCATCCCTACCCTCCCCGGACGCACCCTGGGTGGGCACGTGTCCGCGCTGTGGGGCCACGCGCCACCTGTACCGGGCGCCGCGGCGTGTCTCGTCGTGCGGGGTGTGCTCGCGCGCCTTCGACCCGGCGCTGATCCTCACATGGGAGCACCACGGAAAGGCCGCCTCGCCCGGGCGCGCCTACGAGCGCGAGCTCGGCTCGATCCGCCGCCGCCGTTAGCGTTACCGGTCTCGACGGAGTGAGCGCGCAGCGTGCATCTGCCCACGTCACAGTTTTGCGAGCCCTACGGGCGAGCACACATCCACCCGACGGCGATACCCTTGATCCAACACCCCCGAGAGAAGGAAGCCATGGGTACCACCGCCAGCCCCGACGCCACGACCGCTCCCGACCGCGAGGTCCTCACCTGGGAGGGTTTCGGCGACGCGTCCCGTGAGCTCACTCAGCAGATCGTCGACTCCGGCTGGATCCCGGACCTGATCGTCGCCATCGCGCGCGGCGGCCTCATTCCCGCCGGCGCCATCGCCTACGCGATGGACGTCAAGGCCATCGGCACCATGAACGTCGAGTTCTACTCCGGCATCGGTGAGACCCTCGAGGAGCCCCAGCTGCTTCCCCCGCTCATGGACGTCTCTGCGATGGACGGCAAGCGCGTCCTCGTCGTCGACGACGTCGCTGACTCCGGCAAGACCCTCAAGATGGTCATGGACCTCATCGACGAGCACGGTCTTACTCTCGACGGCTCCGCCGCCGTGCGCGTCGAGGCGCGCAGCGCTGTCATCTACAAGAAGCCCGTGTCCATCATCGAGCCCGACTACGTGTGGGCGCACACCGACAAGTGGATCAACTTCCCCTGGTCGACGCTGCCCGTCATCAAGCCGTGACTTCCTTACGGGCGGGCTCGGGACGGCAGGCGGCCGCCTCCCCCGAGCGCGCCCATGCCTCGTCGATCACCCGGCGCATCGTCGAGGCCGTGGCCGAGCGCGCACGCCTCGGTGACCCCGTGCGTGTGCTGGGCCTGACCGGTCCTCCCGGGACCGGCAAGACCACGATCGCCGCCGAGCTGGCTCGCGCCCTGCCCGAGGCCGGCATCCCGGTCGCGGGCCTGGTGCCCATGGATGGCTTCCACATGTCCAACGCGGTGCTGGCCGCGCGCGGGATAGCCGATCACAAGGGCGCGCCCGATACCTTTGACGTGGGCGGATACGTCGCTCTCCTGGGGCGCGTGCGCCGCGCGGACGGCGTGGTCCTCGCCCCCGACTACCGGCGCGACCTGCACGAGCCGGTCGCCGCTTCCCTGCCCGTCGAGGTCGACGGCGTCGTCATCACGGAGGGCAACTACCTGGGTCTCGAGCTGCCCGGCTGGGCGGACGTGCGCGGCCTCATCGACCTGCTTGTCTTCATTGACACGCCTTTTGAGGAGCTCGCGTCGCGGCTGATTGCCCGACACATGAGTTTTGGGCGCGACCGCGCGGACGCCGCCCACTGGGTGCGCACCGTGGATGCGGCGAACATGGCTCTCGTCGAGCGCACGAAGGAGCGAGCGGACCTGGTCCTGTCGCTGTAGATAAGTAGCGCGCATTTTCAACCACTTCCAAGTAAGGTGAACCTATGTTCCTCTTGCTTGGCCTTCTTGGTGGCTTCATCACGGGCATCTCCCCGTGCATCCTTCCCGTCCTGCCCGCACTCTTCCTCGGCGCCGCCGGCACCCGCGCCTCGAACGACGCATCCCACTCCTCCGAGGACGGAAAGGCGGGCGTCAACCCGTCTCTCTTCCGCGTCGCCCCGGGCGTGAACCTGGGCGGCGAAGCACCGAAGAAGGCAGCCGTGAAGGCCGACGGCAGCGACTCGGTGACGCGTCGTCCCGTGCTCATCGTCCTGGGCCTCGTCACCTCGTTCATGCTGATCACGGTCGCGGGTTCGGCGCTGCTGAGCCTGCTGAACCTGCCGCAGGCGCTGATCCGCTGGACGGGCATTATCCTGCTGGCGGCCGTGGGTATCGGCATGATCGTCCCGAAGATTATGGAAGTCCTGGAGCGCCCCTTCGCGCGCCTCGCACCACGCACGACGGGCGACAGCGCGGGCTTCGGCCTCGGCCTCGTCCTGGGCGCGGCGTTCGTGCCGTGCGCG
>CALHZX010000012.1 GCA_938040725.1 uncultured Actinomyces sp. | reverse complement strand
GCTGGTAGCCCACGGCCGAGGGCATGCGGCCCAGCAGCGTGGAGACCTCGGAGCCCGCCTGGGTGAAGCGGAAGATGTTGTCGATGAACAGCAGCACGTCCTGGTGCTGCACGTCGCGGAAGTACTCCGCCATCGTCAGGCCCGTCAGGGCGATGCGCAGACGCGTGCCCGGCGGCTCATCCATCTGTCCGAAGACGAGCGCGGTCTTGTCGAAGACGCCGGCCTCCTCCATCTCTCCGATGAGGTCGTTGCCCTCGCGCGTGCGCTCACCGACGCCCGCGAAGACGGACACGCCGCCGTGGTCCTGCGCGACGCGCTGGATCATTTCCTGAATGAGAACGGTCTTGCCGACGCCGGCGCCGCCGAATAGGCCGATCTTGCCGCCCTGAACGTAGGGGGTCAACAGGTCGATGACCTTGATGCCGGTTTCGAACATCTTGGTGCGGGCCTCGAGCTGGTCAAAGGCGGGCGGCTGGCGGTGAATCGGCCAGCGCTCCGTGATCTCGAGGGTCTCGCCCTCCTCAAGGTTGAGCACGTCGCCCGTCACGTTGAACACGTGTCCCTTGGTCACATCGCCCACGGGCACCGAGATGGGGGCTCCCGTGTCGGTAACGGGTGCCCCGCGCACGAGGCCGTCCGTCGGCTTGAGCGCGATGGTACGAACGAGGTTGTCGCCCAGGTGCTGGGCGACCTCAAGCGTCATCGTGAACGAGGACTCGCCCTCGCCTTGCCCCGCGAGATTCACGTCGACCGTCAGCGCGTTGTACAGCGGCGGGATGCGGTCCGGGGGAAACTCGACATCGACGACAGGGCCGACGACGCGGGCGACGCGCCCCTCGGCGATTGCAGGTGTATCAGTCATGTTTTACTCCGTGTCTCGAAGGGCTTAGCTCGCGCCCAGAGCGTCGGCCCCGCCCACGATTTCGGTGATTTCCTGGGTGATTTCCGCCTGGCGGGCCGAGTTCGCCAGTCGCGTGTACTTGGTGATGAGTTCCTGAGCGTTGTCCGTCGCCGTGTGCATGGCGCGCTGACGCGACGCCAATTCGGACGCGGCGGATTGGAGCAGAACGTTGTGGATGCGCGCCTCGACGTACAGGGGCAGCAGCGTGTCCAGGACCGCCTCGGGCGAGGGAATGAACTCGTACTCGGGAAGCGCCGAGGACGGATCGTCCGCGTAGCCGCGTTCGCGCTCGCGTTCCTCGTCGGATTCTGGCGCGTCCACGACCGTCAGCGGGAGCATCTGGCGTACCTCGGGCACCTGGCTCATGACCGTCTTGAATCGCGTGTACACGAGGTGCAGCGCGCCGACGCCGCTCGCTGGATCGGGGTCGAGGAAACGCCCGAGAAGCACGCTGGCCATGTCGCGGGCGGTCTCCGGGCTCGGGGAGTCCGACTCCCCTTCCCACTCGCGTTCGATGCTCACTGCCCGGAAGCGGAAGTACGCCGACGCCCTGCGCCCGAAGGTGTAGAGCACGGGTTCGTAGCCTTGCGTGGTCAGGTCAGCGATGAGCTTCTCGGATTCGCGCAGGATAGTCGCCGAGTATGCTCCGGCCATGCCGCGGTCGGATGCGACGACCAGGACGGCAACACGCTTGGTGTCCTCGCGTTCTTCCGTGAGCGGATGGTCCAGGTCCGTGTGGACCGCTACCGCCG
>CALHZX010000011.1 GCA_938040725.1 uncultured Actinomyces sp. | reverse complement strand
TGACGGGCCGCGACCCGCTCACCTTCGAGGAGGTCGCCCGGGCGGCGCTCGCGTCGGGCCGCTGACCGTCGCGGTTGTGGCTTGGTGGGCTCCGGTTTCGCTTCTCTTCTCAGGGACGAGGCCGAGGTTTCGTTTTGTGGGCATACTTGCCACACTGGGGCCTTCATCGACCCCAACACAGCAGACCAACCTGTCAAGGCGCTAACGTATCCAGCACCGTGTAGAGTGCAATATTGTCAAACTACAAAGGGGTGACAGACACAGCAGGATAGTCATCATCATGGGTCTCGTTCCCCACCCGCCACGAAAGAGTCCTCAACATATGGAAGCAACACCAAAACAGAAGTTCAGCGCACTCTACACATCGGAACCCCAACTCACGCGAGCGCTGGCCGCAGAATTCCGCCACGATCCGAAAACGACTGAGCGCTACTTCTCGTCCCTGCTGGGCGTCACGCTTGGCGAACTCACCGACGTGGGGTGCGAGAAGGATCAGCGCGTAGACATTCTTCTCGAGTTCGAACACTCGACCATTGCCATTGAAGCCAAGATCGACCACGCCCTCAGCGAGGATCAACTAGAGAGAGAGTCGAAAGTCGCCGATTACCTGATGCTCCTTCTCCTCGACGCTGATGATGCTACGGAACACCAGGATCAGGTCGCGCGCGTTCTCACCTGGGCAGAAATACTCCCCGAGTTCCCCGACGCTCGCGTTCTCCTGTCAGACGTCGAGTCCCTCCCCGCGCCGAAAGTCCAGGTGGAGCGGGTGCTGCGCAAGACGCTGAAGAAGCTGACGATCCCAGACGGGTGGTACCTCGAAGTCAATCGCGGGGATTCAGCGATGCCGGGAATCACTATCGAATCCCCAGAGCTCCCTAACGGTGATTGGCTTTGCGGACAGATTCAGGTGACCGGCCGGAAGATGCCAGCAGTCTTCAGCGATGTGTGCCTCGAGTATTACGCTGGAACCTACGTTGAGGAAACTGACGAGTGCTATCCATCCTTGGATTCAAACGACGTACCATCGTGGGTAACGAACGCTCGGGTTCTTTATGAGTCGGTGTTGGAGGGGGATCCCAGCACGTTCGATCTCAAGACCAATAAGCCTGGCACCTCGCGACGACCTCTCGGGTCGCTCCGCAAAGATCTCACGATGAAGTACCTGGCAGATGCTCCCTGGCTCGCCCAGGGATACATCAACTGGTCCCTCGGCGTCCGAGCACACTCCAAACCAATCTCCGAGATCGATGAGCTTGCAGATACTGCGATGCGTCTCTTCACAGCCTGGTTCAACGCTCTCGAAAAACAATCACGCGAGTAAGGACATGGCCACGCCTCCGGCCTTGACGTTACCTAAACTCCCACCCCGACCATGATTCACTGGCCATTTACACAGGTGGGGGCTCCCAACCGGGAGCCCCCACCTCTGTCACGGCGTCACAACCTCAGTACGCCAACCCCTTCGGCTGCTCCGCAAGCACTGCAAAGCCCGGATCAACGACTTCAAACCCGTTGGCCTTGTAGGCCTCGTAGTCGAAGTTTTCGCATTCGTCGTACCCGATGCGGTGGTACTCATAGAAGCCGTCCCAGTCCTCGTACCCGGACCCGAGCGACGACTCGAGGAAGGCGTCCGCCATAGCCATCCCAGTGCGCGGGGCGACGTAGAAGGCGCCCATGGCGAGCAGGTTCGCGTTATTGGCGGCGGCGCAGCGGCGCGCGGCGGGCACGGATTCGCACACGGCGGCGTGTACGTGGGGGCACTTGGAGGCGGCGATGTGGATGCCCATGCCGGTGCCGCAGAAGGCGAGAGCGCGTTCGAACTTGCCTTCGGCGATCTGCGCGCCGAGCATGAAGCCGACGCGGTGGTACATGGGTGCGGTGTCGGCGTCAGGCGTCAGGTCGGTGACGGTCCAGCCGCGCTCCTCGAGGTGTGCTTTGACGGCTTCCTTGAGGGGGTGCCCGGCGAAGTCGGCGCCGACGACGACCTGCTTGTCTTTAACTGTCAGCATGCGCGTGTCCTTTCCTGAGTCTGCGCAGTTTGGTAAAGGAGAAGAGGCCCTCGTTCATGCAGATGACGAGCAGGAGCACGCCACCCCAGATGAGGGGCCTGTAGAAGTTGGAGATGTCGGGGAACATGTTCAGGCCGGAGGAGAGGACCTGGAGCATGAGGATGGACAGGAGCACGCCGCTCAGGCGCCCGGATCCGCCGTTGGGGTTGACACCGCCGAGGACGACGATGAGGACGGTGAGCAGCGTGTAGGAGGCGCCGTAGTCGGCTTTCGCGGAGTTGTAGTTCGCGAGCATAACGATGCCGGCCATGGCGGCCATGACGCCGGAGAGCACATAGGTGCGGATCAGCAGGCTCTTGACTTTCAGGCCCGAGAAGCGCGCCGCGGTGTCGTTCGTGCCGAGCATGAGGATCGTGGTCCCAAAGCCCGTGAAGGCGACGATGGCTCCCGCGACGGCCGCGCACACGAGGAACACGACGAGGGGGATGGGGACGAGGCCGGCCACCTTCCCCGTGAACACGGCTCCGAACGCTGCGGGGACGCCGGAGACGGGTTTGCCTTGGGTGAGGATGAGGGCGACACCGCCGAAGAGCTCGAGGGTGCCGAGGGTGGCGAGGATGGGTGGGATCTTCAGGACAGCGACGAGCGTGCCGTTGATGAGTCCGCACACGACCCCGACCGACAGGGCGACGCCCAGGGCGATGAGGGTGGCCATGCTCATTGACGAGGGGGTGACGGCCGGGCCGAGCATCGAGCGCAGCGTGAGGGCCGCGCAGATCGAGGTGACGTTGGCGATGGCGACGACGGACAGGTCGATGCCGGCGGTGAACATGGTGAACATGACGCCCAGGCTCATGAGGCCAAATTCGGGGAATTGGACGGCCATCGACTGCCAGGTGCGCACGGCGAAGAAGGGGCCGGGGCGCACGGCGGCGAAGAAGATGAGCAGGAGGAGGAAGACGATGATCAATCGCGTCATGTAGCTGTCCTTTTTGAGGAAAGCGAGGCGCGGGGAGACGAGAAGCGTTGACATGTGGTCCTCCTAGTGTGCGTTACGGCGGGCGCGCATGACCTGAAGCGCGGAGACGCCGGTTCCCACGATGATGAGCAGGCCCAGGGCGAAGCCCTGCCAGAACGTCGGGATTCCCATGAGGATCATGGAGTTTTGGACGATGACGATGAGCAGCGTGCCGAGCATGACGCCCGTCAGCGAGCCCTTGCCGCCGGTGATCGCGGTGCCGCCCAGGACGACGGCCGCGATGACCATCATTTCCATGCCGAGCAGGTTGGTGGGGTGCATCTGTCCCATGGAGCAGGTGCGGACCATGCCGGCCAGGGCGGCGATGATGCCGACGAGGACGTAGAGCCAGAACTTGGTGGCGCGCACCTTGAAGCCGACGCGGGCGGCCGCAGACTCGTCGCCGCCGAGGGCGAAGAGGGAGCGTCCGAACATCGTGTAGCGGGTGACGAAGAATGCCACCGCGACGACCGCGACGAGGATCAGGAAGGACACGGGCATCGAGGACTGCAGGCCGGAGCTTTCGTTGCGGGCGACGAAGAGGGACGCGGACCCGAAGGAGCGCATGGACTCGGGGATCGTGTTGATCTGCACGGATTTGAGCGCGCCCTGCATGACGCCGTTGAAGACGTTGGCGGTGCCTAGGGTGATGATCAGGGTGGGCACGGTCAGCCTCGACGTGAAGATGCCGTTGAATGCGCCGAGGACCGCGCCGAGGGCGGCGGCAATCAGGAAGGGCACGATGACGGGCCCGTTCCACCCGTTGTCGACAAGGACTTTCGTGGTCACGTAGACCGCGAGGGAGGCCAGCGCCGGGAAGGACACGTCGATGCCGCCGGAGACGAGGACGAGGTGCGCGGCGACGGCGAAGAGGCCGGGGACCACCATCGCGCCGGCCAGGTCGACGAGGTTGTTAGCCGTGAAGAACTGGCCGGATCGCGCCTGGATAACGAGGGTGAGCACCGCGATGACCAGGAACACCCAGAATTCGTTGGCGCGCAGGACTTTCGTGATGAGTCGGGGCATTAGTTCTCTCCCCCTTCGGTCGACGAGGCCGGGGCCTGGTCTTCGGACAGGAGCCGGGTCAGTTCGGCCTCGGTGAGGGTGTCGGGGTTGATCGGATCGCTCAGGTGCCCGGCTCGCATGATGGCGATGGTCGAGCAGTTGGTGAGCACTTCGGCGATGTCGTCGGAGATGATGATGACGGCCATGCCTTGCGCGGCGAGTTCGCGCAGGATCGAGTGAATGGTGAATTTGGAGCCGATGTCGACGCCGACGGTGGGCCCGTTGAGGATGAGGACGGAGGGCTTGGTGGCGAGCCACTTGGCCAGGACGACCTTTTGCTGGTTGCCGCCCGACAGGGTGTTGACGGCGTTGGCGGGGTCGGGGGTGACGACGTCGAGGCGCTTCACCCACTTCTTCTCTTCGTCGCGGATGGCTTTCTTGTCGATGAATCCGAGGGCCTTGGTGAAGGATTCCATCTCGGAGATCGTGATGTTTTCGCCGATCGAGCGCGAGAGGAAGAGGCCTTCGGTGAGTCGGTCTTCGGGGACGTAGGCGATGCCGGCGGCGATCGCGTCGCGCACGCCTCGCAGGGTGACGTCTTGGCCTGTGACGCGGATGCGCCCGGAGTCGAGGGGGAGCATTCCGAAGAGGGACATGGCGAGTTCGGTGCGTCCGGAGCCCAGCAGGCCGGTGATGCCGAGGATTTCGCCGGGCCGCACGCTCAGGGATGCGTCGGCGAAGGCGCCGCTCACGGTTGCGCCCTCGACCTGGAGGATCGGAGCGTCGGTGATGTCGCCGGGCTGGTAGCGCTCCTCGTCGAAGTCGCGCCCGGTCATGTGGCGGGCGAAGCTGGCGCGGTCGAGCTCTTCCTTCGGGCAGGTGATGACCTTGTGTCCGCTGCGCAAGATGGTGAAGCGTTGCGCGATTTCGAAGACTTCTTCGAGCTTGTGGGACACGAAGAGGATCGCGATGCCGCGCGATTGCAGGTCGGCGACGATGTCGAAGAGGGCGCGCACTTCCTTCTTGGTGAGGGCGGTCGTGGGCTCGTCCATGATGATGAGCTTCGCGTCGCCCATGAGTGCGCGGCTGATGGCGACGAGCTGTTTGTCGGCGACGGAGAGGTTGCCGACGAGTTCGTCGAGGTCGACCTGGAAGCCGATTTTGGCGACGGCTTCGCGGGCGACTTCGCGCATGCACGAGCGGTTGACGAGGCGGCGTCCGGCGGCGACTTCGCTGCCGAGCGCAATGTTCTCCATGACGGAGAGGTTGGGGAAGATGGAAAAGTCCTGGTAAATGACGCGTACGCCCGCGTCGATGGCGTCGGCGGGTGTCAGTCGCGTGAAGTCGCGGCCCCCGATGGAGACCGTGCCCTGTTCGGGGGTGTGGACTCCGGAGATGACTTTGATGAGGGTGGATTTACCCGACCCGTTTTCTCCGGCGAGGCAGTGGATTTCTCCGGGTGCGATGTCGAGGTCGATGTCGACCAGGGCTCGCACGCCTGCGAAGGATTTGCTGACGTGTCGTACCGCCAGCACTGGGGTGTCCATGTGGTGTCCTTTCCGACGCGTGGGCCGACCCGGGACCGCCCCTCGCGCGGCGGTGTGGCGCTGGTGGGGGGTGCGGTGCGCGAGCGTCAGTGCACGCGCTGGGGTGGCCCGGCCACGGCCTCGTTCATTGGGACGAGGCCGTGGCACCCGGGCGGTCGTGTGCGGTGAATCGGTTAGAAGCCGAGGGAGTCGACGTTGTCCTTGGTGATCTGGATCCAGCCGTTGCCTTCGAGGACCTTGGTGGAGCCTTGCGAGAAGTGCATGGATTCGTATCCCTTGACGCCGAGGTTGACGCCGTCTTCGATCTTTTCACCGTTGAGGATCTTGGTGGCCAGGGATGCCATGGCGTAGCCGGCGTCCGCGGGGTCCCAGAGGGTCAGGGTGTGGACGGAGCCGTCCTTGAGGATCTGCGCGTTGGCGGCGGGCATGCCCGTGCCTGCGGTGAAGACTTTGCCTTTGAGACCGAGTTCTTCGATGGCGCGGGCGGTGCCGGGCGCGTCGAAGGAGGAGGTACCGAGGATGCCCTTCACTTCGGGGTACTTCTTGAGGACTTCCTTGGCGGTCTGGTAGGCGGTTTCACCGTTGTCCTGGGATTCGACGCGGGGCTCGGCTTCGAGCAGCGTCATCTTGGGGTACTTCTCCTTCTGGTGGGCGACGGCGCCGTCTGCCCATTCGTTGTGGGAGGCGTTGGTGACGTGGCCGACCATGGTGGTGTAGACGCCTTCTTCACCCATGGCTTGGGCGAGGTTGTCCATGATGAACGCGCCGTATTCGCTGTTGTTGAAGGCTTCGATGTCGTACATCGTGTTCTGCTGGGAGGCGCCTTCGTGGGTGACGACGACGATGCCCGCGTCCATGGCCTGCTTGAGGACGGGTTCGATGGCGCCGGGGTCGACGGGGACGACGCAGATGGCGTCGACGCCTTGGGCGATGAGGTCTTGGATGACCTGGGCCTGCATGGTGGCGTCGGTTTCAGCGGGGCCCTTCTGGAAAACGTTCATGCCGGTGTCTTCGGCGTACTTCTTGACGCCGGTTTCCATGCGGACGAACCAGGGGTTGGTGGCGTCCTTGGGGACGACGGCGATCGTGTAGTTGCCGTCTCCGCCGCCCTTCGCGGCGGAGCTGGACGAGGATTGTGCGGTGTCTCCGGGGGTGCAGGCACCGAGGGCGAGGGCGCATGCGGATGCGGCGACGAGGGCTGTAGCTGCGAGGCAGGGCTTCATAGGAGTCTCCTCTGTGTGGGTCAACATCGGTGTTGAGGTTGTGGTTGTGCGGCGGCTCTGCTGGCGTGCGGTGGTGCCTGGCGTGTCCGTCTTCGTTGCTGGACCCACCCTGCGGTGCCGCGTGTGCGGTGCTGCTGCGTGCCGGGCACCCCCGTCGTTGGGGGCGCGTCGGCGTGCCCCCATCCTAGGCCACACGGGTGGTGGCGTTCACTTTCCGGGTCCGTCTGGGACGAGGCAGTGGCGGACTTTTGGGGTGTGTGTGGGCTCGTTGTGGGCTGATTTGTCAGACCAGTGGCGCCATAGTCCTAACTGAATTGAGACGAACTGAATCCACTAAGTGCGGTCCAGTACTCACGCGACAAACCCATTGCACACCCGTTCAGTGAATCGCGTCATATGTGCACACCTGCGCAACTCTGAGCACGCCAGACTACCGCTCCCATAACGCGAGTTTCTCCCACCCCTCGGGAGCACCAGTTCGCAACATAGGGACAATGTCATTATGCGGGAACGTATCAAGCAACTGAGGTAGGCGATTGGCGGGAGACAGGTCGAGCTGACGATGCAAGTATTGAATGAGCGACAACTGTCCAAAGGAACGATTGGTCACACCAGCCACTTCTTGCAGCCGCGCGTCATCGCTAAGCTTCGGCTTAATATCAAAAACGCGATTAAACATACGCGCATGATGGGCAGCATAATTTCTAACAATATTCAGGCATTTCAGCCACGATGCGAGCTGCGGAGCAGCGAGTCCACACTCATCCGCAATGTCATGACGCACTTCCGTTGGAGAAAAGTCGTATAAGTACGACAACATCCCCCAGTCCATGATTTCAACGGCTGCCCAGATGGGCATGTCACCATGATAGTGACGTCGATGATGCTCAACAAAGTCTTCTTTCGAAGAGTTTACAGCTCTTTCAAATTTCTCAACCCAAACCGCATGTCTATTACAACGACTCCCCTTATTCGATTGACGGGCATACGCACTTAGACGTGTCACATCTTGATAAATGAATGGGTCAATACTTCCCAGTCGATACCCAAGCATCGTACGGATCACCATTTCAATACGATCCAATTCGGCGAATACGACATGCCGCATCCGCTCATCAAACTCGTATAGGTCGATGACCAAATCAAACGAAGCTCCATCGACAAACTCATCGCACGCCTCACCGGTATCCGGAGAAAAACGACGCATGGGATACCAATACCCCGACAGTCGATAGTAGTTCAGTCGAGCAAGCTTCTCCTCTGCGCGCTCAACATCATCGACACGCATCCCACGACTTCGTAGCAGCTCAACCTGTTCGGTGTAGGTTTTAAACACTTTCACGCGAGTCACGACACAGATCGCCTCTCCCGAATAGCAAGGACCGGCCCTGGACTCCCGCCGTGAGGCGGGTAGCGGAACCGGTCATGTTACATACAACAATACTCCTAAACAACGCGGGCACCATAACAAGAGCTAGTGACCATCGTCACCTAAGCAATCCCCTTGTACCCCCACCCGCCACGCTACCTAGCTTGTGTGTCGTAGATTACCCGCTATTCTTGGTCGCATGACTGCTGCGCGCGACGACGACTTCATGGCTCTGCCCGGCATGGAAGCGGATTCCACCGACACCCACCACGCTCGGGAACATTTGTCAGATGATGCCACCCCCCGCTCGGCAATCACCTCGTCGAACGCTTTACCAACCGCCTCCTCGAAGTCCGCACTCGACGCCCTGCTGGATGAGTATCGTGCGCGCGCGAAGAGCGAGCGCGAGAAGGGCACGTTGTTCGAGGAACTGACGCGCCAGTTCCTGCTCCACGACGCGCGTTTCGCGCACCAGTTCAAAGAGATCTACCTGTGGGGCGAGTGGCCGGAGCGCCGCACGGGCGACACTGGCATTGACCTGGTGGCGATCCCGGTCGACCCGAACGCGGGCCCTGTCGCGATTCAGTGCAAGTTCTACGCGCTGGGTCACCGCATTCAGAAGGCAGACATCGATTCGTTCCTGTCGGCGTCGGGCAAGGAACCTTTCGGCCGCCGCATCGTCGTGGACACGTCGGGCGCGCCGTGGGGAAAGAATGCGCAGGATGCGATCGAGGGCCAGCAGATCCCGGTTTCTCGCATCACGTTGGCGGATCTGCGCGATTCGGACATCGATTGGCGCACGTATTCGCTGGGGTCGAAGCAGGCGCCGAAGACCCGCGAGCGCAAGGTTCCGCGCGACCATCAGGTACGTGCGCGCAGCGCGGTGATGGCGGGCTTCGAGGGGCACGACCGCGGCACGATGGTCATGGCGTGCGGTACGGGTAAGACGTTTACGGCCCTCACGATCGCCCGCGAGTTCGTGGAGAAGGAGGGCGGCACCGCCCGGATCTTGTTCGCGGTCCCCTCGCTCGCGCTTCTCAAGCAGACACTCGACGATTGGGCGGCCGAGGCCGACGGCGCGTTCACGGCGTGGGCGGTGTGTTCGGATACGAAGGTGTCCTCGTCGGCGCGTAACGACACGGCCGAGGAGTCGGCGGTGGACCTGCCGATTCCGGCGACGACGGACGGCCAGCGCCTCGCGGACTCCCTCAACGCGAATAACGCGACGGAGGGCCTGCAGGTCGTCTTTGCGACCTATCAGTCGATCGAGGTCATTCACCGCGCGCAGGAGATCGCGGGTGACGAGTGGCGCGATTTCGACCTGATCATCTGCGACGAGGCCCACCGCACGACGGGTGCGACGCTGACGGGCGAGGACGAGAGCGCGTTCACGAAGATCCACAGCAACGAGTTCATCCACCGCGCGAAGACCTTGTACATGACGGCGACGCCGCGTATTTTCGCGGAGAACGCGAAGAATAGGGCGTCGGAGAAGGACGCGATCCTGACCTCGATGGACGATCAGGAGACCTACGGTCCGGTGTTCTTCCGTCTGGGCTTTGGCCAGGCGGTGAAGGAGAACCTGCTGACGGACTACAAGGTCATCATCCTGACGGTCAGCGAGGAGGAGGTGTCGCAGCACTATCAGGCGATCGCGGAGATGGGCGGCGAGCTGCCTCTCGATACTGCGGCAAGACTAACAGGCTGCTGGAATGCCCTTGCCAAGCGCAAGAATCACGGCTCGGACGTGGATTACGGTGATGACCGCGCACCGATGCGCCGCGCAGTAGCCTTCTGCAAGGACATCAAGGCATCGAAGGCGGTGGCAACGCAGTTCCCTGACCTGGTGAACGGTCCCTTTGGCCTGAGCGACCTGAGCAACGACGACGCGTCGGATAACCTGCAGGTCGAGTGCCGCCACGTGGACGGCACGATGAACGCGGCAGTGCGTGCGCGCGAGATGGACTGGCTGACCGAGGGCGCGGGCACGGACGAGGTCCCGGTGTGCCGCATCCTGACGAACGCGCGCTGCCTGAGCGAGGGCGTGGACGTGCCCACGCTGGACGCGGTGCTCTTCCTGTCGCCGCGCAAGTCGCAGGTGGACGTCATTCAGGCGGTGGGCCGCGTGATGCGCCGCGCGGAGGGTAAGGATTTCGGCTACATCATCCTGCCCGTGGCCGTGCCGGCGGGCATGGCTCCGGAGCGCGCGCTGGATGACAACAAGCGCTTCCAGGTCGTCTGGCAGGTCCTCAAGGCCCTGCGCGCCCACGACGAGCGCCTGGACGCCGCGATCAACTCCATGGAGCTCAACGGCCAGGGGCCGGAGAACATCATCGTCGAGCAGGTCTCCCTCGAGAAGGCGAAGAAACAGGACGATCCACTCATCGGCAGTGCGTCCGATGGGGACGAGGCCGGGGCCGGGTCCTCGGGGTCGGGCGCGGACGGGGTGGCCCAGGGGATCCAGGGTCAGCTGACGCTGCTGCCCTCGGATTGGAAGGAGTCGGTGTTCGGCCGGATCGTGAAGAAGGTGGGCTCGTCCCTGTACTGGGAGGATTGGTCCAAGGACATCGCGACGGTCGCGGACCGCTACATTCACCTCATCGATCGTCTGCTGGAGGATCCGGAGCGCCAGGACGCGTTCCAGGAGTTCGTGAACGCGCTGCGCGCAACGCTGAACCCGGCCGTGGACAACGAGTCCGCGGTGGAGATGCTGGCCCAGCACATCCTGACAGCTCCTCTCTTTGACGCGATGTTCCCGGATCATTCGTTCTCGAAGCAGAACCCGGTGAGCCGAGCGATGAACACAATCGTGGAGATGCTGGCGTCGCACTCGATGTTCGAAAACGAGCGCCGCGAGCTGGATTCCTTCTATCGGGCGATGGTCGAGCGCATCGAGGCCGTGCACACCCTGGCGGGCAAGCAGGAGATCATGCGCACGCTCTACGATCGCTTCTTCTCGCAGGCGTTCCCGCGCATGAGCGAGCGCCTGGGCATCGTCTTCACGCCCGTCGAGGTCGTCGACTTCATCATCCGCAGCGCGGATGATGCGATGCGCACGGCGTTTGGGCAGAGCCTGGGGGATCCGGGCGTGGCTATCATCGAGCCCTTCGCCGGGACCGGCACCTTCGTGGCGCGCCTGCTCCAACTCGGCGTCATTCCGCCCGAGGCCCTGGAACACAAGTACAAGAACGAGATCTTCGCGAACGAGTTCGTGTTGCTCTCCTACTACATCGCATCGATCAACATCGAGCAGGTCTACCACCAGGTGCGAGCCGAGCAGGGTGTGGACGAGGGGTACGTCGAGTTCCCGGGCATGACGCTGACGGACACCTTCCAGCTGCACGAGGGCGACGGCACGATCACCGAGGATTTCGAGGGCCTGGCCGCGAACAACGAGCGCGCGAAGGCGGAGAAGGATTCCACGATCACGGTGATCGTCATGAATCCGCCGTACTCGTCGGGTCAGAACAGCGCAAACGACGACAACCAGAACCTGGCGTACCCTCGCCTGGACGCACGTATCGCGGCCACCTATGCGGATCAATCATCGGGCGTCAACAAGAACAGCCTCTACGACTCCTACTTCCGCGCGCTTCGTTGGGCATCGGACCGCATCGGTGAACGCGGCGTCATCGCCTTCATCTCCAACAGCTCCTTCGTGGATGGCAACTCTGCGGATGGCGTCCGACTGTCGCTGCAGGAGGAGTTCTCCCAGATCTTCATCTACGACCTGAAGGGGAACGCGCGAACATCCGGTGAGCGCCGACGCCGTGAGGGCGGAAACGTGTTCGAGGAAGGGTCTCGCACCGGCGTTGCTATCACCGTCCTCGTCAAGGACCCCTCCCACTCCAGCACCGCCGAGGTCTTCTACGCGGAGGCGGAGGACTACGCGACCCGCCAGGAGAAGCTCGATCAGATAACCGCCTACGGATCGATCGAAGGGATCAGTGGGGCGGACGCATTCCGTTCCGTCACGCCGAACCAACATGGCGACTGGATCAGCTCTCGCGACGAGCGCTTCATGACCTTCCAGGAGATCGGTAACAAGTCGCTCAAGGGTAAGGAAGCAACACCTGCGATCTTCCATCAGTATTCAAACGGCCTCAAAACGAACCGCGACGCGTGGTGCTACAACTTCTCCCAAGAAGCGGTCGAATCAAACATGCGCCGCATGATCGACAACTACAATGCAGCGGTCGAGGCTGGAACTACGGCAGAAGCTATCAACACAGATTCCACGCAAATTAACTGGAACCGTCAGCTCATCCGCGATCTCGTATCTCGCAAACATCACGAATTCAACGCGGATTCAATCCGCTCTGGCATCTACCGGCCGTTCTGTGCACAGAGCGTTTACTTTGCTCGGGAGATGAACGACATGATCTATCAGCTCCCCCAGTTTTTGCCAACGGCTTCCCACCGCAACCTCACCATCGCTGTCGAAGATGATTCACGCAAAGAACTGACATCCCTCATGACAGATCTTCTGCCAGATCTCCACACGATGGGAACAACGCAGACATTCCCCCTCTACACCTGGGAACCCCTCTCCCCCACCTCCGGGAGCGAGCCCGATCTGTTCGCCGACCTGGCGACCTCCTCGGAGAGCCGGGCGGATGAGGCCGCAACGGCCTCGTCCCTGGATTTTTCGCGGCCGATCGGCGACCAGATCCCGGCGATCCTGGACGGGTATCGCCGCGTCGATAACGTGACGGACGCGACGCTGGCCTCGTACCGGGAGCACTACGGGGATGCGGGGATCACGAAGGAGGACATTTTCTTCTACGTGTATGCGCTGCTGCATCACCCGGAGTATCGGGAGCGCTACGAAGATAATTTGAAGAAGATGCTGCCGCACATTCCGCGCGCGGCGGGTTTCCACACGTATGCTAGCGTGGGCCGTGAGCTGGCGGACCTGCACGTGAACTACGAGCGGGTGGAGCCGTACCCGTCGGTGCAGGAGGAGGCGAGCCTGCACGCGCCCACGGACCCGTGGGAGCGCTACCGGATCGGCGAGTGCAAGATGCGTTTCCCGAAGCTGGGGCGCCGCGATAAGGACGTCACACGCTTGGAGTACAACGACTACGTGACTCTGACGGGTATTCCAGCGGAGGCGCAGGGCTATTCGATTTCGGGCCGCAGCCCGCTGGAGTGGATCATCGACCGCTACCACGTGAAGACGGACAAGGCGTCGGGCATCGTGAACGACCCGAACGATTTCCTGCGCGAGCAGGGCCGCCCCGACGCGGTCGTGGAACTGATCAAGCGCCTGGTGACGGTCTCGATGCGAACCCAGGAGCTCCTGGCGACGCTGCCGGCCCTTGAGATTCCGGAAGGAGAGTAACCATGACTGAAACATACGTTACCAACGACGAAGACTATGTTGATGACGGCTCTGAAAGGCGGACGATCAGCACTAAACACATGCTGACTAAGGTCAGGATTTCGAACTTCAAGAGGATCAAAGAGGCTGAACTAGAAATTGGACCCGTCACTTACATTGTCGGAGGCAACAATTCAGGAAAGAGTTCTGCAATCCAAGCCATTCACACCGCTGTGGCAGCCGCACAGGTTGGTCGAAAACGACAGCAGCAGGTGATCCCAACGTCAAGTCTCCGCTACTCACCTGCAGCCGAATTTGAGAGCATCGGACACGGAAGGCTACTCGAAAACAAAGCAGATGGACTTCGAGCAGTAGTCGAATTTATAAGCCAGACCGACAATCCAACCGAAGACAGCAGATACCGAGTAGAAATCTATCGCGGTCGAAACTTCGACTCTATTGGCGTCGACCGCGAACCTAAGCAAGGACGTCTTGCCGATCGAATTCAGGACCCCAGGAAACTATTTTCGATCTACACACCTGGCCTCTCTGGCATTCCCCTTCGTGAAGAGTATATGAGTTATGCTTCAGTCTTCCAAAGAGCTGCTGGAGGCGAGGCTAATCTAGTCTTTAGAAATATCCTCCGCCTCATCGCTGAACGCGATAAGCTAGATGAGCTCGAAAATGCGATATCAAACCTGATTGGCGAAGAAATCTCTATTTATATTGGTGCGGACGAAGAACAGGATTTTTATATAACTGTCGAAGCAGCCATAGGTGACGAAGACCATTATGTGCCTGTCGAACTATGGGGTACCGGTCTCCTTCAAATCACACAGCTATATTCATATGTGATTCTCTTTAGGCCAGCAGTATTGCTCGCGGACGAGCCGGATGCTCACCTACACCCGTCACGACAAAAGCTTCTCGGAGATGCATTTAGGAACATTGCAGAGAACTACAACTGCCAAGTCATTGCAACAACGCACAGTGAACACCTGATCAGCTCAAGACCCGAAAACACCAAGCTCATTTGGATGCGCGATGGAAAATCTGAAACATACGAGAGGGAAGAGCTCATCCCCCTTCTTATGCACCTCGGATGCCTTGACTCTATCAACCCCTATGAGGATCAGACAATCATTCTGACTGAGGATGAGAAGACCGAATACCTCGAGACGGCCATTATGTCACTTGATGACAAAGGCAGAAATATCACCATAATTCCATCCTATGGTGTTGGAAATCTAATCGTTGGAAAAATGTTTGCACGACTGAAAGAAGCATTTCCTTCAAAGATGCGGATTATCATCCATCGCGACAGAGATTTCCTTACTGATCCTGAGATTGAGGCTTGGAAGAAACAGAAGTTCGACGAGAATGTAGATAAATTTGATTACTTCATAACACGGTATTCTGACATTGAAGGATACTACTGCAGCCTCGAGCACTTAACTCAAGCGCTAGGTGATTCAGAGCGACTCAGGCGCAACTACAGCAGTTTTCTTGCGGGATTCACACTTCAAGCACGTCAGCAGTTTGCTAAGAAAAGAGAAGCGGCCAACAGTTCAGGCTTCTATCCTTCTGGCGGATCGCCAAGGAACGACGAACTGTGGCCCGAAGAAACTCGGGTTTCACTTGATTATGTTGTCGGCAAGCATTTTCTTGCCTATCTGTGTCATAAGTTCTCAAAACGTCACCTTGATTTTGACGCGGTAATTAAGTCAGCACCTAAGCAGCTGGTTGCCGATCTGCAAGCTCTTCTCATCCAAGATCAGGCTTAAAATGGTCGCTAAATGTTTTCCATTCCAGCGGCTACTAATCTGCGCATTGCTGCCCTCGAAACTCGTTCACACTCGGCGGTGTCAATGGGTGGTAGCAATGAGTTGGTTGAATGCTTCTGTGGGGGTGTGGTAGCCTAGGGTTAGTCACGGCGTAAATGCCTAGATTTGGTGTCTATTTTGGATTGAGCAGCCGTTCATCTGTAGCCAACTTTGTTGGCGATGGGAACTCTCAAAATGCATGGGTTTGCGTCAAAGGGTATCGGTAGAGGTCAAGAGGTGGAGTTGGGAACCGTGTCACTTCACGCAAGCGCGTTTTAAGCCGGCCTCCCATCGTAAAACGTTACGCAGGTGGTATGATTGGGAGATGGGATTGAATCTCGCAGATTGGGCCTTGAGAGGGATCCTCCCAAGTGGCCGGATAGAGTCGATTAGCGATGTTGGCTTGCAAGCACTTATCTCCGGAAAATTTGGCTCAGGCCGGCCTGGGCTAGGTAAGGAAATTCTGCCTGTTCCTGAATTGGATGGTGCTTGGCATTTCCATGTTGCAGATATGCTTCTGAAGCTGGGTGAGCACACATTTCCCAGCGCAGGGGCGCGGCTGGGGACATTAGCCAGGTACGCTCCGATTCTCAAATACATGTACGCTTTTGAGGATGATGGCACTGGACGAATCGTCACCAGCGCCGTTATTGAGATGGTGGCATATCGCAGCAGGGGCATCGTTTCTGAGGAGCTAGGCGTGGGGTTCAGCCTAATTGCTGCAGAGAAATGGCTACGTGAGTCTTTAGGGCTGACGAACATCCGGTTCTTTGATATTGATTTGGTTGTGAAAGATAAGTATCCGAACATAAAACATGGGATCAGATCCGCTACGAGGCTCAGGGCTGACTGGCTGATCAGGGCCTGCGATCCGGCGAGGCCTGAGAGAGATCTCTTGTTCCTACTCGAATCCAAAGGAACCGCGGCAAAGAACCACCACGGGGATATGCTCAAGAAGGCTGTCCAGCAATTAGCAGCAACAACGATAGATGGTCACAATCTGCAGGGCCTAGCCGTGTGCACCTACTCGCCCGTAGGTGATCTGAGTATTTACGCAATTGATCCACCTGGAAACTTTGAAGAGTCCGATATACCTTTCTTCGAGACCCCTGAGCGCTTAGAAGGAAACTATCGTCAGCTGCTTGGAATGGCGGGGGAATGGCGAGAGATTTCTAGTCCATTACACGACGAGAATCCGGAAACTTCGGAGACTATTTTGGGAATGGACCTGAAGTCAGAACCCTTGTCTCAACTGACGGAGCTCCAGTCGGCGCTCAATTTAGCGCACTGGTCCTCCGACTACGCTCTGCTTGAGAATCTTCACCTGGACTATGGTACTCCAATACCGAGAGCACCGAGAAACGTCCTTGAGAGCAAAAGGACGCTGCAAACAAGCGTAGGGGTCGCCACAGGCTACGTGCTGAGGATCCCAGGTTGTCCAGCAGCTGTTTTCGCGGGAGTGATGGAAAAGTGAGAACTGCTCTCACTGAGCATGATTTCATAGGAGTAAAGAGCATCACCTCAGAATATCGCTCAGTACGTGCTGCTGAAATACGCCCAGCTGCAGAAGGAGTCGAAGCTGGGAACCTAGCCATCTCCGATTCCGGCGCGGTTCTGGCGTTAATCGATCTGTGAGGTGGCCAGTATCTACTTCTTACTGCCAGCATCAGAAGTCTCCCTCTCGATCCATGCCACGAGCTGCTAGTACACCCCTGATCCCGTCGCGTTGGGGATGATGGTCGCGGAGCTAGTAGGACAGCTCGAACGCTCCATATACCCCATGGTGTCGAAGATGAGCCGGGCGGTTGCAAAGTCGGCTGTGTTAATGGGTGGTAGCAATGAGTTGGTTGAATGCTTCTGTGGGGGTGCGGTAGCCGAGGGTTGCTCTGGGGCAGTTGCCCGGCTCGTCGGCGATGGCGTCGAGGTAGGGTTGGTGGCTGGTGATGGGGGTTCCTGTGGGCAGGTATCGGCAGATTAGTTCGTTGGTGTTGTCGTTGGTTCCTCTCTCCCAGGGGCTGTAGGGATGAGCGATAACACCTCCACGCCAGTGCCTGGGGTGCGGCGCTGGTGGCGGGCCATTTCCCGTCCCTGATCCCATGTCAGTGTTCGCATCGCACCCTCGGGTAGACCCTGGATCCGGTGTGTGAGCGTGTCAAGACCTGGTCGGCCCTGCGTCCCAGAGGCAGGGCCACGATGATCAGGTAGCGGGTGGTGCGCTCGACCAGGGTCGCGCACGCATTAGCCCCATCTTTTCCGATGACGAGGTCCTCTTCCCAGGTGCCAGGGATCATCCGGTTGGCACTGTCAGGGCGTTCATCGATCAATCGCATGGCGACAATGGGTGGTGTGAGCCCGCCTGCAGGGGGTTTGTTGCGCATCCATCGCCTGGAGGGCAGGCATATGCCGTGCTCGATCAGCATCTTGTCGGGGTGGGTGTCGATCCACGTGTCGATCGCCTCGTAGCTGATCGTGTGGCCCTTGGGCGTGGGGAGAGTTGTCCATAGGAGTCACTGTGCCACATGCCTCCATGCTTAGGCGGAGCGCTGATCTGGCGGGGCGTGCGCCCCTGCGACACATCAGCAATCACGCGGCGGTGCCCAACCTCATCGCGGTCCAGGAGCTGCTTCTTGGGGCGGCGCCTGGCAACCTGCGCCGCTCTCCCGGCGTCCTGGGCCTGGTACACGCCGCCAGGACCCCGGTGGCGGGCGATCTCACGGCACACCACCGAGGGGCTACGCCCAATCGAGCGGGCGATACGCACCTGGGACAAGCCAGCATGCAACCCAACCATAATCGCCGCGCGATCCTCAACACTTAGCATCCGACGACAGCTCACAATCAGCCCCTCCAGCAGCACTGCTACCACACAAATTGCTACACCCTATGACACTGCCCTCTATTGGGCTGAAAGTCTATCCCACAGACCCCTGACCTCTGTTTAGCTTCTAGCACGTTTTGCACACCAAGTTGACTACCATCCAGCCTGAATCACACACATGGATATAGTGCTGCCGTTTGGCCACAAGAAATGAACACTTTCAACGATCACAACGCTATATACTCTGAATCATTGCGTGCACATCCGTGCGGTTCCGGGAGTTTGGGTGGGAGGATTTGCGTGATGGTTGCGCGGCATTCTTAGTATTTCGTGTCGGTTCTGCGCGTACTCTGATGAGAAAGGACGCGCCCCCAACGATGGGGCGCGTCGGAGGACACCTCACCGCGGAGGCACACACACCATGAAGGTCCCACCCCTATCCGAGAGACTCGACACCGAGGAAGACAAGCAAGACTTCCTCACCCAGCCGTCGCGCCGCAAGAAGCGCTCCCGAGCAGCCACGCGCGCAGCGCTGCGCCCATGGGCAATGGGTATCGGGCTCACTGTGCTGGTGGCTGTGGCATCTGTTGCTGCCTACAGGCTGGCCGCGGGCATTGACTGGTGGAACGAACACCCCAGCGCCGCGGCAACACCCACCGTGCATCCTGCGCCCATGCCGTCGGCGTCGAGCGAGGCCGCCATGTCGGGCGGCTACGCGATCGGCCCCGATGGAGTCCTCGTACGCCCCACAGAGTTTGCAGCAGACACCTACACCAAACCCGAACTACCCGAGGCGGCCAAGGAAAACAGTGAGCGCGGCGCCGAAGCAGCAGCAGAGCACTACCTTGCACTGCTGGTCTACGCGTGGAATACCGGAGACACGCAACCATTCGCGGAAATGTCCTCCCCAACGTCGAAATTTGCATCGGACTACATAAATGATGTGAATGAGCAATATGCCAACGGGTGGAGTTACGGAATGGAATCAAATATCACGCATGTTCTCCGCGTAGAGCCAATTGCTGCAAATGGAGACGACGTACCTGAGGGATCTATTCTTGTTAAATTCCGTACGGAAACAGACGACGGAGCCTCCTGCACACGGACAAAACTACAGTCATCCAGCTCAACATATAAGTCCACAGTCACATTCATTATGACATGGCGAGACGGTGGATGGAAAGAGGTACAAGGAAGGACTGTTGGTGATAATGAGGGCTAGATTACCGTTTTTCAGTATCACAATTCTCCTAGTCGTTCTTTTCCCCTCTTTTCTGGTGCCCAATTCCGCATCTGCTCTAGGAGCAGAGCCTCCTAGGATAGGAGGACACACCGAAGATGGGCATGCCGTCGTTGATGGAGAGTACGGAGATCACGAATCCGACCCGGGTTCTTCTTCGAGTGATCATCTTCCTGCTGACGATATTCCTCGCCTAACAGCTGATATGCAGGCTGATCCCGTGTCAGACTCCTATAAGAGTGCAGTACCCTGCAAGATAGTTTACGGGCTCTTCATAATTGAGGGTGTTGTTCGGGTCTGAATCCGCCGGTTTCGAGGAGTGCTCGGGTGATGTAGTGGGTGAGGTTTCTGAATCCGAGTGCAGATCTGCGTAGGTGTTCGGGGCGGCCGTTGATGACTTCGGTGGGGCCATTGCTGGTGTGGGGGGGCCGAAGTAGGCCGGGATGTCCCTGGCTCGACGCTTAAGTGTCCTGCCTAGCGTGATGAGCTCGGTCAGGCCCCTCGGCACGCGCCTGGAAGTCAGCGTGTTGATTTCGGCTCGCATCGTGGCCATGCCCGCGCTCGTATCGGGCGCACGGTAGGCGCCAGGTGATGTTCTGATAGGCGCTCCACGTGACCTCAAGGACGACGTACTCCTCGCTGGAAAACAGTTCGACTATCTGGCGCTGCTGACGCGACGGGAGCATGCAGGATCTGGTGTGTAACATCCTGCGGGCCTTGTAGAGGGGTCCGTGGCCCGCCTGCACCGGTGGCGGAGTTCTTGCTGAATGCGTCGACGACGCTCATCGAGAGCATCCCTGGCGAGGTGTACGACGTGGAAGGGATCCATGACTGCCCTTGCGTCGGTGAGTTCTTCGGCGGCGGCGCTTTTGAAACCCGGTGAATCACGATCTTGATGTGGCCGCGCCACGTATCGGGCTGGGCAGCCAGCCAGGGTTTGAAGATCTTGTTGGAGCGGCCTGGGACCATGTCCAAGAGTCGGGAGAGGCCGCGGCGCTCTTGGATGGGCGTCAAGTCCAAGATGACGGTGACGTATTTGACTCCGTAGGGCGTTTAGCGCCATCCGTGTTCATCGACGCCGATGACACGCACGCCTTCAAACCAGGCCGGGTCGTTGATTAGTGAGCTCTCTCCTTCGGTCAGGACAGCGGTGTTGGCGGCTCTTCCAGGACGCACCTAGGGCCTGGACGATACACACCACTGTCAAATGGTGGACAACCATGCCCGTCAGCGCCCAGCGCACCGCCGCCCGCGAGAGCTTCGCACGCAGAGCGGCCGCGTGGCTCATATCCTGACTCCACACGTGAGCGCACTCCTGACACCGGTAGCGACGCACGCTCACGTGCAAGATCGTGGGGCACCACCCGTAGGGCTCGTGCGCGGGGCACCTGATCACCATGTCGCGCGAGGCGCCCTGACCTTCACCGCGTCGACATCACCGGTCCGCACCAGCGATCCGGCAGGCCAATACTGCATGGTCTGACCACATGCGCTGGCCGGTCAATTCCAGGCCCAGGTCATCCAGACGCGCGAACGCGCTCAGGTCTGGGAGATCAAAGGTAGTATGAGGCATATCGAGGCCTTTCAGATGGACGGTGTAGGAATCACCATCATCGAAAGACCTCGATCCCTACACAACTACGACACACCCAACGCCGCCCACCACACCTACACCCTCAAATGCGATGAGCCAGTTTACGTCGGAAAGGCATCCAACAGTCCGGTAGTCTCTGATGACACCACCGTCGACAATTGTCCACTTCCCCCCGATCCGCAGGGAGGACCGAACCAAGACCCGGGCCGTATCCCAACAACGCGCGACATGCTCTATCTTGCACGCGCGGTCATCCACGCCGACGGGGCCGGCCTGTACAAACGGCCCGAAGGGGTGTCGTACACGAACAAGTACATTCCCACGCTCGTAGCGGCTACGCGCCCCACTCAAACCCATGTAGTTACGATGTTCGGCCGCGAGGTCACCGTGACATTCACGGCCACGTCCTACACGTGGAGCTGGGGGGATGGAACCCCGGACCTGACCACGACCGAGCCTGGGATGCCCTGGCAAGAAGGCATGGACCCCAACACCGACCCCGCCCTGATCCGCCACTACTACAAGGCACCCAACGGGTGGAAGTCCTTCCTGGACGGCCCATACCCCTCCGCCACGCGTACCATCACGCTGACCACCACGTGGGCGGGTACGGCCACCAACCCCTTCACGGGTGACACACAGACCATTAACGGCCTGGTCACCACCACCGAGACGACCGGACCGTTCCCGCTCAGTCAACTCATCGTCAACAACACGGACACCTCAGAAGAAAAACAAGGCCACTAAGCGAGTGATGCACCATGATCACGAAACTCTCCACCATCGGAAAGTGGATCGGCGCTGCCACTGCCGCTATTGTTATCGTCGCCGCGTCATTCCTGGGGTTCCACGCATTCAACGCTCGAGCCCACGCGAACGCTGAGCCTCAGTCCGGAGCACAGTCGCCCCAGTCTGACAGCACCGAACAATCTGGCCGCCAGTCAGGAGACACTCCCCAATCCGCAGAACCAACACCCGTTGACGTCACGAAGCCCACTCCCCCACCACACCTCCACGCGGGCGGACAAATTGGTGCCCAAGCGACATCACAGTGGTACATCGACCTATGGGCTTATGCGTTCAACACCGGAGACACAGAAGATTTCATGAAGGTATGTCAGGTTGAGGGCTACTGCGACGCATTTGCACGCGACCTGGAACGCATGCATACAGATGCATATCTCGTCAGGCCGCTCACCAATCAGTATCTTCAAACAAATGAGATATACGAGTGTTCACTCCAAAAGGCGGGCACTAAAGGAATTTGTATCGAATTCACATATTTGCAAACACCGGCGTGATTCCACCACCTAACAGAAGAAAAGGCATCAGAACAATACGACACCATAAGCACAGTAACCGACGAGGAAATCAACAACGAACGAACACTCTTTCGTGTCCTATTTCTTGAAGAGCGGGGGGATGCATGGGTCGTCACCCACATCTGGGATCACTAGCGAACACCGAAAATCGGTAGTCACTGATCACAACAGGATGCAGAATCAACTTTGTAATGATCCTTAGCCGCGCATCCGCGGTGCCATAGCTCAAGCGCACTATACGCTGAGGCCCCAGCCCACCATCGTGGGCTGGGGCCTCTGCAGCGATGTTTCACGTGCAATTACTGCCAGGACAGCAATAAGAAGCTCTCAGTTCCCCTGAACAAGCTCGTAACGCACCCAACGGCGCTCACCTGAGGATGTGACCAGGCCTCGTGACACAAGGTCCCGCAGATCTGCTCGTGCTTCTTCAGCGGTCACACCAAAGCTCTCCCGATACTCGCCATCATTCCATGAACACCCGTGTTGTAGGGGTCCTCCTCGTCGCTATCGCCGACGAGGCATGGCCTAGTGTCACGGACAGGCACCAAATGCTGGGGCACCAGGTGTTGGTGACGGCCTTGTAGCGAACTGCCGCGCCCGTTTCGCATCAGCTATTGGTCGACGATGGCGCAGCATGAGCATCTACTCCTCTGATGGCACCATTTCATAGAACTTCACTTCTATGTCATAGAAGTCCATTTCTATCTCATAGAACCCTCAACAGATCCCATAGAAGTTCATTGGCGAGGCGGAAAGCGGCATAGAGGGACTTCAGGAAGTGCGAGGCCGGAACCGAAGCGCGCGACGCGGCACGATACCGACACCTCAGAAGAAAAACAAGGCCACTAAACACGCTGAGGCCCCAGCCCACCATCGTGGGCTGGGGCCTCAGCGTCAATGTTTCACGTGAAACAATCGCAGGAACAGTCATCATGCGGCCTCGAGCAGGCCGCCGCGCCTACTTCCGGTGGTAGCGCGGGCTCGTGCCCAAGTGCGTCGGGTAGACGTTCAGGCCATCCTTCAACTTCGACTCGTCGAAGCCACGATACGTGTACGAATTATCGTTCACAATATCCGTCGGATCCACGACGCCATCGGCGTACTGCTGAACCTCCTCCGGCGTCGGATTCGACCCGCCCTGCTTCTGCGCCAACGGGTTCTCATCAGGGAACTGCGACGGATCCGTATTCAGGATCGCGCCCGGATCGATGCCGCCAAACCCGGTGTACTTATTCCACCCATGATCAGGATTCAAGCCCGTCTTCACCAGCAACTGCAGCAGCTGGTTGGAAGTCGCCTGAGGCCACCGCTGCTTCGCCAACGCCAGAACGCCCGTGACGATCGGCGAGGCGACCGACGTGGCAGAGACAGTGTCGTTAGCGCCAGTTTCGATGTTACGGAAGAGCACAGGCCCGCCAATAGAAGCCGTCACCACTCCCTCACCCCACGAGGAGTAATCCTGTCGAGTCCCATCGGTACTGATCGCTGTCACACCAACAACGCCCGACCATTTAGACAAAGACAGACCATCATTGTCAAAACCGTTATTTCCAGCGGCAGCGACGAGGATTACTCCACTCGACATTGCTCGAGCAACGGTCCATTTCATCTGATCGTTGCCATCATCGCTGGAGGCGGACAGGTTGATGATCTGGGCCCCATCATTCATCGCCTGATTCAGCACCCAGATCGGCTCTGTTTTACCCACGTAACCATCGCCGCCGAAGCAGTCTTCTGACGCCTGATCATTCTGGTTACCAAAAGCGATCGTGTAGCTCAACAGGGAACTTCCGGGAGCAACACCGTAGACATCCGACACGAGGATAGAAGCCACACCCGTGCCGTGCGTCCGAGAACCATTAGAACTCGTTATGGTGCAGGTTTCCTTAGCCGTAATTTTTGCACCCTTAAGTTCAGGCACGGATGTGTCCACCGGACCGTCGATCATCGCGATGGTGACGCCCTCGCCCGCGTAGCCCTTCGCGCGCGCCCGATCGAGGCCGTAGTACGAGAAGTACGACTGATCGGCCGCGGTGATCGTGTCGGCTGCGTGCGCGGGGGCAGCGGGAATCGACACGATGCCCGCCGCGAGCGCGCCCACAGCAGCCACGGCGACGCTGTTCCTCACGCGCGACCGGCTGCGCTTACGCCGCTTCACTTTCGCCTCACCTCCACCCACAAACGTGGGCCACAGAACACTGTGCTACCCCGCCAAGCATATGACCAGTCGTTCACGTTAACAAGCGAATTACAGGTTCACGAGGCCAGGGCCAGGTCCTCGGAGAGGCCCACACACAGGCCCCCGCTCACAGGCCCACTCACAGCACCGCCAGGACCTCACCCCCGCCTCTCGCGCAATGTCCGCGCGAGGAGGCCATGCCTCGGCGCGAAGACCCAGGCGAGGCCGAAGCACGCGGTGAGCACCAGGACGATCGTGGCGCCCGTGGGCACGTCCAGCGC
>CALHZX010000010.1 GCA_938040725.1 uncultured Actinomyces sp. | reverse complement strand
CCCAACCCATCGGGTAGAACACGGACTTGCCCATCATGCGCTGGTAGCGGGCCACGACGTCGGTGTGCGTGTAGGAGAAAACATGGCCGATGTGCAGGGAACCGGATACCGTCGGCGGGGGAGTGTCGATCGAGTACACCTGCTCGCGCGTCGCGCTGCGGTCAAAAGCGTAGGTGCCCTGGTTTTCCCAGGCCTCACCCCACTTGGCTTCGAGGCCTTCGGGGGTGGCGCGGTCGGGCACGCGAGGTGCCTGCGCACGGGTGTTCATCGCCATAATTGAGTTGTCTCCATCCGAGTCGTGGACTGTTTGCCCCACTAGGGTACTTTTCCCCGGCCATTGCGGTCCAACGCAGCGCCGAGCCACGGGGCGCGGGTTGCTCACACGAGGCCGGGGCCAGGTTGCGGGAACATGCAATCTGGCCCCGGCCTCGTCAAAGAGAACGACGGAATCAGAGAACCATCGCGGCGATCCACCCGCCGACCAACAGCGGGATGTTGTAGTGGATGAATTCCGGGATGACCGTGTCGCGCATGTGGTCGTGCTGACCGTCCACGCTCAGACCGGCTGTCGGGCCAAGCGTGGAGTCGGATGCGGGCGAACCCGCGTCGCCCAGAGCACCAGCGGTACCGATGATTGCGACGGTAGCGACGGGGGAGAAGCCCAGCGTCAGGCACAGAGGCACGTAGATCGCCGAAATGATCGGCAGGGTCGAGAATGACGAGCCGATGCCCATCGTGATGATCAGGCCGACAACAAGCATGATCATGGCGGCCAGTGCCTTCGAACCGTTGAACATCGCGGAGGTCTGCTGGACGAGAGGCTCGATCTGGCCCGACTTCTTCAGGACCTCGGCGTAGCCCTGCGCGGTGATCATGATGAGGCCGATGAGGCTCATCATCTTCATGCCTCCGCTGAATACGTCGTCGGCCTGCTGCCACGGGACGACACGCATGGCGAGCATGAGGCACAGGCCCACGAGAGCACCCACAAGCAGCGGGTCGGCATCGGAGTCCATCTTGGTCAGGACCGCCTGGATCACGAAGCAGACGATGAGGGCGACGACGGCCGCCCACACCTTCACCATGCTGATCGGCTTGTCGTTGCCCGTGCTGAACTCCGTCTCGCGCTGCTCGTATTCGCGCGGCTTGCGGTAGGAGACGAACAGGGCGATGAAGCAACCCACCGCCATGGACAGGGCGGGGATCGCCATGGCGGCCATCGGATTGACGATGCCCTCGACGGGCAGCCCCGCATCCTCAATGTTCTTGTAGAGAATGTCGTGCAGGAAGATACGACCGAAACCGATCGGCACGAACATGTAGGTCGTGACGATGCCGAAGGTGATCGCACAGGCGACCAAGCGTCGGTCCATCTTCAGCTCGTTCATGACGCCGATGAGAGGGGGAACGAGTAGCGGGATGAAGGCGATGTGAATCGGAATGAGATTCTGGCTCATCACGCCCATGACGAGGACACCGCCGAGGATGCCCCACTTGGCGGAGCGGGCCACGCGCGCAGAGTTCGAGTCGTCAGCGTTGCGTAGCTTGTTGATGATCCAGTTCGCCAGGAGACGGGGCAAGCCCGAGTGGGCGACCGACATGGCGAACGCGCCGAGCAGGGCGTAGGACAGTGCGATCTTCGCGCCTCCGGCCAGGCCGTCCTGAAATGCGACCATGGTGCCGGAAATGCCCATTCCGGCCACGAGTCCGCCCACGAGTGAGGCGACGAAAAGCGAGATGACGACGTGCACACGAGCGATGCTGAGGACCAGCATGACGATCACGGAGAGCACGACTGCGTTGAAAAGTAACATGAGTGTTCCTGTGTTGAGGGTGCGCGACAGCGCAAAAATAGGAAGGTAAGCCGCGTCGCGGCAGGTGGAATCAGCCGAGATGGGAGTCGGCGTGGATGGAGGCGTCGACGGCACTAACCAGTGCGGTCGACAAACCGCCTTCCTCGGCGGCCAGCAATCCTGCGATTGTGGTGCCGCCGGGGCTTGTTACCCGATCAATGAGTTGCGCGGGGATGGTTCCATTCTCGCGCTCGCCCAGGAGCAGCGTGGCAGCCCCCGCCATCGCCTGCGCTGCGATCTCGACGGCGCTGTCCTTGGACAGCCCGTACTTCAGTCCCGCGCGGGCGAAAGAATCAACAATCTGGAAATACCAGGCCGGAGAGCACGAGGCCAGGGCCTGGAACACGGGAAAATAGTCCTCGTCGATGAGGATGGTGCGGCCCACCGAATCCATGAGGGATCGGACGGCTGCGACCTGTGCGTCGGTGGCGCGCGCGGCCGTTAGGGCGGTCATGGACTGCCCGACGGTAGCCGCGACGTTCGGCATGACGCGTACGAGCGGAATGCCCGCGCCGAAGTCAGTGGTGATCTGGTCGAGGGTGCGTCCTGCTGCCAGGGAGACGACGCAGACGTCGGATCGGCCGACCACGATGGAGGAGATCTCCTTGATGACCGCGCGCTGGTCCTTGGGCTTGACCGCCAGGATGACGATGTCGGCCTGGCGGGCCAAGGACGCATTCGAGGACGCGGCGGTTGCGCCTAGCTCGTCGGCCAGATCACAGGCCTTGGCGGCCGTGCGGTTGGAGAAGACCAGTGTCGCGGGATCGACGCCGGACGCGACGGCACCGCGAGCGATGGCCTGGGCCATGGCTCCCGTTCCGATGAATCCGATACGCATCAGGGGCTCCCGTGAAAGTTGGTCGATTGCGTTGCAGCTTACTCCACTTTGCCGTTTCTTGGCACAATGGCCGCACTGTGAGACGAGGCCGGGGTCCGGACTCCCCGAAAAGAGTCCCGAGCCCCGGCCTCGTGTCGAAAAATCGGAAAGGTCAGCGCTTGCGCGTACCGAAGATGGAACGCGTGATCTCGCGGCCGGCGGTGCGCAGGACGGACCCGAGGACGTTTTCGACCTGGCGGGTACGGCGTTCGGCGGCGCGCTGGCGTGCGGCCTCCTCCTTCTCCTGCTACTTCTTGACCTGGCGACGCAGGCGCTCCATTTCCTTTTGACGAGCGGCCTCAGCCTCGGCGGCCTTCGCTGCGGCTTCCGCTGCGGCGAGCTGCGTCTTCAGATCCTCGATGTTCTCGCTCATGGTGTGGTCTTTCGGCTCTGGGCGCGGTGCGCAACTGTACTTCGACGTTACCGGAACAGTATCCCTTGGGACTGCAGTCCCAAGCGAGTTATTCACAGGCGGGGTGAGTGTGGGATCCATCCACAACCCCTGGGCGTGCCGAGCGGTTATCCACAGGGGTCGTTGTTCGTGTTTTCTTCCCTCATACCTGGGGGCTAGCGTGCATGCATGAACGTGTCACGATGGTTGGCTCGTCGGCGCATGGCGGCGCTGACGAAAGCCGTGTACGACAGCGCCCTGACTGAGGACGACGAACCCGCCGAACCGAGTGTTGCCCGCTTCCTGCCCGGAGGGCCGACCGTGGCCGCGTTGATCCTCGTGGTCGTGCTCATCGCCGCCGTGGGCGTATGGAGGCACGCGGCCACGCAAGAACGTGCCGACAGCTTCGCTGAATCCTCTTCAGAGCGACAGGACAGTGGGGCCACGGCAGTTACTGCGCCCCCAGCCGGGTCCGCACCCCCCTCCGCATCAGTGGGAGAGCATGCCACAGACGTTGTCGTCTACGTCTCCGGAGCGGTTGCCTCTCCCGGAGTCCTCACCCTTCCCGCCTCCTCCCGCGTCATCGACGCCATCACCGCAGCGGGAGGAGCTCTGCCCGAGGCCGACCTGGAGTCGATCAACCTCGCACGCATCCTGGTCGATGGTGAGCAGATTCGGGTAGGCGTCGCAGGGGAGTCACCGCCGCCCTCGTCGCCCGAAGGGGACACGTCCGCGGGAGCTTGCGTCCGCCTCAACACGGCGACCGAGACAGACCTCCAGACGCTACCCGGCATCGGACCCGCACTCGCCAAGCGCATCATCACCTACCGATCCACGCACCCACGCCTGACATCCGTCGACGAGCTCGACGACGTCCCCGGCATCGGCCCCTCACTCATCGAGAAGATACGACCCGGAGTGTGCGCATGAGCGACTCACAATGCGCTCCCCGCATGATCGACCTGCGCCTCGCACCCGCAGCCGCCGCCACCTGGGGTGCCAGCTGGTGGGCGACGGGACACCGCGCGCCCTGGGAGAGCATCGGCGCGTGCGCCCTCCTCGCCCTCGCCTGCGCCGCCTCCTACGAGTGCTCGAGGCGAGGCCGACGCGCCCCCCGCCACGCCCTCACCCCACCCGCATCAATCCGCCTCGGCCTCGCACTGCTCCTCGCATGCGTGGCCTGCGCGCTCGCGGTTGGGGCCCTCGCGCGCAAGCAATACGACGGGGACCCCACCCGCCGCGACTCCGGACCCATCCACGCGCGCGTACGCCTGCAAACCGACCCAGCCCCGGCCTCGTCCGGCTTCTCCGCCACACGCCGCGCCCGCGTGCGCATCGAGGCCGTCGCAGCGGGGGAGGAATGGATACCCTCCCATGTGACCGCGCTCGTGAACGCTCCCGGGTGGGGCAGCGGCGCGCGCGGCGATATCTACGAGGTCTGGGGGAGTCTGGACGCCACCTTCGCAGCCGACGCGCCATCGGTCGGCACGATACGCGTCAGACGATCCCAGCTGATCGAGCGACCCGATGGTCTGGCGAGCTGGAGGCGCTCCACCCATGACACCTTCGCCCGCGCATGCTCCTCCCTGCCCAGGGACGCCCGCGCCCTCGTACCCGGCATGGCAATCGGAGACGACCGAGGCATGCCCGCAGACCTCGCCCAAGCCATGAGAACGACCTCCCTCACCCACCTCACCGCCGTCTCCGGATCCCACATCGTCATCATCCTCGCCACCGTCACCCTCGTCGTCCCCCCGCGCAAAACCATGCGCCTGACAGCAACCATCCTCGTCCTGGGCACAATCCTCATCCTCGTCGGCCCCGAAGCCTCAGTTCTACGCTCCACCTGCGTTGCGGCCGTCGCCGCCCTCGGACTCATCCTCGGACGCGACGGCCAATCCATCGCCGCCCTGAGCGCCGTCGTCATCGCGACGCTCCTCATCGACCCCTGGGCATCGCGCTCCTACGGCTTTGCCCTCTCCGTGCTCGCCGCGCTCGCGGTCGTGGGCCCGTCGTCTGCGCTCATTCGTCGCTCACGCCGACGCATTCGCGGGGATACGCGCGCGGGGCGCACGCTGCGTCGTCTCGTGGAGATGATCTGCGTGCCCGCTCTCGCGGAACTCGCTACCGCGCCCCTCATCGTGTCACTCTCCGGAACCGTGCCGGTGTGGGGGATCATCGCTAACGTCGTTGCCGAGCCCGCCGTTCCCATCGCGACGATCGCGGGGATTGCGGGTGCTCTCCTCGCCCCGCTGAGTATCCCAGTAGCCTCGGCGTGCGCCCGTATTTCCTCGTGGGCGACCGCATGGATCGCAGGAACAGCGCGCTTGTGCGCGAATCTGCCTGGAAACGGGGTGGCCGTTCCCGGCGGGGCCTCGACCGTTGTGGGCATCTATGCCTGCTGTTGCTGCGGATGGCTCGCGTGGAGGGCGTGGGTGCGGTGGGGAGCTCCGCTCATTGACGAGAGTGAAACGTCAGTGCAGGAGTAAGACGCCACTGTGGGGGTGCCGTCAAACCGTCGTGACACCTGCCACGACTATTGTCCGCCGTGGGCAAAGAGGGACGCAGATGGGGCCGCCGAGTGGCAGACTTAGGGAGTTACTATCACAGCGGAAAGGCAGGAAGACGTGGCAGCACGCGGTTCGCGCCCGGCAGCCCCAGCCGAGATAATGCTGGCGCCCATCGTGTTGATCAAAGGCCCCGAAGGCCTCCTCGTCGACCGTGCCCTCGACCGGCTGCGCGCCCTCGCCCACGAGGCCGACCCCAACCTCGAACGCACGGACATCAACGCGGCCACCTACCAGGCCGGACAGCTCGATGTTATTGCCTCGCCCTCGCTCTTTGGCGAATCCCGCATGGTCATCATTCGGGACCTCGAGACCATGAGCGACGCACTCGCCAGCGACCTTATCGCCTACTGCGCGGCCCCCGCTCCCGATGTCTGGATGTTCCTGGCCCATCCCGGCGGAAACGCCCGTGGCAAGAAGGTCATCGACACGATCACCAAGGCCAAATGGCCCGTGATCCCCGCCGACCCGCTGAAAAACGACCGTGACAAGCTGGCCCTCATCGCCTCCGACGTGCGAGCCGCGCGTCGGCAGATGGACACCGAGGCCCAGCAGGCCCTCGTGGACGCGCTGGGTAACGACCCTCGCGCGATGGCGGGCGCACTGGCGCAGCTTCTCTCTGACGTGAGTGGACGCATCACCTTGGAGGACGTGCGGCGCTATCAGTCAGGGCGCGTCGAGGCCACGGGATACGACGTAGCCGACGCGGCCGTCGCGGGGAACTCGGCGAAGGCGCTCACGCTCGCGCGCCACGCGTTCGCCACCGGCATCGCACCCCAGCTGCTCGTCACCGCCCTGGCCATGAAGTTCCGCGCCATGGCGAAAGTATCGATCGGTGGATCGGCGTCCGCCCTGAAGATGGCCCCCTGGCAGGTGGACCGAGCGAGGCGTGAGCTGCGCGGCTGGTCCGACGCCTCGCTGGCAGGGGCCTTCGGCGCCATCGCCACGGCAGACGCCGAAACAAAGGGTGCATCGCGGGACCCGCAGCGCGCCATCGAAAAAGCAATTATCACCATCTGTAGGCTGCACGGGCGCTGAATGCGCGCCCCGGCCTCGTCTATGAGACGCCCGTAGGGAACGAAGAGGAAATACATGAAAACCATCCGCACGCTGGCGGGAAGGCTACGCGAGTTTAAGACCGCCTCGATCCTGACCCCGCTGCTCATCATCGGGGAAGTGGTCCTCGAGTGCTTGATCCCGCTCACCATGGTCTCGCTCGTGGATGCACTTGACGGCGTATCCCTGAGCCCCGTCATGCGCCTGGGCCTGATCCTGACCGGGCTGGCCTTCGCCTCACTTGCCTGCGGTATCCTCTCCGCACGTTTCGCGGCGACCGCCTCGGTGGGCCTGGCGAAAAACCTGCGTCAGGACCTCTTCTTTAAGGTGCAGGACTTCTCGTTTGCGGACATCGACCGCTTCTCGACGTCCTCGCTGGTCACCCGTATGACGACGGACGTGACCAACGTGCAAAACGCCTTCGGCATGCTCATTCGTATCGCGGTGCGTGTGCCCCTCATGATCGTCTTCTCGATCGTCATGGCGTGGCGTATCAACGTGAAGATGGCCCTCATCTTCCTCGGGATGGTGCCGGTGCTCGCCATCATCCTGGCGGTCATCGTGCTTATTGCCTTCCCGATCTTCCGCCGTATTTTCAAGAAGTACGACGCTCTGAACAACTCCGTCCAGGAGAACGTCGCGGCGATTCGCGTCGTGAAATCCTTCGTGACCGAGGACTACGAGACCACCAAGTTCCGCGCTGCCTCGCAGGACGTGCGCAAGGACTTCACCAACGCGGAGAAGCTCATCGCGCTCAACAGCCCCGTCATGATGTTCTTCATCTTCGCGGCGATCGTGGCCGTCGACTACGTTGGCGCGTCGATCATCATCAACTCGGGCGCGACCGAGCTGACGAAGGGCGGACTCACCGCCCTCATCACCTACGGCATCCAGATCCTGACACATATGCTGATGCTCGCCTTCATCTTCGTCATGACGACGATGGCCGCAGAGTCCGCGCATCGTATCGCCGAGGTTCTTAACCACGAGCCGTCGCTCACGTCACCCGAGAACGGTGCGACCGATGTTGCGGATGGTTCCGTCGTCTTCGAGGACGTGTCCTTCAAGTATTCGGCGAGCGCCGAAGAAAACGCCCTGTCTGACATCAGTCTGCGCATCGAATCCGGATCGACGCTCGGCGTCGTGGGCGGCACCGGTTCGTCCAAGACCTCGCTGATCCAGCTGATCTGCCGCCTCTACGACGTCTCCGAGGGATCCGTGAAGGTCGGCGGTCGCGACGTGCGCGACTACGAGCTGAGCGCTCTGCGTGACGCGGTCTCCGTCGTCCTGCAGAAGAACGTTCTGTTCTCTGGAACGATCAAGGAGAACATGCGCTGGGGTAACCCCGAGGCCACCGACGAGCAGATCGAGCATGCGTGCAAGCTTGCGCAGGCCGACGAGTTCATCCAGCAGCTACCCGGGGGCTACGACTACGTGATCTCCCGAGGCGGCAGCAACGTGTCGGGTGGCCAGAAGCAGCGCCTGTGTATCGCTCGTGCGCTGCTGAAGAACCCGAAGATCCTCATTCTGGATGACTCGACCTCCGCCGTGGACACGAAGACCGACTCGCTGATTCGCAATGCTTTTGAGACCGAGCTCCCGGGAACGACGACGATCATCATCGCCCAGCGCCTCTCTTCGGTCCAGCATGCCGACCAGATCATCGTCCTGGACGACGGTCGTATCAAGGAACGTGGCACCCACGAGGAGCTGATGGCAGCGGGCGGCGAGTACCGAGAGATCTACGATTCCCAGAACGCCGCGAGCGAAAGCGAGGTGGCCTGACATGGCACGCACGCGCAACTCCCGAATCGACGACGCTGACAAGCTCGAGGGTATCGAGCGTCCCTTCGGCCGCCTCATGGCCTACGTGTTCCACCACTACCCGGTGCGCATCAGCCTGACGGTCGTGTGTATCATTACGGCAGCCGTGGCCTCGGCCGTCGGCTCGATCTTCATGCAGCAGATCGTCGACAACGTCGTGACCCCGGGTCTGGAGAGCGGCTTTGACGCTGTGCGAGGCACCCTCGTGCGCCTCGTGGTCACGATGGGCATCATCTTCAGTGCTGGCTTCATCGGCAGTTTCATCTACACCCGCGCCATGGCGATCGTGACGCAGGGGACGCTCAAGCACATGCGAGACGACATGTTCGACTCCATGGAGCGCCTGCCCCTGCGCTTCTTCGACACGCACCCGCATGGCGCGATCATGTCGACCTTCACCAACGACACGGACGCGATCCGTCAGTTGATCGGCCAGTCCATCCCGACGCTCATTCAGTCGGGCCTGACCATCATCGTCCTGATCGGAACGATGCTCTACTACTCCGTGTGGCTCTTCCTCGTTGTCCTCATCGTGGGCGCTCTCATGGCCTTCCTGACCGGAAGGCTCGGCGGGCTGTCGGGTCGCTTCATGAAGGCTCAGCAAGCCTCTCTCGCCGACGAAGAAGGCTTTATCGAAGAGATGATGGACGGCCAGAAGGTCGTCCAGGTCTTCAATCACGAGCAGGACGCCAAGGACGAGTTCGTCGAGTACAACGCCAAGCTCTTCGACTCCTCGCAGAAGGCGAACATCTACGGCAACGTGCTGATGCCTGCCCTGGGCAACATCGGCAACATCATGTACGTAGTCATCGCGATCGTCGGCGGCGTCATGGTCTTGGAACAGACGCCGAACATCCACCTCTTCGGCGTCGATGTCATCACGGTCGGTGTGGTCGTGTCCTTCCTGGGCATGGTCCGTAACTTCTCGCAGACGATCGGCCAGATGTCCATGCAGGTCCCCATGATTGCCATGGGTATGGCGGGTGCGGGCCGTGTGTTCGCCCTCATCGACCAGAAGCCCGAGGAGGACGAGGGCTACGTGACCCTCGTGCGTGCGCGTGAGCTTCCCGACGGCAGCCTCGAGCCGACCGAGGAGCGCACGGGAATCTGGGCATGGCGCCACCCCCACAAGGCCGACGGCACCGTCACCTACACGCGCATGCGTGGCGAACTGGTCATGGAGGACGTCGACTTCTCCTACGACGGCGAGAAGCAGATCCTGCACGACATCTCCCTGTGGGCAAAGCCCGGCCAGAAGATCGCCTTCGTGGGAGCCACGGGCGCCGGCAAGACGACGATCACGAACCTGATCAACCGCTTCTACGACATCGCCGACGGTAAGATCCGCTACGACGGCATCAACATCAACAAGATCCATAAGCCGGACCTGCGTCGCTCCCTCGGCGTCGTCCTGCAGGACGTCAAGCTGTTCACGGGCACGGTCATGGAGAACATCCGCTACGGCCGTCTGGACGCCACGGACGAGGAATGCATTGCCGCCGCGAAGCTGGCCAACGCGGACTCCTTCATCCGCCGCCTACCCGAGGGCTACGACACGATGCTGACCGGTAACGGTTCGAACCTCTCGCAGGGTCAGGCTCAGCTCCTGTCGATCGCGCGTGCCGCCGTGGCTGACCCGCCGGCGATGATCCTGGACGAGGCGACCTCCTCGATCGACACGCGAACCGAGGCTCTCGTGCAGCAGGGCATGGATAACCTCATGGAGGGGCGCACGGTCTTCGTGATTGCCCACCGCCTCTCGACGGTTCGTAACTCGGACGCGATCATGGTCCTCGACCACGGTCGCATCATCGAGCGCGGTAGCCACGACGACCTGATCGCCCAGAAGGGCGTGTACTACCAGCTCTACACGGGCGCCTTCGAGCTCGAGTAGGCGCTGGCGGATTGCAGCAATGCCCCGGCCTCGTTTTGAACTGCCTCCCGTTTCTTGGACATCGGAATTGAAGTCCAGGGAATGGGAGGCT
>CALHZX010000009.1 GCA_938040725.1 uncultured Actinomyces sp. | reverse complement strand
TGGGTCGACGGCAACATGGGTGCCGCGATCACCATGAAGTACCCCGCCTGCTTCCTGATGGGCGAACATGCTCGCGGTGAGACGCTGTCCATCGGCTTTGCTGGCCCCGGCCAGCAGCAGGACACCGGCGCGAAGATGGTGCACATGGCACCCCACACCTCGTCATCGATTGTGTCGAAGTCCGTGTCGCGTGGCGGTGGCCGCACGTCCTACCGTGGCCTCGTCCAGGTCAACGCACGTGCACGCCACTCCAAGTCGAACGTCCTGTGCGACGCCCTGCTCGTCGACAAGATCTCGCGTACCGACACGTACCCGTACGTGGACGTGCGTACGGACGATGTCGAGATGGGACACGAGGCGACCGTCACCAAGGTGAGCGCCGACCAGCTGTTCTACCTGATGAGCCGAGGCCTCGACGAGAACGAGGCCATGGCGACGATCGTGCGTGGCTTCGTTGAGCCGATCGCTAAGGAGCTGCCGATGGAGTATGCCCTCGAGCTCAACCGCCTCATTGAACTGCAGATGGAAGGATCCGTCGGCTGATGACGACCCCCAACACTATTGTCGAGACCATGAATAAGGCCCACTCGCACGGAGCTGACGCAGAGAGGGCACACCCGTCGCGCGCGGATCGTCCCACCTCGTTCAACCTGAACGACATTCCCACCCCTCACGGACGCGAGGAAGACTGGCGTTTCACCCCGATGCGCCGCATCGAGCGCCTCTTTGAGCCGGCGAACTACGACGCAGGCGATGCACCCGTTGCGGTTGACGCTCCTGATTCCGTTCTCGTCGAGTCGGTGTCGCGCGATGACAAGCGCCTTGGAACGGTGCTCGCACCCGGCGACCGTACCGCGGTTGTCGCGTGGAACGGTTTTGAGCGTGCGACCGTCGTTGAGATCCCGGCCGAGGCCGAGCTCGACGCACCCGTGCGCATCAACGTCGCAGACGTCGAAGGTACCCGTGCACAGCACCTCGTGATTCGCGCCGGTGCTTTCTCCAAAGCCACGGTCATTCTGTCGCACACCGGTTCCGCGCAGGCTGCGCTCAACCAGACCGTTGAGGTCGAAACGGGTGACAGTGCGAACCTGACCGTGGTGTCGCTGCAGGAATGGGATGACACCGTCCTGCACGCCTCGAACCAGCGCCTGGCATTGGGACGCGACTCCAAGCTCACCCACATCGTCGTCACCTTCGGCGGCGATCTCGTGCGCCTGTGCGCGGACACCGACTTCCGGGGTCCGGGCGCCGAGCTCACCATGCTGGGCATCTACTTCGTGGACGGCGGCCAGCACCTTGAGCACCGTGTCTTCGTCGACCACTCGCAGCCGAAGTGCTTCTCGCGTGTCACCTACAAGGGCGCCCTGCAGGGTAAGGACGCACACTCGGTGTGGATCGGTGACTGCCTGATCCGCGAGGCTGCAGACGGTACGGACACGTACGAGTTGAACCGCAACCTGGTGCTCACCGAGGGCGCCAAGGCCGATTCCGTGCCCAACCTCGAAATCGAAAATGGCGAGATCGAAGGAGCCGGACACGCCTCTGCGACCGGTCGTTTCGACGACGAGCAGCTGTTCTACCTGATGAGCCGTGGTGTTCCTGAGCACGAGGCACGCCGCCTGGTCGTGCGCGGCTTCTTCGCCGAACTGATCAACCAGATCGGCGTCCCCGAGGTGGTCGACCACCTCATGGCAACCGTCGAGGCCGAGCTGGCCAAGTCCCGTAACAACTGAGCTGTAAGGAATACATATGTCGACTCTGCGTATTAAGGATCTGCACGTCTCCGTCGAGACCGCCGAAGGCCCCAAGGAGATCCTCAAGGGTGTCAACCTGACGATCAACTCCGGTGAAATCCACGCCATCATGGGCCCCAACGGCTCCGGTAAATCCACCATGGCCTACGCGCTGGCCGGTCACCCCGACTACGAGATCACCTCGGGTGAGGCTTGGCTCGACGATCAGCTCATCACAGAGATGAGCGTCGATGAGCGCGCCAAGGCGGGCCTGTTTCTTGCCATGCAGTACCCCGTCGAGGTGGCTGGTGTGTCCGTCTCGAACTTCCTGCGCACCGCGAAGACCGCGATCGACGGCCAGGCGCCCGCCCTGCGCTCGTGGGTCAAGGACATGAAGACCTCCATGGAGAACCTGCGCATGGACCCCGACTTCGCCGAGCGTGATGTCAACGTCGGCTTCTCCGGCGGCGAGAAGAAGCGCCTCGAGATCCTCCAGATGGAGCTCCTGAAGCCCTCGTTCGCTGTCCTCGACGAGACCGACTCCGGCCTCGATGTCGACGCACTGCGCATCGTGTCCGAGGGCGTCAACCGCGTCCACGGTGAGACCGGCTGCGGCGTCATGCTCATCACGCACTACACCCGCATCCTGCGCTATATCAAGCCTAGCCACGTTCACGTTTTCGTCGACGGCCACGTCGCCGCTCAGGGTGGTCCCGAGCTGGCTGACGAGCTCGAAGAGAACGGCTACGACAAGTACCTGGGTCTCTGATCGCCGTGTCGCGAGACTTTACCGCCGCCGAGCTCGACGCGATTCGCATCGACTTTCCGATTCTGAGTCGCGTTGGGCGCGGCGGCGCGCCCATTGCTTACCTGGATGCCTCCGCGACATCCCAGAAGCCCGCATGCGTCATCGACGCCGAGGCCGACTTCTATCGCCGCAGTAATGGCGCGGTCCACCGGGGCACGCACCTGCTTGGCGACGAGGCGACCGACGTATTCGAGAGTGCGCGCGGTGCTCTGGCCTCGTTTGTCGGTGTCTCGGCAGACGAAATCGTCTGGACGAAGAATGCGACCGAGGCGATTAACCTGGTTGCCTTGTCGATCGGTCACGCCTCGCAGGGCATGGGCGGTGCGGAGTCTGCGTTGCTGCGCGTGGGACCCGGCGATCGTATCGTCTGCACGCGCGCCGAGCACCACGCGAACATCGTCCCGTGGCAGCAGCTGTGTGCGCGTACGGGAGCCGAGCTGGCCTGGCTCGACCTGACGCCGGACGGTCGCATTGACCTGGAGACGCTCTCCGTCATCACGCCGAACACTCGTCTCGTCGCATTCACCCACGTTTCTAACGTCACCGGCGCCGTTTCTCCCGTCGCGGCCGTGAGTGCTGCGTCCCGCGCGGTCGGCGCACTCGTCCTCCTCGATACGTGCCAGTCCAGCGCACACATGGCGCTGAACCTCTCAGAGCTCGATGTTGACTTCGCGGTGTTCTCCTCGCACAAGATGCTTGGCCCCACGGGTGCCGGTGCACTGTGGGGACGTCGGTCGCTCCTCGCGGCGATGCCGCCTGTCCTCACCGGCGGCTCCATGATCGAATGGGTCACCATGGAGGAATCTACCTTCATGGCACCGCCCGAGCGTTTTGAAGCAGGCTCGCAGCCCGTCGCTCAGGTCGCAGCCTGGTCGCAGGCGCTGCGCTATATGTCGGCGCTCGGCATGGATCGCGTGGAAGCACACGAACACGCGCTCACGTCCATGATGCTCGACGGCATCTCGTCGATCGATGGCATCAGGGTTCTCGGCCCCGACTCGGACGTTGATCGCATCGGTGTCGTTGCCTTCGCCGTGGACGGCGTGCACCCCCACGACGTGGGGCAGTTCATGGACTCGGTGGATGTCGCCGTCCGAGTCGGGCACCACTGTGCAATCCCACTGCATACGTTCTTCCAGGTGCGTTCCTCCGCACGTGCGTCAGTTGCCCCGACGACCACCACCGAGGAAATTGAACGCCTCGTTGATGGACTGTCGAAGGTGCGCAGCTTTTTCGGTCAGTAGAATTGCACGTGATCGTTGGGTATGAAAGGAAACCATGGGCAGTCTTGAACAGTTGTATCAGCAGGTCATCCTGGATCACGCTCGTGAAAAGCACGGCGCAGGTGATCCGACGGGTATGGACGCATCGTCCCACCAGGTCAATCCCACCTGCGGTGACGAAGTCACGCTGGGCGTGTCGCTCGATGGTGATCATCTCGCCTCCCTCCAGTGGGAAGGCGACGGCTGCTCGATCTCGCGTGCATCGCTGTCCATGATGACCGACCTGACCCAGGGAAAGTCCGCCGAGGAAATTGGTCGTCTCTACCGAGACATGGAAGTCATGATGCATTCGCGTAATCTCGGCGTCGACGATGAGATTCTCGACGACCTCGGTGACGCAGCCGCTCTGGAATCCACCTCCCAATTCGCTAATCGCGTCAAGTGTGCCCTCCTGGGGTGGTATGCGCTCCGCGATGCAATGGCCAAGTCCGGCATCGATATTTCCACCGCGGGCGAGCCCGCCGATCAGTAAAGGAACAGGAATGAGTAACCCGATGGCTCAGTCTGAGCCGGTTGAGCAGCGCTTCGGCGCGCCCGCTCAGGCGCAAGCTTCTAGCGCCGAGGTGCCCACCCGCCAGATCGACGGCACTGACGTCATCGAGCAGGGCACGCTGGCAGCCGAAAATGTGCTCGAGGCCCTCAAGGACGTCATCGATCCCGAGCTGGGCATTAACATTGTCGATCTTGGCCTGGTATACGGCGTCGTGATCGGCTCTGAAAACCAGGTCCGCCTCGACATGACGCTGACGTCGGCTGCCTGCCCGCTGACCGACGTGATCGAGCGCCAGGCACAGACGATCCTGTCAGCAGTGACCGACGACGTTCAGATCAACTGGGTCTGGATGCCGCCGTGGGGCCCGGATCGCATCACGCCCGACGGCCGTGAGCAGCTGCGAGCGATCGGCTTCAACGTCTGAGCGCTACGTCAGGCGAATCCCCCGGGAGCACAGGCTCCCGGGGGAGTCGCCGTTGTGGCGGGAGAAACGAAGGAGTTGCGTCTACCTCCAGGTCGAGGTCGAGCCGGATAGAGTAGCTGTCGGTGCTGCCGTAGGCTACTCACGCCCGAGGGTCTCGCGCACGAGCTGCGCGACCTTACGACGAAGGATCTTGCCCATCTGGTTGCGCGGCAGTTCGGCGATGACGACCAGCTGGCGGGGGAGAGCGTAATGGGCGATGGTCTTTTCCGCCCAGGCGCGCACTTCTTCAAGAGTCAGTGGTGCACTGCCGTCTTCCATGATGATCGCGGCGGCAACCTCTTCGGTTGCATCGTTCACGGGAACCCCGACAACGGCGACGTCGGACACCGCCGGATGGGATCGGATCGCAGCCTCGACCTGGGAGGGGTAGACGTTGAACCCTCCCGATAGAATCAGTTCCTTTTTACGGTCAGCCATCGAGATGAAGCCGTCGCTGTTGACCCCGATGTCACCGGTCTTGAACCACCCCTCGGAGGTGAAGACGCGCGCACTCTCCTCGGGTGCGTCCAGGTATCCGTCGAACACCTGCGGGCCGCGCACGATGATCTCGCCGGGCTGCCCGTCATCGACGTCGACCGTATCGTCCTCGAGTGAGACAAGGCGTAGCTGCGTCGACGGGAACGGTACGCCAAGGACACCGTGGCGGCGCTTGTCCGACAGGGGAGCGCCCGTCAGGACCGGTGCGGTTTCCGAAAGGCCATAGCCTTCGACGATCATGCCACCCGTGGTTTTCTCCCAGTCATCTGCAAGCGTGGTTGAGAGAGGCATAGCTCCGGCTACCGCGTATCGGATGGAGGTGATGTCGGTATTTGTCTTGTGAGCCTGACGCAGGATGCGCTCGAACATCGGCGGCACGCCCACAAAGAACGTGATGGGACGTCGCTTGTGCGCGTCGAGTGCCATCTGCGCATTGAATTTCGGTAGCAACACCTGGGTGGCAGCCTTACGCACCGAGGCGCACAGGAAGAACGTCAGACCAAAGGCATGGAAGTAGGGAAGTAACGAGAAGAACGTTTCGGCGCCCTCGTGCAGCTTCCACACCCAGAACATGCACTGGTTGACGTTGACCCCGATATTGCGGTGGGTGAGCGGCGCGGACTTCGGCACACCGTTGGTGCCCGAGGTGTGCAGGATGACCGCGCGGTCATCGCCTGTGGGCAGCGGATGGTTCGGATCAATCGGCGCGGACGAGGCCGTGGCGCGGTCCCAGGAGCGCGTCTGCGAGGGGACGCAGCCACGCAACTGATTGCGTGTCTGCCGCGCGCGGGCGACGGGCAGTCGAAGAAGCACACGCTGTGACATCGGCATGCCGTACGAAATATTGACCGTAAACACCGTGTCGAGAACATCGAGTGGGTAAGCGTCCACACACTTTTCCCACACGATTGCAACCGTGCCGCCGTGGCGTGCCAGCTGCCCCGCAACCTCCGAGGCTGGGGCCAGCGGATTGTGCTGTGCAGCGACAGCTCCGATACGCATGCACGCGTAGAAAGCAACGAATGCCTGCGGACAGTTGGGAAGCGCGATGGCCACCGTGTCGCCGGAGCGAACCCCGGCCTCGTGCAAGACTTGCGCGGCTTTGAGCACCTGCTCGCGCACCTGAGCATACGTGGTCGTTGCACCAAAGTAATCGAGGGCAATTCGATCGGGATATAGGCGCGCCGCATTATCCAAGAGGCTGTACAGTGACTCGTCCGGTACGGGAACCTCGTAAGGGACCGCGTCGTACATGTCGTGGGCTTGCTCGACGATGCTGCGTGTCATGACTTCCTCCTGGGAATAGGCGAATTCAATTGTACCGACCCGCAGAATGCCTCACACCTGCGACGCGGACCATGTATCGCACGTGGAGATGTCGCCGGAGTCGAGGCCGCGCTGCAGCCACGTCGCGCGCTGGTCGGCGCTACCGTGCGTCCAGCTCTCGGGATTGGATAAACCCTGGTACTTGGTTTGGAGGCGGTCGTCGCCGATCGCCTGCGCGGTCTGAAGGGCGCCGCGAATCTGATCGGTGGTCGGCGTCTTCAGATAGGGCGTACCCGTCGACGGATCGGGCGTATTCGACGCCCAGTGCATCCACACGCCCGCATAGCAGTCCGACTGAAGCTCCGAGCGCACGCCCGCCCCCTGAGCGCCCGTCTCACGAGTGTCGTGAGCGCGGAACACACCTTGGAGATTCTGGATGTGGTGGCCCCACTCGTGAGCAACGACGTACTCCTGAGCAAGGACCGAATCGGAGGCGCCGTACTGCGAGACCATGTCGTTAAAGAAACCGAGGTCCAGGTACACGGTCGAATCTCCGGGGCAATAGAACGGACCAACGGCGCTCGTCGCGTTCCCACAGGCGGTCGAAACCGAATCCGTGAAGATCTGAAAGTCAGGAAGCTCGTAGGTCACGCCGGTCCCCTGATCGGCCAGCTGCGTCTTCCAGACGGCGTCAAGAGACTGTGCGGTCGCGACCATTCGACACTCGACGCGCTCGTTTGCATCCTTTCCTGTCTGACACGATGACACATCCACCGACGAGGAGGATGAGGAGGAGGTCCGCGGTGACGATGACAGGAGACTCGTGAGATCGATTCCCGTGAAGTAGGAAAAACCGAGGATCAGCAGGACACCGAGAATCGATCCACCGCCGGCCCCTGCAATCTTGCGTCCCGCTCCCGAGGTGGCGACACGGGACGGATCCAAGTGGATATTGTCGTTGAAGCTCATGACTACTCCCAGGAGTTAGCGGCGTCGACCAGCTTCGTAGCGGCCGAGCATCTCGGAACGGAACTCATCGAAACAACCATCCTCAATCGAGGCGCGGATAGCGTCCACGAGGCGCAGCGTGAACCACTCGTTGTGAATGGTGGCAAGCGTCGCCGACAGGATTTCCTTCGCCTTGAACAGGTGATGGATATATGCCCGCGTGTAGTGGGTGCAGGTGTAACATCCACAGCCATCGACGAGCGGCGTAAAATCTCTCTTGAAACGCGCATTCGTGATGTTGAATCGACCATCGGGGGTGTAGATCGCGGCGTTGCGCGCGACGCGCGACGGATTCACGCAATCGAAGGTGTCCGCACCCGCTGCGACACCCGCAAAAAGATCCTCGGGTTCGGAGATCCCCAGGAGATGGCGAGGACGATCCTCTCCGAGCTCCTCGCACACCCACGACACGATCATGCCGAGGTTTTCCTTCTCGAGCGCACCGCCCACGCCAAATCCGTCGAATCGCTGACCATCGACTTCCATGTTGGCCATTGTGCGAGCCGCGTGACGACGCAGATCCTCCCACTGAGCACCCTGAATGACGCCCCAGAGCTGCTGATACGGCTTCTGGGAGCGTTCCTCGGTGAGGCGCTTGTGCTCGGCAAGGCAGCGGGCAGCCCATGCGTGCGTGCGCTCGAGCGATTCCTCCTGGTACGAGCGCGGGTGAAGGAGGCTTGTGAGCTCGTCAAACGCAAACATGATGTCGCTACCGAGCTGGTGCTGGATGCCCATCGACACCTCGGGGTTGAAACGGTGCTTCGACCCATCGATATGGCTGGAGAAGATCACACCGTCGTTATCGACAACCGCGTTCGAGGCTTTGATCGCCTGCATCTGCACGGCGGGATCTGTTGGGTCGGCTCGACCGGAGAACTCCTGCGACAACACCTTCTTGAAGCCGGCGCCCAGCGACAACACCTGGAAACCGCCAGAATCGGTGTACGTGGGGCCCGACCAGTTCATGAACTGGCCGAAACCGCCCGCCTCGTCGACGATGTCGGATCCGGGCTGGAGATAGAGGTGATAAGCATTAGCCAGCACGGCCTGGGCACCCAGACCACGTACCATTTCGGGGGTCAGTGCCTTGACGTTTGCCTTGGTGCCGACGGGGATGAACGCGGGGGTGCGAATATCGCCGTGCGCGGTATGAACGACGCCGGTTCGTCCCAAACCGCCGTGCGCGTCCAGACGTGTGCCGATCGTAAATCCGCGGTCAGGGCAGTGACCGCCCGACGAGGCCGGGGCTTCGAACGGCGTGAGCTGCTCAGCAGCAGGGGAGGAGAGCCAGTTATCGGTCATCGATCAAAGACCTCGTCCTTCTTCAGCCCTTCGGTACGACGGATGGCGGCGATCACCGGATAGGTGACGGGAAGAAGAATGACTTCCAGGAGGACCTTGTAGAAGTACCCGGTGACCGTGTAGTTGATGAAGTTACCCAGCGTCATCTCACCGTAGAACAGGATCGTGCAGAACAGAATGGTATCCGCGGCCTCGCCGACGACCGTCGAGCCGATGAGTCGGGCCCACAGGTGCTTTGTTCCCCAGCGACGACGGATCCACACAAGCACGTAGGAGTTAAGGAGCTGGCCAGCCAGGTAACCGGCGAGAGATGCCACGACTGCGCGCCACACGACGCCGAGAACCGCGGCGAACGCCTCCTGGTTGTCGTAATCGGGCGCGGGGGGCAGGTACTGGACGATAAAGAAGGTCAGGGATGCGAGGAACGAGGCGACAAAACCCATGATGATGACGCGCCGCGCGCGTGCAAATCCGTACACTTCCGAGAGCACATCGCCGATGATGTACGTCAGCGGAAAGAGGACCGCACCTCCGTCAAAAATGAGATAGTGCGTGGACGTGCCCAGCATAAACGCCTTGGTCGCGGCGATATTGGAGATGAGCAGCAGTGCCACGAAGGCGACGGAGATGATGTCAAGGGCGCGCGTAGGGCGCGCCGATCCAGACGGAATGGGGCTGTCGGACATGGTATGAAAACCTCGCAGATTGACTCAAAGAAAGGGTGATACCCAACATCCATTGTGCCTGCTGACCGTGCCGTTGCGCGCATCGGGAGGGGTGCCGGCGTGGGTTGATTCGCCCACAGGCACCCCTCCCTCTACTCTTGGAGGGTGATTAACGTCCAGGATTTCTCATTGCGTATCGGTGCCCGCGAGCTCGTCAACCACGCGAGCTTCCGAATCGATAAAGGCATGTGCATCGGCCTCGTCGGCCGTAACGGCGCCGGTAAGACCACGACGATGCGCCTCCTCGCAGGCGAGGCTGATCGCGGAGGCGCCGCCGAGCACACGGGAACGATCACCTCCAACGGCACCGTCGGCTACCTCGCTCAGGATACGCACGTGGGTGACCCTCAGATGAAGGCCCGGGATCGCATTATTTCCGTGCGCGGCATTGATTCGATCATCGCGCGCATTCGCAAGGCCGAACATGAGATGTCGACGACCGAGGGCACCCGGCAGCAGCGCGCCATGGAACGCTACGTCAAACTCGACCAGCAGTTCACGAACTCCGGAGGGTGGGCCGCCAACGCCGAAGCGGCGCAGATCGCCCATTCCCTCGGTCTCGAGGACCGCGTCCTCGGCCAGACCCTCGACACGCTCTCGGGCGGCCAGCGCCGCCGCGTTGAACTCGCGCGCGTGCTCTTCTCCAACGCCGATGTACTCCTCCTGGATGAGCCCACGAACCACCTCGACCACGATTCAATCATCTGGCTGCGCGACTGGATTAAGACGTTCCCCGGTGGCGTCATGATTATTTCCCACGACGTCAAGCTCCTCGGTGACACGGTCAACCAGGTGTTCTATCTTGATGCGAATCGTGCTCAGATCGACATCTACCACCTCGGGTGGGCGGCATACCTCAAGCAGCGTGAGGAAGACGAGCGGCGGCGCCGGAAAGAACGCGCCAATGCTTTGAAGAAAGCCGAGCATCTCAAGGCACAGGGTGAAAAGATGCGCGCAAAGGCGACGAAGGCTGTGGCCGCTCAGCAGATGCTACGCCGCGCCGAGGAGCTCTTCGCCCAGGCCGGTCAGGAGGTCGCACAGGAAAAGGTGGCGCGCCTGCGTTTCCCGGACCCCGCTCCCTCCGGGCGTGTTCCCCTGACCGCCAAAGGCCTCTCCAAGTCGTATGGATCGCTCGAAGTTTTCACAGGCGTCGATCTCGCCATCGACCGCGGCTCCAAAGTCGTCGTCCTCGGACTTAACGGCGCTGGAAAGACGACGCTACTGCGTCTCCTCTCCGGCATCGAAGAACCGGACTCGGGACGCGTCGTGCCAGGCCACGGGCTCAAGCTCGGATACTATGCACAGGAGCATGAGACCCTCGACGACAGTCGCACAATCCGCGAAAACATGGCTGAGGCCGCCCCCACGCTCGACGATACCCACGTGCGTAACATCCTCGGACAGTTCCTCTTCCAGGGCGACGATGTCGACAAACCCGTGTCTGTCCTGTCCGGTGGCGAGAAGACACGTCTCGCCCTTGCAACGCTCGTCGTCTCAGGAGCCAACGTCCTGCTGCTCGACGAGCCAACCAACAACCTTGACCCCGCATCGCGCGAAGAAATCCTCGCAGCCCTGCGCGACTATGAGGGTGCCGTCATCCTTGTCACCCACGATCCGGGCGCTGTCACGGCCCTCAACCCCGAGCGTGTCCTACTTCTTCCCGACGCCGACGAGGACCTGTGGGACGACAGCTACCTCGACCTCGTCACCCTGACCTGACGGCGCGACATCTGCGCACCACGGTCGAGGCACCGCGGGTACGACAAAGGCCGGGACTGGGATAGCCCAGCCCCGGCCTCGTCGAATGAGGATCAGAGTACCTTGGAGAAAAACTCCTTGGTACGCTCCGACTGCGGGTTGTCGATGACCTCGGCGGGAGCGCCGGCCTCAACGATCACGCCGCCGTCCATGAAGACCACCTGATCCGCCACCTCACGGGCAAAACCGATCTCGTGGGTAACGACAGCCATCGTCATGCCGGACGCCGCAAGATCCTGCATCACCTGGAGGACCTCGCCGACAAGCTCGGGATCAAGCGCGGAGGTCGGCTCGTCAAAGAGCATGATCTCCGGATCCATCGCCAGCGCACGGGCGATGGCCACGCGCTGCTGCTGGCCACCCGAGAGCTCGGCGGGATAGTGGTCCCCGCGATCAGCCAGACCCACACGATCGAGGAGCTCGAGTGCCTGCTCGCGTGCCTCGCTCTTCGAGCGCTTCAGGACCTGGATCGGAGCCTCCATGACGTTTTCGAGAGCCGTCATATGCGGGAATAGGTTGAAGCGCTGGAACACCATGCCGATGCGGGAACGCTGGGCAGCGATCTCCTTGTCGCGACGCTCATGCAGCACGCCATTGTCGTCCTCGCGGTAACCGAGCAACTCCCCGTCGACGAAGACTCGTCCAGCACTGATGTCCTCGAGCATGTTCAGGCAACGCAGGAGCGTTGACTTGCCGGAGCCAGATGGGCCGAGGATCACGCATACCTCACCCTGAGCGATATCCAGGTCAATACCCCGCAGGACATGCAGGTCGCCGAAGAACTTGTGGACTCCGCGCACGGAGACCATGGGTGTTGTGGTCGTCATGGTGTCACATCCAAAAACTTGAGCTTGGAGGCCTTGTCCTCATGATCCCCGTCGTCTCTCGCGGAGGTGGTGGGGGAGCCAGTTCCAGCATTGTCGCGGCGCTCGAAACCCTTGCCGTAGTACTTCTCAATGAAGGACTGAATCCACATCAGCAGGCTCGTGATAACGAGATACCAGATCGCTGCCGCAATCAAGAGAGGCACGGGCGCAAATGTCGCCTGGCCGCGCTGACGCGCAATGAACGTGAGCTCAAGGGTGAAGGGAATCGCCGAGACCAGGGAGGTCGTCTTGAGCATCGAAATCGTCTCATTGCCAATCGGCGGGACAATCACGCGCATCGCCTGCGGTAGGATAATGCGGCGGAAGATCGTTCCGCGCGGCATGCCCAGAGCGGTGGCAGCCTCCCACTGGCCTTTCGAGACACTCAACAGGCCGGCGCGCATGATCTCAGCCAGGTAGGCACCTTCGTTCAGGCCCAGGCCGATGAAAGCCATCCAGAACGGCGTGAAATAGGTGGCCGTATCGAAGCTCAGCTCCCAACCCCACAATGATCCGAGGAACGGCACCCCGAAAGACAGCGTCGGATACAGCGTGGGCAGCAGCGACCAGAAAATCAGCTGCGTGTAGATTGGAGTTCCGCGGAAGAACCAGATGTAGGCCATCGCAACCCAGCGCAAGACCGGGTTCACGGACTGACGCATAATCGCCATCGTGATCGCCAGCGCGGTGCCGACCACCATCGCGAGGACCGTCAGAACAATCGTGAAGAGCACGCCCTGCAAGATCGAACGCGAGAACAGCCACTGGAAAACGACCTGCCACTGGAAGTTCGTGTTCGTGATGAGCGCGTGGGCGGCCATCGCTGCGAGAATCGCGGCGACGATTGCGCTCGCCCACCTCCCGGGGCGCGGAACCGGTTTCGCGTCGATCAGCTCAACGCCGTCTTTGATTGTTGCCATGAGATCCTCAGTCGTTCGTCGCCGGGTTCAGCTCGGCGGTGGTCAGGGCGGCGTCCTGAGCACCATAGGTGGTCAGGATGTCCTTGAGGTAGCCGTTGTCCATCAGGTACTGCATGGCCTTCTGGATGGCCTGGGTCAGCTGCTCATCGTTCTTGCTGACGGCCACGCCCTGCGGCGCTGAATCAACGACGTCACCGACCTGCTCGATCTTGCCGCTCGAGAGATTTGCGGTGTAACCGATGACAGTCGAATCGGCTAAGGTGGCGTCGTATTGGCCGCCAATGACCTTCGTAGCAATGTCGGTCTGCAGGTCGTGCGGCATGATGGTGATCTTGCCCTTGCCGTCGGCAACGCACTTGTCCGACAGCTCGGTCGCGTAGTCTTCCTGCGCGGTACCGGTCTGCACACCGATCGTCTTGCCACAGGGGTTGGTCGGATCGAAGTTCTTCGGGTTGCCCGCAGCGACGCCGTATGCGGAGCCCACCTGGACGTAAGCAATCAGGTTTGCCTGCTCCTCGCGCTCGGAGGTAATCGTGAAGGAGGAGATGCCGACGTCGAACTTGGTGCCCAGTGCTGGGATGATCGTCGGGAACTCCGCGTGGTTGGTCGTTCCCTCACTGAGGCCCATGACCTTGGCCAGCGCCTTGTTGATGTCGACGTCGTATCCCTGCGGAGTCTGCGAGTCGTCACCGAGGAATTCGGCAGGGGCGTAGTCGGCAGACGCGCCATTTCGCAGCGTGCCGCGTGCTTTCACTTCGTCTGGAACCAGGGCAGCGATCTCGTCGACGGTCGGAATCTTCGACACGTCGTACGAGGTCGTGGCTGCGGTGGTTGCCGATGTGTCCGAGCCGCTGGTCGAGGAGCTGGTCGACGTCGGGTCTGCGCAAGCGGTGAGCGGCAGGGCAGCGGCAGCTGCGAGTGCGATGAGGGCGTGGGCCTTCGAGATGGTCATGATGTGCCTTCCGATGGGAGTGGGCCTAAGCCCGTGATTGCTACCATTATGCACCCATATGCATATAAATGCATATTATGCGTGGTGTGTCACGAGTCAGTTGACGCTGGGGTTCAGTTCTGCAGTTGTGAGAGCCGCATTATCGGCGCCGTAGGTGGCCAGGATATCTGTCAGGTAGCCGTTATCCATCAGGTACTGCATCGCCTTCTGGACTGCTTCGGTGAGCTGGGTATCATCCTTTGCGACCGCGATGCCCTGAGGTGCAGATTCGAAGGTCTCGCCGATCTGTTCGATCTTGCCGCCCGACTGGGTGCTCGTGTAGCCAATGACGGTCGAGTCGGCGAGCGTCGCATCATACTGTCCGCCGATGAGTTTGGTGGCGATGTCGGTCTGAAGCTCGTGGGGCATGATGGTGATCTTCCCCTTTCCTGCTGCGACACATTCGTCCGACAGTGTGGCCGCATATTCCTCCTGGGCTGTTCCGGTCTGGACGGCAATCGTCGTCCCGCACGGATCGGAGGGATTGAAGTTCTTTGGATTACCGGTGGCGACACCCCATGCAGATCCGACGTTCAGGTAGGACACCATGTTGACCTGCTGTTCCCGTTCAGTCGTGATGGTGAAAGAGGAAATGCCGACATCGAACTTTGTTCCAAGGGTAGGAATGATCGTTGGGAACTCGGAGTGCTTCGTCTCTCCAGTATTGAGGCCCATCACCTGTGCGAGTGCCTTATTGATATCGATGTCGTAGCCGATCGGCGTCTGTCCGTCGGTATCCATGTACTCAGCAGGGGCATAACCGGTGGAGGCCCCGTTGCGCAGGATGCCCCGCTTTTTGACATCGTCGGGGACAAGTGCTGCGATCTCGTTGACTGTGGGGATAGAGGAAATATCGTATGAGGTCGCGCTCGATGCGGTCGCGGTCGTTGTCGCACCTCCCGAGCTCGTGCTCGTTGTCGCACCTCCCGAGCTCGTGCTCGTTGTTGGGTCCGCGCACGCCGTCAGGGCTGTCACGGCACTGGCTATGGCGAGTGTGGCGAAAATTGTCTTCGTATGCATGATTATGTTCCTCGGTATCCGTGTGTCAGCGAAACTATGTACTCAATATGCAACCATATGCATAGTATGCATTACGTGATCGTCTCGGATGGTGGATACACAAGTGGGCAAGCACTCAGTGCTTGCCCACTTGGAACGGTTGTTCAGTTGCCGCGCAGTGCGCGGCGCGACGGCTTAGCGCGAAGCGGATCGATCCCCTTCGGGATTGGCGGCTCGCCCGAGCGTAGAGCGTTGATGCGCGCGGAAACCTGGGGGACCTCTTCGGGGGTCAGGACGTTCTTGAGTTTACGCAGCTCGCGCTGGAGATCCTTGAGGGCGATCTGCCCATCCTCGCGTCCCACCTGGATCTGATGAACTGGGACGTTGCGCATCACCTTGGTCACGCGCCTTGTTTCCGCTTGCAGAAGCGGGCGAACGCGCGAGGCCGGACCCTCGGAAATGAGAACAATGCCGGCGCGTCCAACGATGCGCCAGACGAGATCCTGCTCGCGGGTAAACGCAATAGGCTGCTCGGGGATGACCCAGCCCCGCTGGATTTGGGACAGGGCGACCTTGACGGCTCCGGCAGTGTCTTCGACCTGTGAGAACAGGGCGCGGCGTGCCAGGAAGCTGAGAAGGGCAAGAGCTGCGGTCAGTGAACCCATCAGGCCAACGACAAGCCAGCCAATCCACGATGTGTTCGATAGCCAGGCCACCAGCATGAAGATAGCGATCACCACAGCGGCTGTTCCGAGAAGCATCCACGGGAGCGCAGGGTACGTGCGTGCGGTCAGGCGGTACGCATCGAGGATATTCTGATAGAAGCGCCTCTTAGCGGGGGGATTCGATTCACTCATAGCGACATTATTCTACGCAGAGGAGAGAAGTAAAAGCGCTCCCGTCCGACCAGGTACTTTATAAAATGAGTTGCATCACATTATGTGGATTTGGACAATGGGATCATGAAAATCTGCGGATACGAGATCGGACAGGTCTTCCATATCGGGAGCAACGGTCCATTGTGGAGAACGCGCACCGAAGCAGGCGATGCGTTGGTCGCTTTACGTTCCCCCCGTGACGGTGAGCAGAACCTCGCTCGCTGGAAGGCGTGGGCATCCATCAGTTCGCGTCATGTTGTTGCGCTGCGCGATGTCGTGCGCTCGGATGACGGCCGGTGGGCAATCATCGAAGACTATGTGCGCGGACGAACTCTCGATTCTGAACTCGGTTCGGCTGACCTCCGCCCGATCGCAACGCGGCGTCAGATCGTTCACGGGATCGCGGCTGGCGTCAGCGCGTTACATGCCGCGGGAATCGTGCACGGGGATCTGACGCCAACGAACATCATCATCACCCCCGAAGGTCGAGCCGTCATCATCGACCTCATCGACGAAATCAGTGACGGCGAAGGGACTCCCGGGTGGAGTCTCGAGACATCAGGGACGGCGGGAGACCGACAGTGTCTTCGTCAGATCGCGGCACTGCTGAGCATGGAGGAGGAACTGGATCATTTAGGTTTCGATAGCGCTTCTTCGGGACAATCAGGTGCAACCCCAACGGTTGCCGAAGCAGATGAACACGTCATCCTGCGCGAGCCTGTCGATCCCGAGCGTGTGATTGCACAACTACGGGCTGCTGCGCTGCGCGAAGAGACGGTGACTGACCATGACAACGACGATTCCTCGCCGGGCGCGGGGCATCGCAGCAAGGCACCGCGAATCAGGAGGTGGGGGCGGGTGAGTATTCTCGCCGGCGGCCTTGTTGTGATCATTACCGGTCTGGCCATCATGGCGTATGGGACGTGGCGCGGCACATCACAGGGCAGAGACAGTGCTCCCGGCACACAATCATCGGGCGCGCGCAGTGCTTCGCCCGCAGCGTCGAGCATGTGCGAACCGACCGTTCTCACCGACCTTATTAGCCGTGCAATTGCGACGCGCGATCGTGCGGTTGTGGACGGTGACGCCTCCGCCCTTCAGTCGGTACTCGGCGGCGAACTGCTCGAGCAGGATACGAGCCGAATCGACACGATGCGCTCGCAAGGGGTTCGCGTCGCGGCTCTCTCTTCGACTATTGACAATGTCGCTGTGCTCTCCTGTGAGCAGGGCGCAATCGATGTGGGGGCAACACTCACCGTCCAGTCGTCTCAGGTGTGCCGCGCGAACGGATGCGAAAACCGCGATATACCAGAAGTGACAGATCTCGTTATCCGCGTTGATCCCGTGTCGCGCAAAGTCGTGAAGGCTGAGCCGGTGGCCCCAGACGATGGGCAGAGCACCACGGGGACGGGTTCTGCTGGCTAGTGTCACATACTGATGGGGTGGGCCTGCTACGCAGACCCACCCCATCACAGGTGATAAAGCGGTGATCAGAGACCCAGGTCGGCCTCGAACGCGCCTTCCTCGAGACGCTTCTTCACATCCATCAGGAAGCGAGAGGCGTCCGCACCGTCCACCAGGCGGTGGTCGTAGGACAGCGACAGGTACACCATCGAGCGAATAGCGATGACGTCACCACCATCGGCGCCCTTCATGACCACGGGGCGCTTCACGATCGTGCCAACACCCATGATCGCAGTCTCCGGCATGTTGAGGACCGGGGTGTCAAAGAGGGCGCCGCCCGAACCGGTGTTCGTCACGGTGAACGTGGAACCGGACAGCTCATCCGGGCCAATCTTCGAGTCGCGGGTGCGAGCAGCCAGGTCGTTGATCGATGCTGCGATACCAGCGATGTCCTTGTCACCGGCGTTCTTGATGACGGGAACCAGCAGACCTCGCGGCGTGTCAACGGCAATACCCACGTGCTCGTGATCGAAGTACGTGACCTCCTTGTCGTTGATAGTCGCATTGATCTTCGGGTGGTAGGCAAGAGCTTCCGTTGCAGCCTTGACGAAGAAGGGCAGGAAGGTCAGCTTTGTGCCGTGCTTAGCCAGGAAGGCATCCTTCGAGCGCGCGCGAACAGCGGCGACCTTGGTGACGTCAACCTCAATGACCGTGGTCAGCTGAGCGGCAGTCTGGAGCGATTCGACCATGCGACGAGCGATCGTCTGACGCAGACGCGACATCTTCTCGGTCGTGCCACGCAGCGGCGAAGGCTCGCGAACAGCGGTGGCCGGTGCGGCGGGAGCGGCAGGGGTAGCCGGTGCGGCGGGAGCAGCAACGGCAGCGCGGGCGGCAGCGGCGGCAGCCTCGATATCCTCGCGGCGAACGCGGCCGCCGACACCCGTGCCCGACACGGTCGCCAGATCGACGCCGAGCTCGCGGGCGAGCTTACGAACGATCGGGGTGACGTAGGCGGAGCCGGTCACGGCAACGGGTGTTTCAACGACAGGAGCGGCGGAAGCCGTCTGTGCCAGCGTCGACGCGTTCGGGAAGGGATCAACCGGAGCGGCCGGTGCGGCGGGAGCAGCAGGCGCCACGGGTGCGGCCGGTGCGGCCGGGGCAGCCGCCTCGGCCGCGGGAGCAGCAGAGGGAGCCGACGAAGAAATGATCGCGACGACGGTACCGACCTCGACGGTCTCGTCCTCGGGAACGCGGATTTCTGCCAGGAAGCCGGCGACGGGGGAGGGGACCTCGGAGTCGACCTTATCCGTGGAGACCTCAAGCAGCGGCTCATCGGCATCGACGGCGTCGCCCACGGACTTCAGCCACGTGGTGACGGTGCCCTCGGTGACGGATTCGCCCAGAGCGGGCATGCGCACCTCGGTGCCCTGCGCGGGAGACGCAGCAGGGGCAGCAGCAGGTACCGGGGCTGCAGGTGCGGCTGCGGGGGCAGCGGGAGCCTGAACGGGAGCGGCTGCAGGGGTAGCGGGAGCGGCCGAGACCTCGGATGCATCGCCAATGCGAGCGATCTCGGTGCCGACCTCGACGGTCTCATCCTCGGGGACCAGGATTTCCAGCAGGACGCCGGCCACGGGGGAGGGGACCTCGGAGTCGACCTTATCCGTGGACACCTCAACGATGGGCTCATCGAGCTCGACGGTGTCGCCGACCTGCTTCAGCCACGTGGTGACGGTGCCCTCGGTGACGGATTCGCCCAGAGCGGGCATGGTCACTGAAGTTGCCATGTGTGTTCTCCTATAAAAAATTTCGGTCAGTTGTGGACGTGGAGCGGCTTACCGGCCAGTGCCATAGCCGCTTCGCCAATCGACTCATTCTGGCTGGGGTGCGCGTGGATGAGGGAAGCGACGTCAGAGGGGTAAGCCTCCCAGTTCACCATGAGCTCGCCCTCACCAATCTGTTCGCCGATGCGCGCGCCGATGCCGTGGAAGCCCACGATCGGACCGCCCTCAACCGAGACCAGCTTGATGATGCCCGACGTGGCCAGGATAGACGACTTTCCGTTTCCAGCGAGGTTGTACTCGACCGTACGCACCTGATCGCCAAACTTTTCACGTGCCTGCTTTTCGGTCATGCCGACAGAGGCGATCTCCGGCTCGCAGAAGGTCACGCGCGGGATGTTGATATCCGCCTGCATCGTCGGGTTCAGGCCAGCAATCTCTTCGGCGACGAAGATGCCCTGCATGAAGCCGCGGTGAGCGAGCTGGAGGCCGGGGACGATGTCGCCAACCGCGTAGATGTTGCCAACGCCGGTGTGCAGGCGGTCGTTGGTGATCACGAAGCCACGGTCCAGCGTAATTCCGGCCTGCTCGTAGCCCAGGCCTTCGGTGACCGGGCCGCGGCCGACGGCAACCAGGAGGACGTCAGCATCGAAAGCCTTGCCGTCTTCGGTTTGAACGTGCACGCCCTGCTCGTTTTGCGTAGCCGAGGCGAAGCGGGTGTTCGTGTGGAACTTGATGCCGCGCTTGCGGTAGGCGCGCTCGAGCTGCTTGGAGATGGCCTCGTCCTCGTTGTTGGCGAGGTGGGGCAGGGCTTCGATGATCGTGACCTCAGCGCCGAAGCTGCGCCACACGGAAGCAAACTCAAGGCCGATGACGCCGCCGCCGAGAATCACGACAGAGGAGGGAACCCAATCCATCTGGAGCGCCTGATCGGAGGAGATTACGCGGCCGCCGATTTCGAGCCCGGGGATCGAACGCGAGTAGGAGCCGGTCGCCAGAACGATATTGCGGCCAGTGATGCGCTGGCCGCCTACCTCAATGGTATTCGCGTCGGCGAGGCGGCCCCAGCCGGAGATGACCTCGACGTTGCGGGACTTGAGCAGGCCCTGCAGGCCCTTGTAGAGGCCGGAGATGACCGAGTCGCGGTACTTGCCGACCTGAGCCATGTCGATACCGTTAAAGGTGGAAGAAACGCCGAACTTGGCGGACTCGCGAACGGCTTCGGCCGTCTCTGCGGCGTGCAGGTATGCCTTCGTGGGAATGCAGCCGCGATGCAGGCAGGTGCCGCCCACCTTATCGCCGTCGATGAGGGCGACCTTCATTCCGAGCTGCGCAGCGCGCAGGGCGGTCGCGTAGCCGCCGGAACCCGCACCCAGAATGACGATGTCGTAGGTCGATTCGCTCAAGGTTTAAAACTCCTCGTTGATGAGCCGGAGCTCAGATGGTTGTTTTCATGGCGGGCCTCACGGTCCTTATAGGCCTATTGTCCCACGTTTGCGCATTGCTGTCTTGAAGCTCGGTGTTTCATCCCGGTGTATCAGGCCACATGACACCCTCTTGTTAAGGGTGCTTTGTTGATGCGATGCGGGGTGTGCGCGGCCTCGGTAGGATCGATAACGTGCATGGACATGACGCAACGAACGAGGCCGTCGGTGTGCGCGATCAGCGCCCGCCGTCGCTTGGACTTGGCCGCATCATTATCGCTTTGTTCTGGGTCCTGGGAGCCTGGATTTTTGTGACGGCTATTCTCGATCTCTTTCATGCCCAGGGTCAGCCCTGGGGACCGCGGATCGTTGCACTCCTTGCCGGTGTCGACTACCTCATTGCTGCGACGGCTTTGACACACAATGGGCGGCGCATGCGTCTGGTTGGCTGGGCGACAATTACGCTGTCGATTGCTATCCCAGTTATTTTGTGGGTCGCGTCCCTCGGCCTTGACGAACTGAATTCGGCCCGTTCTGCATGGACCGGTTTTGGCGTGGATTTCTATTACGCGCCCCTCATCGTCTCGGTTATCGGCCTGGTGTGGATGTGGCGTTCGAATCCCCGCAGGATTGTCTCCCTTGCAGAGCAGGTGGAGCGTCCTTCTGCTCCGTGGAGGGCTGACTGAGCTCAGGCCTTGCTGAGAGGTGGCCTGTAGTGAGCGAGGCCCGGCGGATTCATCCGGCCTGGGCCTCGCTTCTTTTATGTCCGTTGAGGGCTAGATGCCACCCGGAAAACCGAGCTGACGCCACGCCTCGTACAGGACGATGGACGCGGAGTTTGCCAGGTTGAGAGAGCGTACGCCATCAACCATCTGGATGCGCACGCGGTCCTCGACGCGGGGGTGATTCATCGCCTCCTCGGACAGACCGACCGACTCGCGGCCAAAGAGGAGGCCGTCGCCATCGGCGTAGGAGATGTCGGCGTACATGGTGGTGGCGTGGCCTGTGAGCGCCCAGATGCGTCCCGGTACCTGAGCGAGGGCTTCATCCAGACTCTCGTGCACCATGACGTGCGCGAGGTCATGGTAATCCAAGCCGGCACGGCGAAGCTTCGCGTCGTCCATATCAAAGCCCAGCGGCTTGACCAGGTGCAGCATGGACCCGGTACATGCCGAGAGACGGATTGCAGCGCCCGTATTCCCGGGGATTTCCGGCTCCCAAAAAATAATGTGCAGCATAATCCTCAGGCCTGGTGAGTAACGGTCAGGGTCGCGCGCGCGATTATGTGCTCAAGCGCTACGAACGAGGCCATGGCTGGAGTCGCATCGTCATCGAGCCCGAGCGTATCCGTATTAAGAGCATGCACCGCGAACACGTAGCGGTGCGGGCGGTCGCCAGGCGGGGGAGCAGCTCCGAAGTAGGAGGCCTCGCCCGCGTCGCCGCGCAGGTGGAACGCTGGACCATCCAGCATGAGGTCGGACGCTCCGGCCCCCGCCTCTAAGTGAGTCATCGATGCGGGGATATCGAGGATTGCCCAGTGCCACCATCCCGAGGGAATCGGGGCGTCCGGGTCGAAGCAGGTCAGCATGAAGCTTGCTGTTTCCTGCGGGAAGCCATGCCATGCGAGATCCGGAGAAAGGGAACCTGCATCGGCTGTCGCCGACGTCGGCATCGGCGCACCGTCGGTGAGAACGGTCGATGACAGTGTGAACGTGGGGACATTCAGGCCGTCGTAGGGGCTGGGGGCGAGTGGGCGCTGGTCGATATTCATGCCTTCTCCTTTTCGCGATGCCTCCATTGTGACCTATTCGCGCTCGATCGGCGTTCGGGACGCAGATGTGTGAGCGGGGTTCTACACTTCCGATATCGAACACATGTTCTATTATTGGGAGGGGGAGTTATGACCGATGCGCACGCGCGTCTGCTCGCGGCGCGCGACGTGTTGAACCGTGCCGAACAGGCTGTTGGCCTGCGAGCGCGTGACGATGTCGAGCGTGCGCAGGCGGGGATTTCTCCTGTCCTTCTGGGGCCGACGGGCAGGGCTGAACTCATCCGCTTGCTGATCGATGTTTGTCCCTCCGAGGGGTGGATTGGCGTGTGTGGAGTGGGGAATATCGGCTGGGAATGGGCCTCGCAGCAGGGGATGGACCTCGACCGTGTGCTGGTGCTAAACGCGGGGAAAGATCACCAGGTGGGGGACCTGTGTTCCCTTCTGATAGAGGCCTGCGATGTTGTCTGCCTCGATGTTCCTGAACTATCCAGTGCACAACAGCGGGCCCTGGCGGCTCGGGCCCGATCGATGGGGCGTACCATTGTGACACTGCGCCCCTGGCCGGGGTTCTCTCGCAATGCGGCGCGTCAACGGATGCGGCTGGTGGTCTAGGTGCGCGACATGGTGGTGTGGGTACCCGATTGGCCCGTCCACTGCCTCGTGGTCGATCTGCCACCGGGTGGCGCTGGGGCCGTCGTACATAGCGAACGCATCGAGGTTGCCAGCGGCGCTGCTCGGAGCGCCGGAGTCAGGAGCGGAATGAGCATACGAGAGGCGACGTATGTGTGTCCCGATCTCATCTGTTTGCCTCGCGACCCTGATCGCGAGGCCAGAGCGTTTAGCGCCGTTGTCGATGCTTTCGATTCAGTAGCGGCTGGGGTGGAGTGCGTACGCCCCGGGGTGGCCAGGTGCCGGGCGCGCGGACCCGCCCGTTGGCATGGGAATGAGGAGGTCGCCGCCTCGGCTCTGGTGTCGGCGATCGAGGAGGCCGTCGGTGTTGAATGTTTTGTTGGCATCGCCGATGGTCCGGTCGCATCCCTGGAGGCGGCGCGCGAGGGACGCATTGTTCCTGCCGGAGAAAACCAATTATTCCTGGGGCGCATCCCGTTACATCGTGCCCTGTGGGCCGTTCCTGTCACAATGGCTGATAGAGCGGCTGACGCCATCGAGCTATTGACAGGCTTAGGCGTCCACACGTGCGCGGATTTTCTCGCACTGGGGCGAGGCCGTGTGTGCGAGCGCTTTGGCGACGTCGGTGAACAACTCTGGAATCTCGCCTCCGGAGGCGACAGCGCCATCACGCTGGCCGGGCGCATTCAACCAGACATCACGATGGCGTGCACCATTGATGCGGGTGGAGAATCCATCGATACGATGATGGTGCCCATTGGGCGCATCGCACGAGATCTGTCTCAGAGGCTGGGGCGGGGCGGGCTCGTCTCGCAGACCCTGCGCATCGATGTGGAGGATGGTGGGGGCGGACAGCGCACTCGCACGTGGAGTGGATGTGACGTGTGCGCATCTGACGACGTTGCGCTGCGTGTCCGATGGACGCTCGCGGGGTGGACTTCGGGTATTGAAGGGACCAGTGGCGCGGTGACCTGTATACGCGTGACCGCATGTGATCCGCGGGTGGGGCGCAGTGCGTCAGCACTGTGGGGGCGGTCAGACCGCGAGCGCGATGTCTCGCGCAGCGTCGTGCGTATCCAGGGGATGGCGGGGCCGGATTCTCTCCTGATTCCGCGGGTACAGGGCGGATACGATCCGCGCAGCCGTGTTGTGATGACCAGATGGGGTAGCGAGCCTCGCCTGCGTTCGTGTGAGGGGGCGTGGGAGGGACGCATCGCCCAGCCTCCGGCGACGCTTTTTGACGAGCCTGTGCGCGTGAGGATCGTTGGCACATCGGGGGCCTTCGACGATGTGCGTGTGGACCACCGAGGGGCTTTGAGCGCCACACCCGCCTACCTCGTGAGCGAGCGTGATGTCTCGCAATCCGTGTCGGGGAGGGGGCGCCGCGCGGCTATCGCGCGCGTGGAAGGGCCTTGGCCGGTGGGAGGCCGGTGGTGGGCGCAGGAGAGACCTCGCGCCTATATGAGGGCTCTGCTTGAGGACGGACGGGACGTTCTCCTCGTCTGGAAGGAAGGGGAGTGGGCGATCGAGGGACTGGCCCAGTGAGCCGGTGCTGGGGATGGGTGGGTGCCGTAGACTGAAAGGATGGTATCTCTGTCGCACACGCTGGCCTCGCTGTCGGACGATGACATGATGGCCCTCGTTGGTCCGGCGGCTTGGGCGAACGGCTTGCGTTTAGCGCGCAGTGGTGCAGTGCGTGAATTCTCCTGGAGCGAGGATGGGGAACGAGCTGAAGCACGCGTGAAGGAAGCTGGGCTGACCTATCGCGTGCGCGTCGCACAGGGCGCTGTGCGTCCCTCTCTCGCGTGTGCATGCCCGCTGCGCAGTGACTGTCCCCATACGGTCGCGACGCTCATCGTCGGACGTGAGGATGCTCGCGAAAAGCGTCGCGTCGTGCCCGAATGGAGCCGGATTCTTGAGCAGATGCTGGGTGGGGATCGCGACCATCTCGGCGATCCCTTGGCCCTCGTCGTTGATGCGCATGATCCCGGGGTCGAGCCATCTCTCATCCCGTTGCGCCGAAGCTCCTCATCTGGGTGGACGACGAAGCGCGCCTCGTGGCTTGATCTGACGGCAACCCAGTGGGCGTCGGTGACCGATGGTCTTGATCCGACGCATGTCTCGCTGATGCGCGAGGGTTACCGACTGTCTCGAGAATCACGTTCGTGGCATTCGCGTACGGAAGTGACGCTTAGCTCGCTGGGTAATCATGCTTACGCGTGGCTTGCGCGCCTTGTGAGGGCCGGGGTAGAGCTGTATGCCTCACCTGAGGCGCGCGACCGGGCGGTGCTGTCTCATACGACGTGGGATGCGGACATTGATGTGCGTGCCGGTGATGATGGCCTTGACGTCAGAGTTGTTGCGCGTAACGGAGACGAGGTGATCACGAGGCCGCGTATCGACCGCGACGCGAGTGTGCTGTTGCTGGATGGAGGGCGCGGAATCGCGCGCATCGAGGGGCTGGCGACGCTGGACGGTTTTCCTCTCGACCGTGCCCTGCATATTCCCTCGGCGGACGTCGCTGAGTTTCGAGGAACGTGGTTGCCGGCGCTTCTGCGGCGTTTTTCGATGGCGTCCTCCGATGGGAGTTTTAACGCCCAGGCGCGGCCCGACGTTTCTCTCGTGGGAACGGTGCGCCGCGATGGAGAGTCTGTCGTCGTGCGTTGGTGGGCGGAGTATGAGCAGGGCGGGTCGCGCTCACGAACCCCCGTGGCGCACTGCGTGGGCGACGAGGCTGTGGCTGAGATTGTGCGGCGCGTGGAGTCGTGGGGGCACGCGCTGGACGCGGATCTGTGGACACCACCGCCGCGAACCGGGCGCCTGTCGCCGTGGCATGTTCCTGCGTTCTTGGAACAGGTTGTCGACATCGAGGGGCCGGACGGCCTCGTGTGGGATGTTGCGGAGGATGTGCGTGCCATCGACGTGCGAGAAGACGGCTTCGATGTCGATGTGAGCGTTGATCCAGCCGAGCGTGACTGGTTTGACCTCAACGTGCGCCTGCGCCTCGGACGCGTCACGATCAGCGTTCGCGAAGCGCTCGAAGCGATTGGCAACGGGCAGGATTACGTCGAGGTCGAGGGAACGTGGGTACGCCTCGACGGCGAACGTATTCGATCCTTGGCGACGTTGCTCGAAGAGGTGCGCACCCTGGCGGGGTGGGACGGCGAGGGGGTCAGGCTCACGCCGATGCAGGTCGGCGTCGTCGATCTATTCGCGAGTGCATCCGACCACGTGAGCATCAGCGATGCGTGGAGGACACGGATTGCTCCGCTGCGCGACGGCTCCGCGGATAGAGGTGTGCCACCGGTGCCATCGCTGAGTTCGATCCTGCGCCCGTATCAGCGGCGCGGGCACGCGTGGTTGACGGCTCGCCTGTCCGGTGGCATCGGTGGAATTCTGGCTGATGACATGGGCCTGGGTAAAACCGTTCAGATCCTGTCGGCCGTGGCAGCGCTGCGAGCGCATGCACCCGCTGGCGATCCCTCGCCCGTTCTCGTCGTGGCGCCGACCTCCGTCGTCGGCGTGTGGATAGACCAGGCGCGCACCTTCACGCCGCATCTACGCGTGCGCGCGGTGACGGAAACGGCCACGCGCCGTGGGACAACGATCGGTGAGGAGGTTGTCGATGCGGATATCGTCGTTACCTCCTACACGCTTGCCCGCCTGGAGGCGGAGCAGTGGAACCAGGTGCACCTCGGTGGAGTTGTCATTGATGAAGCGCAAGCGGTGAAAAACCCTCGCACCGCAACCTATCGAGCGCTTCGCGATCTTGAGTCGCCCTGGAAGTTGGCGGTGTCGGGTACCCCCATCGAAAACTCGCTGGGAGACCTGTGGTCGTTGCTTTCCTTGACGTGCCCCGGCCTCCTGCCCCCGTGGGAGACGTTCCAGCAGCAGGTGCGCAGGCCCATCGAAAATGGCGCGGATCTTGCGATGCTCGGGCGTCTGACGGCTTATGTTGCGCCCTTCGTCCTGCGGCGCACGAAGGAGGAGGTCGCTCCGGACCTGCCTGACAAGATCGTCGACATTGTGCGCGTTGACCTGGGTAAGGAACACCGTCATATCTACGACCAATACCTGGCCCGCGAGCGCGCGCGGATTCTCGACCTGCTGCGAGACGTGGATGCGAACAGGATGAGCGTGTTGGCGTCGATCACGAGGCTGCGTCAGCTTGCGCTCGACCCGGCCCTCGTTGAGTCCTCGTACGCGCACGTTGGGTCGGCAAAAATTGAATACCTGGCTGATCGCCTAGACGAGATCGTGCCGTTGGGCCATCAGGCGCTCGTGTTTAGCCAGTTCACCTCATTCCTGGAACGTATTCGCCACGTGCTGGAGCGTCGTGGAATCTCCGTCGTACAGCTTGATGGATCGACGCGTGGTCGCACTGAGGTGATCGAGCAGTTCCGCTCGGGGCGCGCCCAGGTCTTCCTCATCTCGCTGAAGGCTGGCGGCTCGGGCTTGACTCTCACCGAAGCCGACTATGTGTACGTCATGGATCCGTGGTGGAACCCAGCTGCCGAGGAGCAGGCGATTGATCGTGCGCACCGCATCGGCCAGACGAAGAAGGTGAACGTCTATCGGATGGTTGCGACGGATACGATTGAGGCGAAGGTCGTGGAGCTTCAGGATCGCAAACGTCAGTTGATTTCCTCGGTGATGAACGGGACGGGTACGGGCGCTCGCCTGAGCGAGGCAGATCTGCGCGGCCTTCTTGATTAACGACCGACCATGCCGTTCGGGCGTACGGCGATCTTTAGCCCGGCGCGTGTACGTACTGCGTCGAGGGCCTGACTCACGTCGGACAGTGCAAACTCGTGCGTGACGAGCTGTGAGAGGTCGATGCTCCCGGTTGAGAGCATGTCGACGGCACTTGCGTAGTCGTCAAGGGTCGCGTTTGCACTGCCGCTGACGGTCAGTTCGCGATAGTGCACGAGGTTCGGATCGACCTGTGCCGTGGCCCCGGCGGGGAAGCCGGCGAAGAACGAAATATGTCCGCCGATGCGCGCGCACTGGATGGCAACGGGGACGAGGCCGGGGTCGCCGACGGCAATGATCACGACGTCTGCTCCAACACCGTCAGTCCACGCAAGGACCTCGCGCACAAGATCCTCACCTTGGGCACTGGTTGTCAACTCGGCTCCCATCGCTCGTGCGGGCGCGAGGCGCGCCGCTCGGCCGCACGCCATGACGCGCGCGTCGGCGGAGGCCGCGAGCGCGCAGTGGATGAGGCCGATCGGACCGGTTCCCAGCACGAGAACGCGGGAGTCGGGGTCGATTGGCAGACGCCTTGTGGCGCGCAGGCAGCATGAGAGCGGCTCCGCCAGCGCCAGGAGGGGCGGGGTGATCTCGCGAGCGACGGGGGTAATGCACGCCAGCGCTTCTTCGGGAACAAGGACGAGGTCGGCGAGGCCTCCATCCACTCCCGTTCCGAACAGGCGCATGCGCGCACACACGTTGGACCGGCCACTGACACACGCGTCGCAGTGTCCGCACGCGATCTCGGGTGCGAGGCCGACCTGCGTGCCCGGAGCGGGAACGTCAACCCCTGCGGTCAGTTCGTCTCCGATGCGCCATACGCGCGCAGCGATTTCATGCCCGAGAACGACGCCCGGGGTCACGCCGTTCGTCTTTTGTCCCGTTGCGATGCGCAGGTCGGTGCCGCACAGGGTCGTTGCCTCCACGGCGAGAAGAGCGTCTCGGGGACCGAGCGCAGGGATAGGACGTTTCTCAAGAGTGAGTGTGCCAGGGGAGCGAAGCGACGCTGCAAGCATGGATTCCATGGTCCCAGCATACGGTTTGTGACCACGAGCGTGGCCTCTCTTCGATACACACGCGTATGTGTGCGGGCAGGCAGCCTCCCACTTAATCGAACATTTGTTCGATATGATGGGTGTGTGACCACGGAGCAACGCTACGCAGAACTGCACGCGCACAGCGCTTTCACCTTCCTGGACGGGACCGACGAACCCGCGCAGATGGTGGCCGAAGCTGCGCGTCTGGGCCTTGACGCCCTGGCGATTCTCGACGTTGATGGCATGTATTCGACGGTTCAGACAACCATGGCAGCTCGCGACGTCGGCCTGCCGATCGTGTATGGAGCTGAGCTCACGCTCGCACCGGACGCTCTGAGAGGTATCGCTGCGGGTTCATCTGCGCCGGGGTGGGGACTCGCTCCGGGAGCTGAAGATCCGGGGATGCGCCTTCCTATTTTGGCGGCCAGCCTCAGCGGCTACGCGCATCTCGTGGGAGCGATGAGCGATCGAGCACTGTCCGAACCCGGGCAACGCAATCCCCGCCACGACCTCGTCAATCTGAGCGAAGCCGGTGGCGACCTCGTCGTCCTCACGGGAGGCAGACGCGGTCCGCTCATGCGTGCTCTGCGAGCTGGAGGAACGGTGTCAGCACGCCGAGTCCTAGATGGACTTGTGGACGCGTTTGGGCGCGACCAGATTCTTGTTGAATGGCAGGCCGCGCGCGGGGATGAGAGCGAGGTTGGAGACACGCTTGCGGAGCTTGCATGCGCAAGTGGAACGCAGCTCGTTGCCACGACCGGCGCGCGCATGTCTACTCCCTTGAAGCAAGCACTCGGTGACATCCTTGCTGCTACCCGACTGGGCACCTCCCTCGACGAGGCGCAAGCGCACCTGGGTGCCCATCGTTCCTTTTTACGCTCACCCGCCGAAATGGCTCGGCTGCACGGCGCCCACCCACATGCTCTTGATAACGCCTGCGACCTCGCAGCCTCCTGTGCTTTCGACCTGCGCCTCGTCGCTCCACGATTGCCCCGCACCCGGGTTCCCGATGGGCATACACCGGATAGCTGGCTCGCACACTGTGCCTACAAGGGGGCCCACGAGCGCTATGGGACGCGCGCACAACACCCTCGGGCGTGGGAAACGATCGATCATGAACTGGGGATTATCGAACGACTCGGCTTTGCGGGCTACTTCCTGATCGTCAAGGAGATCGTCGACTTTTGTGAACACAGCGGCATCCTGTGCCAGGGGCGAGGGAGCGCCGCCAATTCAGCGGTGTGCTACTGCCTCGGAATCACGGCAGTAGACGCCGTGCGCCATAACTTACTGTTCGAGCGGTTTTTGTCCGATGCGCGTTCAGGTCCCCCCGACATCGACGTCGACATCGAGGCGTGCCGTCGCGAAGAGGTCATTCAGTACGTCTACGACACCTTTGGGAGGGATCGCGCGGCCCAGGTCGCGAACGTCATTACGTACCGCCCACGCTCGGCAATCCGCGACGTCGCCCGTGCTCTCGGATACCCCGTCGGCACGGCTACGGCCTGGTCCCAGGGTAAAGGAGAGCCGCCACCCCTCGTTGGCGATGCGGCTCGGGCGCTCGCGCGTCTTCCCCGGCACATGGGGATCCACTCGGGAGGCATGGTGCTCACCGATCAGCCGGTCTCGCGCATCTGCCCGGTGGGATGGGCAGGGATGCCGGGACGCACCGTCCTCCAGTGGGACAAAGAGGATTGTGCGGATGCGGGCCTCGTCAAGTTCGACCTGCTCTCGCTCGGCATGCTGACGGCGCTGCGCGTCGCCTTCGACGAGCTCCAGGCTGGCAACGCACGTACCGGAGAGGCGGCGAATAAGCTCCTGCGCGGCTGGGCGCCGCGAGCGGCGCATGGGCTAGGCGATAAGCCCCTGGGACTGCACACTCTTCCGGAGGAGGATCCGCGGGTCTACGACTTGCTATGCGCAGCCGACACGGTTGGCGTCTTCCAGGTGGAATCGCGCGCGCAGATGAACACGCTTCCCCGTCTCAAACCGCGGTGCTTCTACGACATTGTCGTGGAGGTTGCCCTCATACGACCCGGTCCGATCCAGGGGCGTTCGGTCAACCCCTACCTGCGGCGTCGAGCGGGACGCGAGGAGGTCACCTACCTGCACCCACTCCTCGAACCTGCTCTGCGTCAGACGCTCGGCGTGCCCCTCTTTCAGGAGCAGCTCATGCGCATCGCGACGGATGCAGCAGGTTTTTCGGGCGCCCGAGCTGATCAGCTACGTCGTGCGATGGGAGCCAAACGCAGCCCGGAGCGCATGGAAGCCCTCAAAGGAGACCTGATGGCCGGCATGGAGGAACGGGGGATTGACGCCTCCACGCGCGAGCGCATCTTCGAACAGCTCAACGGTTTCGCGGACTTTGGGTTCCCGGAGTCTCACTCCTTTTCGTTCGCGCACATCGTGTACGCCTCATCCTGGCTGAAGGTGCACGCACCAGAGCACTTCTACGCCGCGATTCTGGCATCGCAGCCGATGGGTTTCTATTCCCCTGCGACCCTCGTGCAGGACGCCCGCAGGCACGGTGTACGCGTCGTTGGCCCATCGGTGAATGATTCGCTCGTTGACGCCAGCGTGCAGCGCGTGGGGAAGCAAGCAGGGGAGGATTACCATGCGGGACGATCGGAGCGCCTTCCCGCTCGAGGCCTCGTTCCCCTCGACGTTGATAGCTCCCTCGCGGTACGCATCGGGCTGAATCAGGTGCGAGGCCTGGGTGCGGCTGCTGCGCGCATCGTCGAAGCAAGGCGCGAGGGTCCTTTCGCGAATCAGGCGGACGTGGCGCAGCGCGCCCATATGAGTGCCTCCGACATGGAAAAACTTGCGATGACGGGAGCGCTCGAGTGCCTGGGAGTGGGCAGACGAGAGGGGACGTGGGCAGCCGGAGCACTCGCCCAACCCACCACACGGTCCGGCCAGTGGCAGCCGTATCTTCCCGGTACGGAGGTGGGTTCCGTCGTCCCCAACCTCCCTCCGCTCTCAGAAGAGGGGCACATGCGCTTGGATGTCGCCTCGACGGGGCTCACTGTGGGGACGCATCCTTTCGCGTACGTGCGTTCCGCTTTGCCTGAAGGAGTCCTGCGGACGGGTGATCTCGGACATCACTTGGCCGGACGCATCGTCGATGTCGCAGGAGTAGTTACCCACCGACAACGCCCTCACACGGGTGCAGGGGTCACGTTCCTCTCCCTCGAAGACGAGGCCGGCCTCGTCAACGTCTCCGTGTCGGTGGGTGCGTGGAAAAAGTTCCGGCGCGTGTGCCTCGAGTCGAGTGCGCTGCTCGTACGTGGGACGCTCGAGTGGGGAGACGGCGCGATCAGCGTGCAAGCCTTCAGGATCACGCCTGTCGGGCTTCCCGTCGACGTGAAGTCCCGGGACTTTCGTTAGCGTCCGCTTTGGGACGCTGCCCTCGCTACCCCATCGAGGATGAATGCGCGCAGGTCTTCGACCGTCTCGCACACGGCGTCCGCATCGTCGAGGCCATCCTCTGTCGCATATCCCCAGCCGACTCCAACCACCGGAATGCCAGCCTCCTGGGCACCACGGACATCCCAGATGGAGTCTCCCACGATGACGGGGTGGGAGATATCAGCTCCCAGGGCCTCCAGACGCGTCAAGGCCTCACGAATGACGGTCGCCTTATTCGAAGAGGGATCGGGAGTGGCTCCCGCGACCACGTCGAAGACACTGGTCAGTCCCAGGTGTTCCATCTGCGCGAGAGCCATCGGCGCCTGCTTCGATGTCGCAGTTGCCAGGGGGACACCGGCGCCATGGAGGTCGTGAAGCAGATCGATAACCCCAGGGAAGGGGGCCGGATCGAGATAGTGTGCACGGTATCGGGCACGGTAGCGGGTCACGAGGCCAGCCAGAAGTTCCCCCGAATACCCAAGATCGCCGAAGGAATACCACAGCGGAGGGCCAACGTAGGTGCGCAGGCGCTGGTCATCAGGAATCGGCAGACCGTAGTCTGACAGTGCACCGCGGAATGCACTCATGACGGCCAGAGCTGAATCGACGATAGTTCCGTCAACGTCAAAAAGAACAACAGAAATAGACAAAGACATGTGGTTCCCTCGCGTTGTTGGTGCTTTCTTAGTCACTATGCCCTATTATCCCGAGAGAAGCATCCGACACGACCACGAGGAGGGAGACATGGAATCACGAGCACGACTCACGCCGATCGTTCAGGCCAATAGTGCGCGTGCTGCCGCATGGCGGGTCTTCTTCGAGGCGTCCGGGCGCCTGCAAGGCATTCTCGAGACACGTCTCAAGCGCACCTACGGCGTCTCCATGCCGGACTACAACATTCTCCTGGCGCTATGGGAGGCCCCCGGCCACCGCCTGCGCATGGGGGAGCTCGCTGAGCGGGTCGTTTATTCTCCCTCGCGTGTCACCTACCTCGTGTCGAACCTTTCGCGTGACGGTTGGGTGGAGCGTGTTCCGTCGCAGACAGATCGTCGGGGATACGACGCATGCCTGACAACACAGGGCATCGAAACTGTGCTTGCTGCCACAGAACTACATCAGCAGACCGTCAGCGAATATCTTCTCGATGGCATGACGGACGAAGATATCGATGCAATTGCAAAGGTTTTCGCGACTCTCGACTCGCGTCTGCGGGGCGACGAAAAAGAATCCTAGTTTCGATTGGCGCATGTCAACCACATCGTGTTAAGCTTCTACTCGCTTGCGGATCGCAGCGGTTCGCATCGCTCACCTGCGCGGGTGGCGGAATAGGCAGACGCGCTAGCTTGAGGTGCTAGTCCTCATTTTACGAGGGTGGGGGTTCAAGTCCCCCTCCGCGCACGAGATGCCCCGGAGCCGAAAGGCTCCGGGGTTTTCCATACCACCGACGAGGAGGCGCCGTGCGTATTGACATGTGGCTCGACACCTGCGATCCCTGGAGTTACTTGGGGCTGCGACACCTTCGCACAGCTCTCGAGCAATTCGAGCACCGTGACGAGGTTGAGGTCTACCTGCACGCATTTCTTCTCGATCCCGATCTCGACGCGCCCATTGATAAGCCGCGAGTCGTTGCCCTCGTCGAATCTGGCACCGCAACCCTCGAAGAGGTGCGTGAATCGGATGAACGCATGCGCGCACTCGGCGCTCGTGAGGGCATTCGTTTTGACTTCGACAATCTGATCATTGCCCCGACGTCGCGCGCGCACCGCGTGATAGCCGCAGCCCATGACGCGGATATTGACGAGGACACGGTGGCAGGCCCCTCCTCGCGCCAGCTCAAGGTTGCCGAGGCAATTATGCGTGCCCACTTCGAAATGGGACTCGACGTCTCCGAGCCGGACGTCCTCATCGGGTGTGCCCAGGACGTTGGCATGCCGGCAGACCTAGCGGCACTGGCCATCGAAGACGAAGAATGGGCTTCCCGCGTCTATTCGGACTTCCAAATGGCGATGCACATGGGCGTCACCGCCGTCCCCACTTACGTCTTCGACGCCCAGTTCCTCGTCGACGGGCATCAGACCACGACCGCATTCACGAACATCCTGGCCACCGCCTGGGAACAGTCTCGAAAGGATCACGCATGAGCGAGAAGACCACCACCGCCTCGAACACGACCGGGCGAGCGCCCAGCCCCATGGATCTCGTCATGGAGTTCCACCGCACCTACTCGGTTCCGATTCGTCCTTTCGACGATCCGACGCTGTCCTACGAGCGCCTCGATCTGCGCATGAGCCTCATTGCCGAAGAGTTCGCTGAGCTCGTCGGAGCGGTGTACGGCAAGCGTGCGCGCGCCATCATCGAGGCCGCCACCGAGAAGGCCGCAGCTGCTGATGACGGAGAGCGCGATGTCATCGAGGCCGCGGATGCCCTTGCGGATCTCGTGTACGTTATTTTCGGTATGGCGATCGAATCAGGAATGGATCTGGATTCGGTGCTCGCGCAGGTCCAGGCTTCGAACCTGTCGAAGCTGATGCCCGATGGCTCTGTCAAGCTCCGCGAGGACGGGAAGGTACTCAAGGGCCCCAACTTCTTCCCGCCCAATATCGCACGTGGCCTCGGGATCGACGAACAGTAGGGCTCGCCCGACTCGGACTAAAGTCCCTAGCACGCGCGTTCGCGCCCGTCAGGTGACACAATAGACGCGGTCCACTCATAAGGAGGAAAGACATGGCACGCGTCGCAGTCATTGGCGGAGGATACGGAGGCGTCACGGTCGCTAAGGGACTTGATCCCCTTGCGGACGTTGTTCTCATCGAACAGAAGGACCAGTTCGTCCACCATGCAGCGGCCCTGCGCGCCGCTGTCGATACGGTGTGGGAGCATGCGATCTTCATGCCCTACACGAATCTCCTGAGCCGCGGCGAGGTTGTGCGTGGCACGGTTTCGCGCGTCGACGGCACGACAGTCCACGTCTTCGGACACGACCCGATCGAAGCCGACTACGTTGTCTTCGCCACCGGATCCACCTATCCCTTCCCGGCGAAGTACTCCTCGTACCGTTCCTCCGTTGCCAAGGCGCGCCTCGAGCAGCTGCACGAGAACCTGAGCCGTGCTCGCTCCGTCATGATCGTTGGCGGCGGCACCGTCGGCATCGAGTTGACCGGCGAGCTCGCCAACGCCTTCCCGGGCCTCGACGTCACCATCGTCGAGTCCTCGGACCAGATTCTGGGCACCCCTGGCTACACAGACGCGCTCCGCGAAGAGATCAGCGAGCAGCTGAGCACCCTCGGCGTACGCGTCGTGACCGGTTCCGAGCTCGCTTACCTGCCACCGCAGAACGTCGGCGACCTGGGACACTTCATGGTTGAAACCAAGAACGGTGACGTCATCGAGGCCGACCTGTGGTTCCAGTGCTACGGAGCGCGCGCTAACACCGGCTTCCTGATTGGCTCCGACTATGAGTCTGTCATGAACCCGAACGGCACCATCCGCGTCGATGGCACCATGCAGGTCGTGGATCACCCGAACGTCTACGCTGTCGGCGACCTCACCGACGTGCGCGAATCGAAGCGTGCCGATGCCGCGCGCCAGCAGGCCCGCGTCGTGATCGCGAACATCACCGCGCAGATCGAAGGGGAGAAGCCCGACGCCATCTACCAGCCGACGAAGGAATGGGTGATCCTGCCCCTCGGTCCGAACATGGGTGCGTCGCAGCTGCTTGACGCGGATGGCCAGACCCGCATTCTCGGCGCGGACCAGACCGCAGAGATTAAGGGAACGGACCTGATGGTGTCCGTTATCCGTTCGCAGCTCAACCTCCCCTGATAAAGTGCGCCGTCTCACGGTAGAATGAATGTCATGACTGGAGATGCCCGCCGCGCGCTGACGCGCCTGCTGAACGCCTTCGAGAACCACTTCGACATCGCCCGCGATGGAGACGAGGCCGATGATGCCGCGCTCGAAGCAGCCGAGTTGGCGCTGCGTGACGCGTTCTTCACCTACGACGACATTCTGTTCACTCAGCTCGGGGTCGAGTTGCCGTTCGACATCCTCGACGACTCCGATGAGGATGATGACTCGGATGACGAGTCCGACTTCGAGGATGACGATGATGATTTCATCGAAGTTGACGACTGAGTAGCTTCCCGGATGCTCAGATAGACGGGTGGGGCCCGAACCGCATGGTTTGGACCCCACCCGTCTGTTCAGTTCAGCTGACGCTCAGCGCGCCACGCCCGACGGACCAGCAACCTCTGCGAGAACTTGACGGATCGGAGTCGGCAGCGGCTCTGAATAACCGAGAAGAGTGTCGAGCTGACGGCGGGTGCGAGGCCCGATCAGTGCAGCGCTCACGCCGGGAAAGTCACGCACCCATGCCAGCGCGACGTCACCGGTCGACCGTTCCAAACCGGCCGCAGCGCGAGAGGCCGCCTCAATGACAGTCCTTGGGTGACCCTCCAGGTAGGATTCGACCATGTGTCGCAGATGTGGCGATGCGGCGCGCGAATCTGCGGGGGTCGTGTGACGATACTTGCCCGTCAGCGCACCCCCGGCCAATGCAGAGGCTGCGATAACACCGATACCTCGGCCCGACAGCTCAGCAATGGTCTGGGACGCTGAGGCATTCGCCAACGAAAAGGGGGCTTCGACAACGGTTATTGGCGCGCATGCGCCCAATATCCCGCGTGTCACGGCCTCTGCAAGTTCCCAGTGGGATGCCCGCGACAATCCGACATAGTGGGCGCGGCCGGAGCGCTGCGCAAGCGTCGCGGCCTCGAGAGTCTCCTCAAGCGGAACCTCCGGACGTGGCTCGACAAGCCATACGTCGACGTAATCTGTGTCGAGCCTCGCCAGGGCATCGTCGAGGCTGCGCAGCAGATCACCGCGGCCCGCAGCGGCGACCCACGCGCCCTCTCCGGCACATCGAACCGCGCCCCGCCAGACGAGTGCGACGCGGTGTCGGCCGATACTCGACAGTCCCTCCGACAGGACGTCAACCGCGATCCCGTCGCCGTGTGCAGGGGAGCACTCGACGAGATTACCGCCGGCATCGACGAAAGCCTTGAGCATGTCATGGGCCTCGGGTCCATCGGTGTCGCGCCCCCATGTGAGGGTGCCCAAACCGAGCGCGGACAGATAGAGCCCGCTACGTCCGCATTGCTTCAGTTCCATGCCTCTAGCCTAACCGAGTCCGCGCCAGCCACTGCGCGTGTTGGCGCGGCATCGGGGGAGTAGTTCCACCAAACAGTGGACACAGTGAGCGCACGCCACACCAGTTGCACAGCGGATTCTTGCGGGGTGTGAAGGAATCGTGCTCAATATCGTGTTCGATGCGGTCCCAGAGCTGATCGATGTGGCGCTCAAAATCACGGATCTCGTCTGCCGTGGGATCCAGCGTGATCACCTGCCCCGCACGCAGGTACACGAGCTGCATGCGGGAGGGGAGAACCTGTGTACGTGCAAGCAGGAGCGCGTAGAAACGCATCTGGTAGAGTGCCTCTCCCACATAGCGCGGTCCAGGCGCCTTTCCGGTCTTGTAGTCGACGACGCGCAGGCGTCCGTCCGGAGCTTGATCGACCCGGTCAATGAAGCCGAGCAGGCGCACGCCGCGCTCGGTCGTCGTGGTCACCCTCTGCTCGCGCGCCGCTGGAGCGATCCACTGAGGAGCCTCGATCGCGAAGTAGCCGTCGATAAGCGTGCGGGCATCGTCGAGCCACGCCTCTCGGTCAGCGTCGTTGGCAAAGAGGGCGGCAACCTCGGGGTTCTTCGCCACGAATGCCTCGTATTGCGGCACGACCCGCGCGCGTGCGTTCTGGGGTTTGCGCTCAGGTGGATCGAGGGCGAAGAGCTCCTCAAGTACTGCGTGGACGACCGTCCCCAAGGCTTTCGCGCGCGTTTCCGGCTCCCGGTACCCATCAAGGACATGGAGCCGGTACTGCAGCGGGCAACGCTCGTACTCTTTCGCACGCGATGCGGAAAGCGCGGGTTCCCACGCGCGAGGTTCGGGCGAGGGGGCAATTAGGTCTGTCATGAATACCACGCTAACCCCTGCCACCCTCATCTGTGTCCTGCCATGGGCTCAGGTGGTGGTTAGCGGTATCCTTTACGTAATGTCTATTCAGCGTAATACTTCGATATCGGCCACCGATTTTGGCCAGCCCACCCGCCGAGGCCCGCTTGCCGAGGGTGATCGCGTTCAGGTTCGTGATCCCAAGGGACGCTTCCACCAGGTAATCCTCGTCAGCGGTGGACGTTTCCAGTCCAACCGCGGTGGCTTTAACCATAACGACGTTATTGGCCGCCCCGACGGTCAGGTGATTATCACGGAAGAAGGCCGCCAGTTCCAGATTCTGCGCCCTCTCCAGGTCGACTACGTGATGTCAATGCCCCGTGGCGCTGCCGTCGTCTATCCGAAGGACGCCGGCGTGATCACCCACATGAGCGACATCTTCCCGGGTGCGAGAGTCGTCGAAGCAGGTGCAGGCTCTGGCGCTCTGTCGATGGCTCTCCTCGACGCAGTCGGCCCGCAGGGACGCCTCATCTCCGTGGAGCGTCGCCAGGACTTCGCCGACATTGCAGCCGCCAACGTCGACCTCTGGTTCGGTCGACGCCACCCTGCATGGGATCTGCGTGTTGGAGACGTCGACGAGGTCCTATCGTCGGCTGAAGCTGGCAGCGTTGACCGCATCGTGCTCGATATGTTGGCACCCTGGGAGAACATTGAGGCCATCACGCACGCCCTTATCCCGGGTGGCGTCCTCGTGTGCTACGTTGCGACCGTGACGCAGATGTCTCGTCTCGTCGAGGATCTGCGTGCGTCCGAGCGTTTCACCGATCCCATTGCGTGGGAAGACATGCGCCGCGAGTGGCACCTTGATGGCCTTGCAGTACGCCCGGAACACCGCATGGTCGCCCACACCGGATTCCTTGTCATTGCCCGCCTTCTTGCCCCCGGCGTCACACCGCAAGAACGTTCGACGCGGCCCGCAAAGGCCGCGCAAGGCCAGGGCGGCGCGTGGGACGACGAGGAGGACTGGAGCCTCGAGAAAGTCGGCCAGCGCGTGAACTCCGAGAAGAAGGTGCGTAAGGTGCGCCGCGACGTCGTCGCCCAGGCGGACACGTGGGCTCCGCAAGGACGCGAGGCGGTGACCGATGAGTGAGGCTACTGATCGCGAGTCTGTGCAGCGGCGTCTGATCTCCCTGGAAGAGAAGAACGGACGCCTGACGAGCGCGCTCACAACAGCGCGCACTGAGCTGATCCGCCTGCAGGGGGAGCTGGCCGACGTATCACGTCCCCCGCAGACGCTGGCGACTTTTGTGCGCGCTTTCCCATCGTCGCGTCAGATCGAGGTCGTGAGCGTCGGCAAGCGTATGCGTGTGGCGGTGTCGCCGAAGCTCGATGTGACCGATCTGTCCTACGGACAGTGGGTGCGTCTCGACGACACGTCGATCGCTGTCGCTGCCGATGATTTTCCCCGCAGTGGACAGGTTGTCTCCATCCTCGAATTGGTCGGCCAGGATCGTGTTCTCGTCGCTACGGAGGGCGGCGCCGAGACTCTTCTTGAGCTTGCCGGCCCGCTGCGTCACGGCAACCTGCGCCCCGGAGATTCCCTCGTCGTGGATGCACGTGCCGGGATTGCGTTTGAACGCATCGTGCGTGAGGATGTCGAGCAGCTGCTGACACCCGAAGTTCCCGACGTCACGTACGAAGATATCGGCGGTCTCGACGATCAGATCGCGCAGGTGCGCGACTCGATCGAGATGCCTTTCAATCACCCCGAGCTCTATCGGCAGTTTGGGCTTCGTCCGCCCAAGGGCATTCTCCTGTACGGTCCTCCGGGATCTGGCAAGACCCTCATCGCGAAGGCAGTGGCCAACTCACTATCCAAGCGCGGAGGCGCCTCGACGTTCTTCCTGTCCATTAAGGGCCCCGAGCTTCTCAACAAGTTCGTCGGCGAGACCGAACGTCAGATTCGCGCGATTTTCGCTCGTGCGCGCACTCTCGCGGCCGGTGATACTCCCGTCGTCATCTTCTTCGACGAGATGGAGGCGCTGTTCCGCACGCGTGGGACCGGCGTGTCCTCGGACGTCGAAACGATGATCGTTCCGCAGCTTCTTGCGGAGATGGATGGCGTTGAGTCGCTTGATAACGTTGTGATCATCGGAGCCTCCAACCGTGCGGACATGATTGATCCCGCTGTTTTGCGCCCTGGCAGGCTCGACGTGCGGATCCGCGTCGATCGCCCCGATCGCGCGGGAGCGCTCGATATCTTCTCGAAGTACCTGACCCCGCAGGTGCCCATCCATGCCTCCGAAATCGCACGCTTCGGCGGTATCGACGAGGCCGTGGCTGGGATGAGCGAACGTGCCGTCGATGCCCTCTACACCCGTAACGAGACAACCGTGCTCTTCCTCGCGACTCTTATCAATGGCGATCACAAGCGCATCTACCTCTCCGACCTCGTCTCCGGCGCTCTCATCGCAGGGATCGTCGAGCGTGCCAAGAAGTATGCGATCAAGGACGCATTGATGGGTGCGCCTTCCGGGCTGAGCATGGAGCACCTGCTGCGCGGTGTCCATGAAGAGATGAACGAGTCATTGGAGCTTGCCGCCACGTCATCGCCGGAAGATTGGGCCCGCACGAGTGGCCTCGCTCCCGAAATCGTGAATGTGAAACCGATTGGAACAGTGAAATGAGCAGCGAACGCATTATCGGTACCGAGACCGAGTATGGCGTCTACCGTCCCGGCGACGCGTGGGCAAATCCGATTGCTCTGTCGACGAAGGTAGTGACGACCTACGGTGAGATCAGCCGCACGGGCACTCCCGTCCAGGGCGCAGGTGTTGTGCGGTGGGACTATACGGGTGAGGATCCCCTCAACGATCTGCGCGGCATGCGTATGTCGCGTGCGGCCGTTGATCCCTCGCTTCTCACTGACGATCCGTACCACCTCGCACCATCCGGAGGCTCAGAGCGCGTTGCTCGTCCCACTGCTGAGGAGCTGGCACTTCCGGCTGCCACTACCGCCGTCTTGACGAACGGTGCACGCCTGTACGTCGACCATGCCCACCCCGAGTACTCTGCCCCCGAGACGATCGGTGCACGCGACGCCCTGCTGTGGGATCGCGCAGGCGAAGTGATTGCGCAGCGCGTGATGGCACGCCTGGAGCAACAGGGCGAGGAACCGATCGTCCTCGTCAAGAACAACACTGATGGTAAGGGCGCCGCCTACGGCACCCACGAGAACTACCAGATGCCCCGCATTACCGACCTCGATGCGATCATCCGTGGTCTCACGCCCTTCATGGTGACCCGTCCCGTCATCTGCGGCGCCGGCCGCGTGGGACGCGGACAGAACAGCGAAGTACCCGGTTTTCAGATGTCGCAGCGCGCAGACTTCGTCGAAAACGAGGTCGGTCTGGAGACCACTTTCAACCGCCCGATCATCAATACGCGCGATGAGCCCCACGCGAACCCCGCGCAATTCCGTCGCCTCCACGTGATCGGCGGCGATGGCAACATGTTCGATGTGTCAGCCTTCCTCCGTTTCGGCACAACCTCCCTCGTCCTGTGGGCGATCGAGCAGGGCACTGATCTGCGCTGGGATTCGCTCGTCATGGACGATCCGGTGCAGGAAACCTGGAACGTCTCGCATCACCCCGATCTCGACTACAAGGTTGCGACGGCTGGCGGCGCCTACACGGCAGCCGAACTTCAGCAGGTATACCTGGACCTCGTGCTGGACACCTTCGAGGAAACGGGAACGACGCCCACAGCCGCCGACCAGGAGATTCTCACCCTGTGGCAGTCGGTTCTCGATCGTATGCGCGCCGATCTTTTCTCCGTGGCCACCGAGGTCGAGTGGGTGGGGAAATACCAGCTCATCAAGCGTCAGAAGGAACGCGCGAGCCTCGACTGGAGCGACCCTCGTCTCGCTGCGATTGACCTGCAGTGGTCAGACCTGCGTCCCAGCCACGGCCTCGTCTATCGTCTGGCGAAGGCCGGCATGGTGACGCGCCTTGTCACAGACGAGGAGGTCGAACGCGCTGCTGACGTTGCACCAACCAACACGCGTGCCCATGTGCGAGGATGGGCAGTGGCTCACCGCCACGATCTTGTGAAGGCCTCGTGGACTTCTCTTGTCTTCGATCCCGGTGAAGGGGACTTGGTCCGTTTCCCGATTGCAGACGCGCGCGACACGTCCACCCGATAATTGACGAAAGAAAGAAGAACGAACTATGTCGAATCAGATTTTCGCAGGTGGCCCCACCCCCGAGGATGACGTGACCGAGGCCGCTGGCCAGGTCCAGGCCCGTACCTCGTCGATTGACTCTCTCCTCGACGAAATCGACTCCGTTCTGGAAACCAACGCGGAAGCATTCGTTCAGGGCTTCGTCCAGAAGGGTGGCCAGTGAGGTGAGGCGTCGAGTTTTCGGCATCGAAACCGAGTACGGTCTCACCGCAGCATCGCCCAGCGGCGCCAAGCCGATGGACGCCGAACACGCCGCACGCCAGCTGTTCGAGCCGCTCCTGCACCAGGGCCGTTCCTCGAATCTTTTCCTGCGCAACGGTGGCCGACTGTACCTTGATGTCGGCGCGCACCCCGAGTATGCGACCGCCGAATGTGATCGGCTTGAGGACCTGCTCGAGCAGGATCGCGCGGGTTCTACCATGCTCGCCGACCTTGCAACGCAGGCTGACGCTGCTCTGTCCGAGCTCGGCACCGATCTGCGTCTCCATCTCTTCCGTAACAACTTGGACTCGCAGGGCAACTCTTATGGATGCCACGAAAACTACCTCTTGCACCGGCGACGCGACTTCCGCCAGGTCGCCGATGCGCTCGTCGCGTTCTTTGTGACGCGTCAGATCCTGGTCGGAAACGGGTGGATCAACACGGGCGCGGCCACCCCGCGACTGCAGTTCTCCCAGCGTGCCGATCAGATGTGGGATGCTGTCTCCTCCGCCACGACGCGTTCGCGCCCGATCATCAACACCCGTGACGAGGCGTTGGCTGATTCCGGTGCATATCGCCGTATGCACGTGATCGTCGGGGACACGAACGTCGCAGAGCCCACGACCGCCCTCAAGGTCGGTATGACCGAACTCCTGATCCATGCCATCGAGGACGGCCTCCAGATCGAAGACCTGGCCCTCGCCGATCCGATGCGCGCTATTCGCGAGGTGAATGCCGACCTGAGCGGATCAGCAGCTATTGAGCTCGCAACCGGCAGGATGACGAGCGCTGTCGCTATGCAGCGTGAAATCCGTGAGCGTGTACTGTCCCGGATTCCGGTCTCCGAGCTCGACCCGATGCGCGCCTACGTCGTCGATCTGTGGGGGAGGGGTCTCGATGCGATCGCCAGCGGAGACTGGAGTGGTATTGACACAGAGCTCGACATTGCAATTAAGCGCAAGCTGCTGAGCTCCTACTGCGCACGCAGCGGTGCTACGCTCGCAGATCCGCGTGTCGCGCGACTCGAGCTGTCCTACTCCGACATCACGGCGGATGGCCTGCGCGACCGGATGGAGAGTGCGGGTCTCATGCGACGCCTGACAACCGCCGATGCCGTGCGCCGTGCTCAAACAATTGCGCCGGGGACGACGCGAGCGAGCCTGCGCGGACGTATTATTGCCGCTGCCGAGGATGCACGAGCCGATTTGAGCGTCGACTGGGTGCACGTGCGCCTTGACGAATCCCAGACGATCCCGCTGTCACTGCAGGACCCCCTCGCCACGGTCGATCCGCGCGTGGATGCTCTCATCGCGCAGATTGACGCGTCGTCTCCTACGATTCCCGCATGAGCACCGAGCCGTCATCGCCCGATTCACCCTCCACGCACCGTGTGAAGGGCTCATCGCAGCGCGCTGCCGCGCGTGCTTCTCGGTCACAAGGCGCCTCGCGCGGTGGGCTGTTCCTCCGTATCGGCCTCGCTCTCATCCTGCTCATCGTGGGTGGCGGCCTCACGTGGTGGGCTTGTGCGCCCGCTCCGACCACGGAGACGATGCCAGGTGCCGACGCGACTGCCCAGTCAACGACACTTCCCTTGTTTGATCGTGTGACGGTCTCCGGACGAGTCGGCGCGACACCCACGATTGATATCAAGGCGCCGCTCGACGTTGATGGCTTCAAGGCTCGCGTCATCGAAGAAGGCAGCGGTCGCGAAATCACGGAAGGCTCTCCCGTCCTCGTCTCAGTGACTGCCTTTGATGGGACGAGCGGGCGCATGCTCTCTGAGTCTGGCCGCCCGCAGATGAGCCTCGGAATCGTCGGTTCAGATCAGATCAGCTCGGACCTCGCCATGTTGGTCACCGGCAAGCATGAAGGATCCCGCATCCTCGCATTTCGCACTGTAGCCATGGGAGATGGCTCTCCCAACACCAGGGAAATTGACGTCGTCGACATCCTGCCGTCTATTGCCACAGGAACCTCGGTCGATGCCACCGTCGGTCCGATGAGCGTCGAGATGAGCCCCGAGGGACCGCTTATCAGTCACATTGCGACGCTCCCTGGCGGTGTGACGACGCAGGCGCTCATTAAGGGTGACGGCGTTCAGGTTCACGAAGGTGATCGGGTTGTCGCCCAGTTCACCGTTCTCGGTTGGACTGACGGAGTCGTCCGCGTCAACACCTGGGAAACAGGTGTGCCGGCCGTGGTCAATCTCAACACCGCGATGAAAGGCCTGACAAACGCGCTCGTCGATCAGAAAGTGGGCTCGCGCCTGGCGATCACAATTCCACCGGACCTCGCTGCGGGTGATGACACGTTGTGCGTCGTCATCGATATCCTCGGTACCGAGCCCGGCACCTCTACAGCAGGGGATAACGCACCTCAGTCCTGATCGCTCATCCCGTGAGAGCCGCCGGGCGTGAGCATCGCGGCGTGTGGGACACTGGGAGACATGCTGAGATGGATGACCGCCGGAGAATCGCACGGACCCGCACTGATCGCCACAATTGAGGGGCTTCCCTCAGGCTTGCGTGTCACGACCGAGGACCTGCGACGAGGCCTCGCACGTCGCCGTCTCGGATATGGCCGCGGCGCGAGGCAGAAGTTCGAGGCTGACGAGGTATCAATCCTGGCCGGCGTCCGTCACGGCGTGACCACCGGCGCTCCTGTTGCCATCCGCATCGGTAATTCCGAATGGCCCAAGTGGGAGACGGTGATGAGCGCGGATCCCGTGGATCCTTCCGCCCTGCTTATCGACGCGGGAACGGGCGACGAGCGCGAGATCGCTCGAAACCGACCGCTGACGAGGCCTCGTCCCGGTCACGCGGATCTTCCTGGCATGCTGTCCTACGGCCTGCCCGAGGCACGCCCTGTTCTTGAACGCGCGAGTGCCCGCGAGACTGCAGCGCGCGTTGCACTCGGTGTGCTCGCTGAAGCTCTCCTGGAGCAGGTCGCCGGCGTTCATCTCGTGTCCCACGTCGTCTCCGTTGGGGCACAGCGCGCCACGGCCTCGTCGACTCCCACGCCTGCCGACGAAGCGGCACTGTGCGAGGCCTCGATGCGCACGCTTGATCCGGGCGATAACGCCCGCTTCGAGGCAGCGGTCGATGCGGCCAAGCAGGCGGGTGACACGATCGGCGGCGTCGCCGAAGTTATCGCATACGACGTTCCAGTGGGCTTGGGCACTCACGTGACCGCGCGCGAGCGCCTTGACGCGCGGCTCGCCGCCGCACTCATGTCGATCCAATCGGTCAAGGGCGTCGAAATCGGCGGCGGTTTCACCCAGGCCGCGCTGCTCGGCTCCGCGGCCCACGACGAGATCGTGCGGGGCGAGGATGGACACCTGACCCGCGCTTCCAACCACGCCGGAGGCATCGAAGGCGGCACGTCCAACGGCGCGCCGATCGTTGCGCGCGCTGCTTTCAAGCCGATCTCAACCGTTCCACATGCGCTGCGCAGCATCGACCTCGCAACGGGCGAGGAGGCCGTTGGCCTGCACCAGCGTTCCGATACGTGCCAGGTTGTACCCGGCGCTGTGATCGCTGAGGCCGAGGTTGCCCTCGTGCTCGCCGACGCGCTCTTCGACCATGCTGGTGGCCGCTCGGTAGGCGAGATGCGTCGTAATCTGGAGGCCTACCTAGGCGCCGTAGGGGAGCGCGCATGAGTGCCCGAGGTCCGATCATCCTCGTCGGGCTGCCCGGTGCCGGTAAATCGAAGGTTGGGCGTCTGTTGGCCGAGCGCCTCGGCGTCCCTCATATCGATACGGATGCCCTCGTCGTCGAACGCGAAGGCCGTGCAATTGCAGACATTTTTGCCACCGACGGAGAAGGTGCCTTCCGCGTCATGGAAACCGAGGCAGTCACCGATGCGCTGACGCACGACGGCGTCGTCTCCCTGGGTGGAGGAGCAGCGGCAACTCCGGCGGTTCGTGACCTGCTGGCTGGCCACACCGTGGTCTACATAGATGCGCCCCACGACGAGCTCGTCCGCCGCACCGCGTCAAAGACACATCGTCCACTGCTTGCACACGATCCGTCAGGCACACTTGCACGGCTGCGCGCTGAGCGTGAGCCACATTACCGTGCGGTTGCCACTATCATCGTCGAATCTGGCCCGGGTCCGGTCGACGACGTCGTCACCGCCATCGCACAGAAGTTGGAGCACTCATGAGCACAACCATCCAGGTCACCGGGGAACACCCCTCCACCATCACCGTCGGACACGGACTTGGTTTCGAGCCGATCTATCAGGCCCTCGACGAGGCAGCCACCAAGGTGCTGATCGTTCACGCTCGGCCGCTCGCTCAGCGCGCTGCTTCCTTGGCGCAGTACCTGCACGACCGGGGAGTCAACGCGTCGACGGCTGATCACCCCGACGCCGAGGCCGGCAAGTCGATCGAGGTCGTCGCGTCCCTGTGGGATGAGTGCGGGCGCCTCCAACTCGGGCGCAAAGATGCGATCATTGCGATGGGTGGGGGAGCGACCACCGATATGGCGGGGTTTGCCGCGGCCACGTGGCTCAGGGGCATCACGCTCATCAACGTTCCCACCACGCTACTCGCCATGGTGGATGCGGCGGTCGGAGGCAAGACCGGCATTAACACGTCGGTTGGAAAGAACCTCGTTGGTTCGTTCTACCCGGCAGCCGCCGTGATTGCCGATATGGACCTCCTCGACAGCCTTCCAGGTCCTGATCTGGCCGCAGGCGCCGCTGAAGTCATCAAGTGCGGTTTTATCGCCGACCCTCAGATTCTTCGGATCGTCGAGGAGACTGATCCGCAGGATCTGCTCCGTGCCGACAGCCCACAACTTGCAGAAATCACGACCCGAGCAATCGTCGTTAAGGCACGAGTCGTGTCGGCAGACCTGACAGAAGGAGGCCTGCGCGAGATTCTCAACTACGGGCACACTCTCGCCCACGCGATCGAGCGTGCGAACCATTACACGTGGAGACATGGCGACGCTGTGGCCGTCGGCTGTTGCTTCGCCGCGCGACTCGCTCATGCCCGTGGGCAGCTCAGCGCCAAGGATGTTGCGCGCCACGACGACCTCTTCTCCCGCGTCGGACTGCCCACGCGTTACAAGGGGCACACTATCGAGGAGCTGACGCGCATCATGCTCTCTGACAAAAAGGTGCGGCGTGGAATTCTGCGTTTTGTCCTCCTCAACGGGATCGCGAAGCCCAGGACCGTCTCCGTGGACCCCTCGGAGCTGAGGGCGCCCGCCGAGCAGATCGGTATTAGCGCATGAGCCTGATCATCCTGATTGGGGTAACGGGATCGGGTAAATCCACCGTCGGTCGGGAATTATCGGAGCGATATGGCCTCGCCTTCCTCGAAACCGACGCGGCCGTCGAAGCGCGCCTGGGAGCATCGATTCATAGCCTCATTGTCCAGCGCGATCCGCGTCTGCCCGATACAGCCCGTGAGGAGGCCGACCGGCTCCTTGGCCTCGACGAGGGCATTGTCACGCTCGGCGCCTCTCAACCGCTCGACCCGGCCACTGCCTCGTCCATCGAGCGAGCGCGTACAAACGGCGCGATCGTCGTCGAGCTGAGCGCCGATCTTTCCGCAGTATCGCGCAGAGAAGGCCTCGGGGCTCCTCGCTCCGTTGGCCTTGGAGCACCCCGCGCCGTGCTCACCCAACTGATGAAGCAAGCACGGGAGGCATACGCCTCCGTGGCCGATGCAACAGTCGATACGAGTGAGCGCACCCCGCAAGAAGTCGCGGAATTGGTGGCGTGCGCGTGTAAACTGGCCCCTGATTACTGATTCCTTCACAAGTGAGGTACCCCTGTGGCAACGACCAATGATCTGAAGAACGGCCTGGTTATGGTCATCGACGGCCAGCTCTGGCAGGTTGTCGAATTCCAGCACGTCAAGCCCGGCAAGGGCCCGGCCTTCGTGCGCACCAAGATCAAGAACGTCCTGTCCGGCAAGACCGTCGACAAGACCTTCAACGCGGGCCTGAAGATCGAAACCGCGACCGTTGACCGTCGCGACATGACCTACCTGTACCAGGACGGCACCGACTACGTCTTCATGGACCAGTCCACCTACGAGCAGATCAACGTTCCCGCAGAAACCGTGGGCGACGCTCGCAACTTCATGGTGGAGAACCAGGATGTCATCGTCTCCCAGCACGATGGCACCGTCCTGTTTGTCGAGCTGCCCGCGACCGTCGTCCTGACGATCACGCACACGGAACCCGGCCTGCAGGGCGATCGCTCCTCCGCCGGCACCAAGCCCGCGACCCTCGAGACCGGCTACGAGATCCAGGTTCCCCTCTTCATGGAGGAAGGCACCCGCGTCAAGGTTGACACCCGCGACGGCTCGTACTCGGGTCGCGTGACCGAGTAATGTCGAAGCA
>CALHZX010000008.1 GCA_938040725.1 uncultured Actinomyces sp. | reverse complement strand
CATGCGCATGCACATGAGCCTGATCCCACGCGCGGCGCACGCCGGGCACGCCGAGATCTACTTCGAGGGCGCGTGCATGATCGTCGTGTTCCTCCTGACGGGACGCTACCTGGAGGCGCGGGCGCGCTACCGCGCGGGTGACGCCCTGCGCTCGCTGCTCCGCATGGGCGCGAAGGAGGCAACACTCATCTCGGTCGATCCCGCGACCGGCCAGCGCACCGAGAAGGTCGTGCCCGCCTCGTCCCTGCAGGTCGACGACCTTTTCGCCGTGCGACCGGGCGAGAAGGTGGCAACCGACGGCGTCATCGTCGAGGGTTCCTCCGCCCTGGACACCTCCCTCCTCACGGGTGAGTCCGTGCCCGTGGACGCCGCCCCCGGTGACGCAGTCACAGGAGCGACCGTCAACACGTGGGGTTCCCTGCTGGTGCGCGCCACGCGGGTCGGGTCCGACACGACGCTGTCCCAGATCGGGCGAATGGTTGCCGAGGCCCAGGCGGGCAAGGCCCCGGTCCAGCGCCTCGCGGACCAGATCTCGGGCGTCTTCGTGCCGGTGGTGATCGCGGTGTCGCTCGCGACCCTGGTCGGGTGGCTGATCACGGGCGGCGGTGTGCAGGCGGCGTTCACGGCGGCCGTTGCCGTCCTGGTCGTGGCGTGCCCGTGCGCTCTGGGTCTGGCGACGCCGACCGCGATCCTCGTGGGGTCCGGGCGCGCCTCCCAGCTGGGGATCCTCATCAGGAACGCGGAGATCCTGGAGCAGACGCGCTCGATCGACACGATGCTGCTGGACAAGACCGGGACGGTGACGACCGGTGTCATGTCACTGGAGTCCGTTGCGGTGCCCGCAGGGCAGGACGAGGCCATCGCGCTCGGCCTCGCCGCATCCGTTGAGGCCCTCTCGGAACACCCGGTTGCCCGAGCGATCACGGCGAGCGCCACGAGCCGCGGCCTGGCGACCGAACCCGTGACGGCGTTTGTGAACCAGCCGGGCCTCGGCGTCGTCGGTGTCACCCCCCGGGGCGGTGTCCTGGTCGGCCGCCCGTCGTGGCTGGCCTCCCTGGGCGTAGACGTGCCGCAGTCGCTCCTTGATGCCGTGCGCGAGGCCGAGGCGTCGGGCGCTTCTGCGGTCGTGGCAGCGCTCGCGGCGCAGCTCGACACGACGGCAAACGCCGACGCGGCCACCCCCCTACCGACAGCGGACGCACACGTCACGCTGCCCGGCCCGGACTGTGACCTGCCGCTCGCGACGCTGACCATGAGCGTGGGTGGCATGACGTGCGCCTCGTGCGTGCGCCGCGTCGAACGCAAGCTCGGCAAGCTCGACGGCGTGAGCGCCGAGGTCAACCTCGCGACCGAGTCGGCGCGCATCACGCTCACCTCCCCGCACAGCGACGAGGAGCTCGAAGCCGTCGTCAGTGCCGCCGGATACTCCGGCACCGTCACCTCCCGTACCACGACCGCGTCCGCCGACTCCGCTCCCGCGGTTGACGGCAGCGCAGGTGGGAATACCGGCGCCACGGCTCGCCCCGGCACCGCCGAGGAAGCGGACAAGCGGGAGGGACACGCGGTCTCGTCGCTGGCGCTCCCCGAGCGCGTGGAGGGACGCGCGATCGCCGCTCTGGTCGTGCGCGACACGGTGAAGGACTCCTCCGCGGAGGCGATCGCCGAGCTGCGCGAGCTGGGTATCGAGCCGATACTGCTGACGGGCGACAACGAGGCGGCGGCGCGTCACGTCGCGGATCTGGTGGGGATCGAGCGCGTGATCGCGGGCGTGTTGCCCGACGGCAAGCGCGACACGGTCGCCGAGCTGCAGGGGCAGGGGCGCACGGTCGCGATGGTGGGTGACGGCGTGAACGACGCGGCTGCCCTGGCGCAGGCGAGCACAAAGGGCCTGGGCATCGCGATGGGGTCGGGCACGGACGTGGCCATCGAGGTCGCTGACATGACGCTCATGAACTCCTCGCTCACGTCGGCGGCTGCGGCGATCCGCGTGTCCCGCCAGACCCTGCGTGTCATCAAGCAGAACCTGTTCTGGGCGTTCTTCTACAACGTATTGATGGTGCCGCTCGCCATCGCGGGCCTGCTCTCGCCCATGCTGGCGAGCGCCGCGATGGCGTGCTCGTCGGTGTTCGTGGTCCTCAACTCGCTGCGCCTGCGCCGAGCGCGATAGGGGCGTGCCGCGGGTGCCTCGGCGCCACTCTCGGGCCTCGCGTGAAACCCGGACCGCCCCTGCATGCCCGATTCACCCCGATTCGATGCATTCGGCGCCAGCAGGGGCGGTTTCGGTTTCACCGGACCAACAACCCCGCGCCGCAGGGGCGGTTTCGGTTTCACGACCACTTGCCAATCGGCAGAAGCCTGCATCATCACCGTCAACCCGGCCTAGTCGGCACCAAACAGGCTCGCCTCACCACGCAGCGTTTTGCCAACCTTTTAGGATCGCCATATGATTTCATGTAAAATAACAGCAAGCTCGGGGAGGGGGCGATCTGCGCATCATGAAGCCTCTGCGAACATGGCTCACCGTCGCGGGCGTTGTCGCCATTGGCGATCAAGCGTTCTTTGTCACCCTGAGCCTCTTTCTCCTCTCGTTCTACGGATCGGCAATTGCAGCTTCCTTCCTGACTGTCGCCTCGGTGACCCGACTGTGTCTGATCCTCGCTGGAGGATACGCGGCGGACCGCTGGTCTCCCTACCGTTGCGTCCAAGTGGGGCTCGCATTACGCATCGTCGCCTTCCTTCTCGTCGGCTGTGACTCCCTGCAAGGCCCCCATGCTCCCCTCCTGTCGTCCGGCATCGTTCTCTTCGGCGCGGGCGACGGTCTCTACCTACCTTCTTCGGGCGCGCTCCTCAAACGGCTGACCTCCCACGGGGACTTCTCTCGCACGATCTCCTGGGTCCAGGTCATCACGAGTGTCGCAACGGGACTCGCTGGCGCATCGAGCGGATTCAGCTTTGAAACCGTCCCCTTACACGCGTTATTTCTGACGTTTACGCTGCTAGCAGCAGTCGCGCTCGCATTGTTCTGCGCGATTCCAAACGTCGCCGCAGCAACACAAGCAGACGACCAACCCCCGCAGACTCAGGCTCCCTCTATTGCTTCCGTCTCCCTCAAGGTCGTCATCACGCGAAATAGGGGAATCGTCGCAATCGGCCTGATCACCGCCCTCCTCATCGACGCATCGCTGTCCGGTGTCATGAACATCGTGCTCCCAGCACGCTACCTTGAACTCGGATGGGGTGGAGGGACGTTTGGTACCGCAGTGTGCGTCTTTGCCCTCGGTGGCGTTGTCGGAGGACTCATCGCATCGCGCATTCCCAGCGACCGCACAACAGCGCGTAACATGGTTATCAACTGTGGGATCCTCGTGTTTGCCGCGCTTACTTGCGCCCAGTACATCGCAGTTTCGAGTTCACTATCACTGCTCCTCGTCGCCGCTTCAGGTTTCGGCGCTGGAGTAGTCGCACCGACTCTGATCGGCGATATCATGAACAGCACCCCCGAGTCCTTCGCTGGGCGCATCTACTCTGCTATCAACCTGGTGACCTACGGATCAGCGCCCGTCGCCTACGCGGCATGCGGATTCATCATGACTCGTTTCTCGACCTCCGCGCCCTTCCTGGTTGGCGCGGTGTTGCTCGCACTCGGAGGACTCGCAAGGCTCATCGCGACATTCCGGTCTTCCTAGGGCACCAGAACAGCCCCATGCGTCGGCCAAAGGCACCGCGTGAAACCCGGACCACCCCCGCATGCCCGTTTTACCCCAATTCGACGCATTCAGCGCCAGCAGGGGTGGTCTCGGTTTCACCACCGCCCCCCGAACACCGCGCACGCCTGCCCGAGTTCCCTCGCTGGCTGACCACGAGCAGCGGCAAGCAGGCCACGCGGCCCGGTTCGGGTGGAGCCGCGCCCGCCACAGCCGCGCACGCAGCGCCTCGGGCATGTCGCTGCCCGAACAGCCGGTGCCCGCCCTCACGAGGTGCGTCGCGCGACGCGGAAGCCTTGCTTGGAATAGACCGTTTCGTAGGTGTGGCCAGGGTGGGCGGCAGCCGCCCATGCCTGGGCGTCGACGCTCGCACCACCCCACGCGTAGGAGCGGTCGTCGATGACGACGTACTGCGGCGGCTCCTCCATTGCCTGGGTTGTCCCAACCCAGTACACCTCGCGCCGCGGCACGAGCCTCGCGAGCAGCGTCGTGTCGGTTTCGACACTCACCCCTTCCGGAACTGCGGCGATCGCTTCCTCGGCGGCGCTCATGCGGGGGCTCTCGCGGAGGGAGGGAAGCTGCGAGAGCGGCAGGGACGTCCAGGTGAGGGCCAGAGACACGGTCGGAACGAGAGCCGCCACCCACGCGGCACACCGCCAGGAGACTGCGGAGGAGGATACGGTTCCGTCTCCGCCCGGGTCGGCCTCGTCGGGCGTATGCGCATCTGCGCGGCCTCCCTCATGGCCGGCGGCATCGGCCACGTCGACGCCGCCGCATCGGGTGCGGCTCGCAGGGGCAGCCAGGTCATCGCCCCCGTCGCGGGCCGCCCCCTCGTCCGCGCGCGACTTGCCAAGGTTTGAATCGGCTGACCTTGCCTCGTGCCCGCGCGTGATCCACCCGCTCATCACGTCGAGGAGGGCGCACGCCGCGATCGGAACGAGGACTGCGTTGTAGTGCCACGAGTCCCACACGTAGTAGGTGTCGACGGAACCGGCGAAACGCCAGGCGAGCGTCGGCGCCACGAGAGCAAACCAGGGGGAGGACGTGCCCGCCAGCCCGGCCCCTGCGGCGGCGACCAGCAGGGTCACCAGCTTCACGGGAGGATCGGTGAGGATGCCCCAGACCGAGGGAAGGGACCTCGCCGCGGTCGTGCCGCCCGAGGAGGTGCCCACACCGGTCGCGGAACCATCAAGGGAGTAGGCCCACGTTCCCGCCGGATTCACTGCGGGAAGAAGAACCTTAACGGTCAGCACAAAAGCGACGATACCGAACAGGGCGTACGCCAGGGAGCACAGGACGCCGGATCGGCCGTGGCCTCGGCGCCGCCACGCCATTGCCAGGCCGGCAACAAAGACCGTCAGCCCCAGGTCCTCCTTGACGAGGACAAGGGGCGCAAGCCACGCCATGCACGCTCCCCACCGCCTCTCCACGAATGCGACGCCCCCGAAGGCCAGCAGCGGGACGGCGCAGCACACCTCATGAAACTGGGCGGCGACGGCGCCCTGGAGGCCCCATCCCAGCCCGTACGTGATGCCGACCAGCAGGGCGCCACCCCGGCCGAGCAGGCGCTGGGCGAGGCGCGCGATGGGAAGCACCGACACCGCGAGCAACACGTCCTGGGCAACCAGGAGAGTCAGGGCCGACGGAAAGATCCGATAGACCGGACCGAGGAGCGCCAGGATCGGGTGAAAGTGGTCCCCGAGGAGGTTGTACCCCGGACTCTTGATGGGAACGATGGGTGCCTCGAAGCGCGAGTACGCCTGAACGGCCTCGGTGAAGATCCCCAGGTCCCAGGAGGGGGCGGCGAGCGCGCGCCACTGCGCCACCGAGTAGCACACGTAGAGCGCGCCGACTGCGCAGGCGATGAGGGTGGGCAGCCACCAGGTCGCCGCCAGGCGACCGACGGCTAATCGATCCGGCCCCTTCACCCGACCATCTCCGCGGGGCGCTCGTCAGAAGAATCAGATCCCTCCGCCTCATCGCGGGCCGAGGCCGGAGCCGGGTAGGGCACACCGATCCCCTGCTCATGGTCGGCGCGGCGCTTCGAGCGAGCGTCGGAGTGGAAGAGCTGGCTGACCGTAGCGCGCACGGCGTCGAACATGCGCGCCGGGCGGTTGAGCGAGCCGAGCGAGCGGTCCGCGCCCGAGTGCGCGAAGTTGCAGGGGACCTCCATGACGGACAGGCCCGCGCGCAGCACGCTGATGGTCATGGCGGCCTCGAGGACGTAGCGCCCGCTGAAGGGCATGGCCGCGTCAATGGCCTCGCGCGTCAGGCAGCGCTGGTAGCTGAGGGGGTAGTGGCAGTACCAGCCGGTCTTTCGACGAATGAGTCGGCGAGCGACGCCGGGTCCAAAGCCGGAGTATTCACGTTCCCGCGCGGGCACCGCGATCGCCATGTCTGCCTGCCTGGCGGAGACTGCCTCGACCAGGGCGGTGGCTTCGACGGCTGACTCCCCGAGGTCGGGTGAGAGGAGGAGGATGTGTCGAGGCGGGCCGTCGGGGCGGTCGCGCATGGCCGCGACCTTCACGCCGGTTTCGATGGCCGAGGCGCGCCCGCGCTCGACGGAGTGGCGCACGACGACGGCGCCGGCCGCTCGGGCAGCGCGCCCCGTGTCGTCGGTGGATCCGTCGTCGACGACGATGAGGAGGTCAACGCCGGGGATGGCGCGGCAGGCGCGCACGGTGGCGGCGACGACGCGGCCAACGTTGTGTGCAGCGATGACGGCGGCGACGCGCTGAGGCTGGGAACCACGGGACCCACTGCGATAGTTCACAACTAACATTCTACGGGCGGCGGGGCGTTGGTGCACCCCGCCGCCCGTAATGTGAGCGACAAGCCTAGCTAAACAACAGGCAAAATCGCGCTCAGCGAATGGTGACGGCGCGCGAGACCAGGCCCTGGCGTGCGCGGCGCTCCTTGTCGTCCAGGCGCTCGGTAACCGTCAGGGCCTCAGCGAGGGCCTTGGCGAGGGCCTGCGTGCCGGGCGCAACGTCGGAGGCGCTGGCCCCCTCGGGCAGCTCGAAGACCGGGACAATGAGGCCGCACGCGCGGAAAGACCCGACGTATCGGGACCCCTCGCCGACGTTGGCCTCGCCCCGCGCGGCCAGGCGCGCCAGGGCGTCGAAGAGCTTTGCCTCCTCGTTGTCGGTCAGGAGACGCACGAAGTTGCGGTTCATCTCGCACCAGTAGGCGCCGGGGACTCCGGGCACGGG
>CALHZX010000007.1 GCA_938040725.1 uncultured Actinomyces sp. | reverse complement strand
ACAACAACAACATCATCATCATTCATCACGCATCAATCCTTTCAAACAAAAAGACGGATATACAGACAATTAAACACGCCCGTTTGGATTGCGATGGCTTTGGCGCAGTCGACGGAGATCTTGCTGCTCGATGAACCGACGACGTATCTCGATCTCAATCATCAGCTGGAGGTACTTCGTCTTGCCGAGCGTTTGCAGCGCGCGGGCACAACTGTCGTTGCTGTGCTGCACGATCTGCATCTTGCGTTCCGGTATGCCACCCACCTTGTCTTTATGAAGGACGGGCAGATCCTCGCACACGGTGAGCCTGCCCAGGTAGTCACGCCTGAGCTTGTGGAACGTGTCTTCGCAGTGCCCTGCCGCATCATCGAGGATCCGGAGACGGGGGTGCCTCTCGTCATCCCGCGTCGTTGACCACCGTTGTGTTTCTCAGCATCTCAAATGCTGACCAGCAGGTCACCAGCAGACATGATTGCTCGATAATATTGCTCACAGTTGTCGTGACAAAATCGCGTAAATCCAGGTAAAATAAGCTTTTGAGCGGGTGTGTCATGAATTTGCTTGTTGCTCGCAATTACATCTCGCAAGGCAGGCAATAGTATGGTGCTCGTATCGAGTGGTTACTCAGGCACTGACATACTTATTCTGAGCGTGACAGTGTCGATTGGTTGAGACTATCCCAGACAGAAGGAAACGAATACGCATGACGACACAGGTGCGCTCGCAGAGCCGGGGCCTTCGTATGTCCCTGCTTGCACTGACTGCGTCTGTCTCCGTCGTCGGTGGAATGTTCGTGTCGGTCGCTCCCGCCTACAGCGCGGATGGCGTTGGCGATCATGCAGGACAGTGTTTGACCGCTTCTGAAGAAGGGGCGTCGATCATAGCGTCGTCGGTTGTTGCGACCGGTGTGCCGCTGCATGTGGAAGGCTCTGGGTGGGGGCCGTCTTCCGAGGGGGCCCTCGGTTTCGTGATTGTGACGCTCGATGATGGTCAGGAAAAGCGCTCTGGTGACATGGTCCTGCCAGCGTGGGTTCCGTCCTCGGTCTCACGTAATAGGTCTGCATGGGCGGTTGCGAAAGTTGGTGCGGACGGCACTTTCGTGGCTGATATTGACCTGTCGGCTACGTGGACGGTTGGAACGAAGCACCAGGTCATGATCGGTGATGGGGTGACGGGTAACTATGTTCAGGTTGAGGTGACGGTCGTCGAATCAGCAGCCGAGGCCCGCTCCTGTTCGCTGGCGCCGACCGAGCCGTCAGTGACCGATGGTACTGATCCTGTGACGGATGACAGTGTCGTCCCGACTCACGATCCGGGCTCTGAGAATACCTCCGCGAGCCCGACCGACGCCCCCTCTGTGCTAAGCGGGTCGTCGACGAGTGCGTCTGGAGAGAATCGGACGTCCGAACGAACACAGGCTGATGATGCGACATCTTCTGCGTCGACTCCTTCTCCCAGCTCGACGTCTGCTAGTGGGGGATCGTCAACGCAGTCGTCGTCTACGTCGTCTGGTGGATCAGGTAACAGCGCGGATCCTACTCCGGAGCCTTCAACCTCATCCACTCAGCAAAGCGTGTCCGCATCGCAGATTGGTCCCAAAGCTCACTCGGAGCAGCAGGCCTCGAATCAGGCTGCCCGCGAGGAGGAGTCGCGGCTGAATGGCTGGATTCTCGCTGGTGGCGGTGCTCTTGCGTTGCTCGGTGCCGTCGTGACGGTCAGTATTGTTCGCCGCTCCCACGGATTGCCGCGCTAATCACCTTTCATCTGGGCTAGCGCTCTGAGAAAATGTACATTAACCGATTGGTGTGCGTTGGAATTTAGCATTCGCGCGCCACGCCTGTTACTCTAGTTTCAGAACAAATGCTTCTGAGGATTAAGTCACTAAGGAGAACGGTATGCAGCACGCACGGGCCGCTTCTGCCCTTGCCGCGCGCGGCCTCGGGGGGCGCAGTCGATTGATGAGCCTCCTGATGGCTCTGTGCCTGTTCGCTGCCATCGCGCTTGCGATCCCTGGATTTGCTGCTCGCGCGGACGGCAACGACTGGGCTATCCCCGTCCCGACCACGGCATTCACTGTTCGAATCGAACAGGGCTCTTCTTTTGAGAAGCAGTACGGGGATAAGGGCTACTGGGGCGTGATGCTCGACTCGGGTCGCGTGACACCCGTTGAACAGCCGACGTATGAGCGTAATGGCGAAACGGTGCCCGTGACCGCTGATGATGTGTGGGTTGCTACCAGTCCGCATAACTACACCCTGAAGGTCCCTGTGCCCAATGGACAGAACAATGTCGAGGGCATCACGTGGGAGCCTGGAACGAAGCACACAGTCACGGTGCTCATGTTCAAGGAAGGGCGAGACCTCGTTGAGGGTGACCCTGTCAGCTACACCGTGAGCGTGTATCAGCCTGTTGATAACGACGACACGCGTACACCTGAACCGACGGCGGACCCGACGACCGATCCAGCGCCTCAGCCCACGGCTGAGCCTAGGACCGATCCTGCGCCTCAGCCCACGACCGAACCCGCGCCCGCACCGACGAGCGAGCCCAGCGCCGATCCTGTGCCCGCGCCCACCACTGAACAGCCCGCGGCTCAGCCCGATGATCCGCAGCTCCCCGCCGTCCGTCCGACCCCGACGCCTTCCGCAACGCCGAGTTCGACACCTTCTGCGAGTGCTTCTGCTGGATCCGCGCAGCCGTCCGACACCCCGGTGTCACCTATTTCGGACGTGTCGCAGCTGACGGATGCGAATAAGGGCGGCGTGAGCGCAGCTTTCACCGGCGGACAGTTGACGATTAACGTTCCGTCAGATAAGGCCGTTGCTGGCGACTGGGTGAGCGCGAATATCATGCAGACCGCTGAAGCCCGCTGGCTTCGGGTCGAAGACTCCAATCAGGTGTCGATGGATGTGACGGGCCTTCCGATGGGCGACTACAAGGTCGTCGTCGCGAACCGCCAGCATGAACTGGTTGGTTGGGCTGAGTTCAAGGTCGCTTCAACGGTTGCTGCAGCCGGTGCGGGGTCTTCTGTTGACGCCTCGGGCGGCGTGAAGCTGCACGCTGAAATGCTGTCCTCCTCCCTGGCTGGCGACGAGTCTGAAGGACTGAATGGCTATCTCCTGGGTGCCGGTGCCTGCATGCTGATCCTCGGTGGCCTCGTGGTCGTCCAGGTTCTCTCCGGTCCCAAGATTGGCTCTTCTTCGAATGGAGTCACATTGTCCTAAGCTAGGGCTCATGGATCTGTTTGATTCTGAATCTGTCGACGAGTCGGGCGTGCCTGCTTTTCATGCGGGTGCGCCCCTCGCCGTTCGTATGCGCCCTACGACGCTTGCGCAGGTGGTTGGTCAGTCGCACCTGCTCGGTGAGGGGGCACCGTTGCGGCGCCTTCTCTCGCCTGGAGCCAGCGATGGTGTCGCAGTGTCCTCCGTTGTGCTCTGGGGTCCTCCGGGTACTGGTAAGACGACGCTCGCGTATTTGATTGCGCGCGCATCTGGGCGGCGATTTATTGAGCTTTCTGCCGTTTCTTCGGGCGTTAGTGACGTGCGGCGTGTTGTCGATGATGCGCGTCGAACTCTCGCCAGCGGGGGAGAAGAAACCATTCTGTTCGTCGATGAGGTGCACCGCTTCTCGAAATCGCAGCAGGACTCGCTCCTTCCTGCGGTCGAAAATCGGTGGGTTGTCCTTGTTGCGGCGACGACTGAAAATCCATCGTTTTCGGTGATTTCTCCGCTCCTGTCGCGCTCGTTACTGTTGACCCTGCGTCCTCTTGATGCGAATGCAATCGAGGGGCTCATTCGTCGTGCACTGGCGGATGAGCGCGGCCTTGGTGCGCGTTTTTCTATAACGGACGAGGCTGTGGCCGGCCTTGTACGGTTGGCGGGCTCGGACGCCCGAAAGTCTCTGACGCTCCTCGAAGCAGCTGCGGGTGTTGCCAGCGATGACGGATCCGGTGAGATTACGGTCGTGAGCGTCGAAGCGGCGGCCAATCAGGCTCTCGTTCGCTGGAGTAAGGATCAGCACTACGACGTCGCGAGCGCGTTTATTAAGTCGATGCGCGGTTCTGATGTGGACGCAGCTCTTCACTACCTCGCCCGTATGATCGAGGCGGGTGAGGACCCGCGTTTTATCGCGCGCCGCATCATGATCGCCGCTTCGGAGGAAGTAGGAATGGCTGCTCCCGAGGTGCTAACGACCTGCGTGAGCGTTGCCCAGGGGGTTGCGCTGATCGGTATGCCCGAGGCGCGTCTGCTCCTCGCCCAGGCAGTCGTCGCCGTGGCGACAGCCCCGAAGTCGAATGCGACGTACCTGGCGATCGACCGTGCGATCGCCGATGTGCGCGCCGGACGTGGGAGTGCGGTGCCCGAGCATCTGCGCGACGCGCACTACGCTGGAGCGACGTCACTCGGCCATGGCGACGGGTACCTGTACGCGCACGATCATCCGCACCATGTTGCTGCGCAGCAGTACCTGCCGGACGACCTGGAAGGCACACAGTATTACGAGCCGACCGAGAATGGGCATGAGGCGATGCTCACGAAGCGGCTCGGTGTGATTCGCAATTTGTTGAAAAGACGCTAGGATGGAACAGTTGTCCGCATCAGCGGGCACCTGGGGCCTTAGCCGACGGATCGATGCGATCCTGGAGTTGGCCCCATGCCGGGATTTCCGGCATGACATGAGAAACAGGAAGAAGAAACATGGCAACGAATCGTTCCCGCAAGCAGGTGCGCGAGTCCCGCGCCCTCGGTCTGGCTCTGACCCCCAAGGCTGTTCGCTACTTCGAGAAGCGTCCCTACGGCCCCGGTGAGCACGGCCGTACCCGCCGCCGCCAGGACTCCGACTACGCCGTTCGTCTGAAGGAAAAGCAGCGTCTGCGCGCCCAGTACGGCATCCGTGAGTCGCAGCTGCGCCGCGCCTTCGAAGAGGCCCGTCGTACCGCTGGTCTGACCGGTGAGAACCTGGTTGAGCTGCTCGAGATGCGTCTGGACGCCCTCGTCCTGCGCGCCGGCTTCGCTCGTACCATCCAGCAGGCTCGTCAGTTCGTCGTTCACCGTCACATCCTCGTTGACGGCAAGATCGTTGATCGCCCTTCGTTCCGCGTGAAGCCCGGCCAGACCCTGCAGGTCAAGCCCAAGTCGCAGACCACGGTTCCCTTCGAGATCGCTGCCGAGGGTATCCACCGCGACGTGCTGCCCGCCGTCCCGGAGTACCTGGACGTTGACCTTGCCCGCCTGAAGGCGACCCTGGTGCGTCGCCCGAAGCGCGCTGAGGTCCCCGTGACCGTCGACGTTCAGATGGTCGTCGAGCACTACTCGCGCTGACACTAGTCATTTCCGCGCCCTCGAGCCATACTCGGGGGCGCGGTTTTTCTTTTATCCAACTGTCCGCTTGCGCGTGCCGACGTGCCGCGACCGGCGCTGAGCGTCTAACATGGGGGACTATGCGTACGTCTGAAATCCGCACCCGCTGGCTCGAATACTTCAAGGAGCAGGGACATGAGATTCGTCCTTCCGTTTCTCTTGTCTCCCCGGAGCCCTCGATTCTGTTCACGATCGCGGGCATGGTTCCGTTCATCCCCTATATCACGGGTGTTGAGCCCGCGCCGTGGCCTCGTGCTGCGTCGGTACAGAAGTGTATTCGCACGAATGACATCGATAACGTCGGTAAGACGACGCGTCACGGCACGTTCTTCCAGATGAACGGCAACTTCTCGTTCGGTGACTACTTCAAGGAAGGCGCGATCAACTACGCCTGGGAGCTGCTGACGGGTTCGCGTGACGAGGGAATGTATGGCCTTGACGGTGATCGTTTCTGGGTGACGCTGTGGGACCAGGACGAGGAAGCATTCAACGTACTCACCAAGCAGATTGGCATGGATCCCAAGCACATCGTGCGCCTGCCTCGTGAGGAAAACTTCTGGGACACCGGCCAGCCGGGTCCCGCCGGCCCCTGTGCGGAGTGGCACTATGATCGCGGCCCCGAGTATGGCCCCGAGGCCGTGGGTGGCACCGTCGACCCGGGTGGCGACCGCTACCTTGAGGTCTGGAACCTGGTCTTCGACCAGTACATGCGCGGCGAGGGTTCCGGCAAGGACTACCCGCTGCTGGGCGAGCTCGACAAGAAGGCGATTGATACGGGCGCAGGCCTCGAACGTCTGGCCTTCGTCATGCAGGACAAGCCCAACATGTACGAGATCGACGAGGTATTCCCCGTCATTGAAGCTGCCATGCAGATGAGTGGCAAGCGCTACGGTCTGGGCGCTGCGGGCCCCGAGGCCGGTGCCGCCTATGACGATGACGTGCGCATGCGTGTCGTGGCCGACCACGTGCGTTCCTCTCTCATGCTGATCGGTGATGGCGTGCGTCCCGGTAACGATGGCCGCGGCTACGTGCTGCGTCGTCTGATTCGTCGCGCGGTTCGCTCCATGCGCCTGCTGGGCGTCGACGAGGCGACCATGCCGACCCTGCTCACCGCTTCGAAGGACGCGATGAAGGCCTCGTACCCCGAGCTCGAGACCAACTGGAAGACGATCTCTGAGGTCGCCTACGCGGAGGAAGACGCGTTCCGTCGCACGCTGAGCTCCGGTACGACGATTCTGGACGCAGCGGTTGCACACGCGAAGGAGTCGAAGGGGGCCCCCGTTATTTCCGGTGCCTCTGCGTTCTCGCTGCACGACACCTATGGATTCCCGATCGACCTGACCCTCGAGATGGCCGCCGAGCAGGGTGTGTCAGTTGACGAGGAAGGCTTCCGCAGCCTCATGGCCGAGCAGAAGGAGCGTGCGCGCGCCGATGCTCGTTCGAAGAAGACCGGACACACTGACGTGCGCGTCTTCCACGACATCGAGAAGGCGATGGGTGGCGGCTCGACGTTCCTGGGCTACACGGAGCAGGCCGCCGAGGCCACTGTCGAAGCGCTGCTCGTTGACGGTGTTGCGGCACCCGCTGCAAGCGCACCCGCCGAGGTTGAGGTGATCCTTGATCGCACGCCTTTCTACGCTGAGATGGGTGGCCAGCTGGCCGACCACGGTACGATCCGCCTCGCTGGTGGAGGCGTCGTTGAGGTTCACGACGTGCAGGCGCCGATCCGTGGCCTGAGCGTTCACCGCGGCACCCTGACCGAGGGTGGCATGACGGTGGGCGAGAAGGCATACGCCGAGATTGATGGCGAGCGTCGTCTGGCGATTGCTCGTGCCCACACTGCCACGCACATGGTGTACGCGGGTCTGCGCAACGTCGTGTCGAAGGATGCGACGCAGGCCGGTTCGGAGAACTCGCCGTCGCGACTGCGCTTCGACTTCCGTCACGGTGCGGCGCTTGACGGCTCTCAGATCAATGATATTGAGGCGCTCGTCAACGAGAAGCTCGCCCAGGATCTGGCCGTGACGACCGAGGTGATGAGCCTCGACGAGGCAAAGGCCGCCGGCGCCATCGCGCTGTTCGGCGAGAAGTACGGATCGGAGGTCCGCGTCGTCACGATTGGCGATGGCTTCGACCGTGAGTTGTGCGGTGGCACCCACGTGCCGACGACCGGACACATCGGTCGCATTACGGTGCTCAGCGAAGGCTCCGTTGGGTCCGGCGTGCGCCGCATCGACGCGCTCGTCGGCGACGGTGCATACGAGTTCCAGGCCAAGGAGCACGCGCTCGTTGCCCAGCTGTCTCAGCTCGTTGGTGGCCGTGCGGATGAGCTGCCTGATCGCATCGAGTCCCTTCTGTCCAAGCTGCGCGAGTCCGAGAAGGAACTGGAGAAGATGCGCACCGCTCAGGCTCTCAGCCGCGGTGCCGATCTTGCGACTTCCGCCTCGGCTATTGGCGCCGTCAGCGTCGTGGCTGCCGCCGTTGGCGACATGCCGTCGGCCGACGCCCTGCGTACCCTTGCGCTCGACGTCCGCGACCGCCTCGGTAATGAGCGCGGCGTCGTCGTTGCCCTTGGTGGTCTCGTTGGCGGTAAGCCCTCGCTCGTTGTTGCGACGAACGAGGCCGCGCGTGAGCACTCAGTGAAGGCAGGCGCCCTCGTTCGCGCCGTTGGCAAGTACATGGGCGGTGGCGGCGGCGGCCGCGATGACATTGCTCAGGGTGGCGGTACGAAGCCCGAGGGCATTGCGGACGCGATCGACGCGATCCGCAAGGAAATCGAGGCTCTGTGAGTATTCGTCGGGGTATCCGCATCGGCGTGGACGTCGGCACCGTGCGTGTCGGCGTCAGCCGGTGCGACCCCGACGGTATTCTCACGATGCCCGTCGAAACCCTTCACAGGGCCCCTGACCTGTCTGATCTCGATCGCCTCGCCGACATTGTCCGTCGTCATGACGCGATCGAAGTGATCGTTGGGCTGCCCCGTCATCTGCGCGGGGGAGAGGGCGTTTCTGCGAAGGGAGCGCGCAAGTATGCGCGCCGCATCAAGAAGCTTGTTCCCGGTGTTCGGGTCGCGATGGTCGATGAGCGCATGACGTCCAACCAGGCGCATGCGCGGCTGCGCGCCTCCGGCATCCCGGAAATCGACCATCGCAGTGTCATCGACCAGGTGGCCGCCCAGATCATCTTGGAGCAGGCGCTCGAGCTTGAACGCATGGGCGGTCGAGCTCCCGGTGAGGAGATCATCCTCGAACCCAACGAAGGAGTACACACGTGAGTACGCCTCCCCCTTACCCCTTCCGTTCTCGCCGTGAGATTCACTCCGGTGAACCCAAGGTCTACTCCGACGCTCCACGTGAAAACTCCAGCGTCGAGTCCCCGAAGGACTCCGTGTCGACCCCGCTTCACGGCACGCCTGCGGTGGCCCCGGCCTCGGCCGACACAGAGGCTGTACCTGCGCGTGGTGCGAGTCTTCGTCAGCGCTCGGCGCCGCTACCGTCTTTCGACGAGGTGACCGACAGCGGTGCAGCATCGCGTGTGTCCGCTTCGACCGCCCGTGTCAGCAGCGTTGCGACGGACGTTGAGGCCACGTCTGAAACGACAGGTATGCGTTCGCGCAGGCTCGCCAGCGAACGCCGCGCAGCCCGTAAACGCAAGCGTCGTCGTCGCATTCGTTCGTTCTTCATCATTGTTCTCGTGCTCGGCTTAGTTGTCGGCGCAAGCTACGTTGCCTACGATCAGCTCTTCAACTCATCGACAACCTCGTCGGATGACTACCCTGGCCCCGGTTCCGGCTCGGTCGAGGTGACCATTGATGAAGAGGCCTCGGGCCGCGCGATCGGCCAGACCCTGGTGGAAGCGGGCGTCGTGAAGTCCGTGGGTGCTTTCGTGCGCCAGTTCGAGAAGACTTCGGCGGCAATGTCGATTCGCCCGGGTACGTACCGTTTGAAGCAACAGATGAGCGCGTCCGGGGCGCTCGCCGCTTTGCTGGACGAGACGAATCGTGTGGACTCGACGGTGACTATCGGTTCCGGCCAGAAGCTGTCGGAAGTGAAGCAACGCATCGTCGATATCATGGGCGTTTCCGAGGCCGACGTCGATGCGGCATTCGCCGATACCGAGGCTATCGGTCTGCCCTCTGAGGCTGACGGAAACGCCGAAGGATGGCTCCTTCCCGGCTCCTATGAGGTCGGCGAAACAGACACGCCGACCACCCTTATTGCGCGCATGGTTAAGGGCACGATCAATGAACTCGACCGTCTGGGTGTTGCTCCCGCAGACCGCGAAACCGTCCTCATCAAGGCGTCTATCGTTGATGGTGAGATGAACATCGACAGGTATATGCCGATGGTCGCCCGCGTCATCGATAACCGTCTAGCGGATACAAACGGTGAAACGAAGGGCATGCTGGGCATGGATTCGACGGTCCTGTACGGCGTTGGGAAGACCAGCGGGGTGCCCGATCAGGCGGATCTCGATAATGACAACCCGTATAACACGCGCCTGCACCCGGGACTGCCACCCACTCCGATTGGCCAGCCGAGCGAAAAGGCAATCAAGGCCGTGCTGAACCCTGCCGACGGAACATGGCTGTACTTCGTGACGGTTAACCTGGACACGGGCGAGACCCTGTTCGCCTCCACTCTGGAAGAACAGGAGAAGAACCGCGAGCAGTTCAAGGCGTACTGCGCTGCGAATCCGAAGGTCTGCACGGCGTCATGACGTGGGCCGCCGTGATCGGCTCGCCGATCGAGCATTCTCTGTCGCCGGTCATTCACCGCGCGGCATGGGCGCAGCTCGGCATCGAGGGGTGGGAGTACCGTCGGCTTGAGCAAGACCGCGAGTCACTTCCCGGTTTCGTTGGTGGCCTGGGTGGCGACTGCGCGGGCTTGTCGGTGACAATGCCCTGCAAACAGGCGGTGATGCCGCTCCTGGATGCGATTGATCCGTTAGCGAGCGCGGTTGGCGCGGTCAATACGGTTGTTCCGTCCTCGGGCGTTCTTGCGGGTTTCAATACCGACGTGACGGGTATCGCGTCGGCCGTCCGCCGCGCGTGTTCGATTCAGGGGCGCTCACTTCCTTCGAGTGCTCTGATCCTCGGTGCCCGCGCCACGGCTTCGTCTGCCCTCGCCGCGCTTGGCGAGCTGGGGATGACGACGTCGACTGTCGCTGCGCGCCGTTTCGGCGGTCACGGATCGGTTGTTGCTGCTGCCTCGCGTCTGGGCGTGGTCATCGAACAGGTTCTGTGGTCCGACGTCGAGGCCGTGTCGAAGGCGGCGCGCGCTGCTGACCTCATCATCTCAACCCTGCCCGCTGGTGTTGCGGATTCGCTCGCGCAGTGTCTCGATGTACGCGACGGACAGGTCCTCCTCGATGTTGTCTATTCCCCACGTGATACGGCGTTGCGCGCCGCCTATGAGGCAGGCGGCGGCATTGTCGCTGAGGGCACGGACATGCTGGTCTATCAGGCAGGTGCACAGGTTCAGCTGATGACCGGGCGCAGCCCGGATATCGACGTGATGCGCGGGGCTCTCGAGGAGGAACTGGAACGGCGCTCACATGAAGGTGCGTCGTTGTGATCGTCGGTTGGCTTCCCCAGCGCATCAGTGCGGATCTGCCGCTCGTCTCGGGATTCCTCACATGGATCATTGTGCTGGTGTGGCTGTGGAGGTCCGGGTGGAAGATCCAGCGGCGGTATTTTATTGAAGCGACTCGTACCCCGCTGACGCGCAACGCGATTGTGTGGAGTTCCGCGATCGTTGGGGCGATCCTATTCGTGGCGGCGCAGATGCGTCCCGGCATGCCCGCGGTCATGACGGTTGCGATGATTGGGGCGCTGAGCGCTTACGTTGACGCTCAGACTCATCGTCTGCCCAACGCGTATACAGCGGCGATGGGTATCGGCGTGACGGTGGGCGTTGTTGTTGGCGTCATCATTTCGCCCCTGTGGCAGCAGCGCCTCATCGGATGCCTTGCTGGTGCTCTCATCTGGACGATTCCGATCGCGCTGCTCAACCGTCTGCCCGGCGGTATGGGTGGGGGAGACGTGAAGCTTGCACCCGTTTTGGGTGCGATGGCAGGATCCGTCGGTATAGAGGCTGCGGTCTCCTCCCTGGCTTTGTCGTTTGTGTTGGCCGGGTTTGCTGCGCTCTGGAAAATCGTGATCGGCTCGGCGGGGACGAAGTCACGTGTGCCGATGGGGCCTTGGATGATCGGATCTGCGCTGATGGCTGCGATTGCCTGGGGTGTTGTTCCGGACTGGCTCTAGCACTATTGTTCGGTCTCATTGTGGACCCCACTGGGACGAGTCCGCTTCCGGATGGGACAATGAGCCGGTGAGTATTTTGACGCCTTCGTATCAGTGTGAGCCTGTGAGCCTCGAGTGGGGCCAGACCTGGCCCCCGCGGGACGTCTTTGTCGATCTTGCAGCCCAACGGCGCGTGATCCCCGTCGTTCGGCGGGTGCTCGCTGATGAGCTGAGTGCGGTGGGAGTCTACCGGCAGCTCGCCCATGGCAACTACGGCAGCTTCATTCTTGAGTCCGCTGAGCACGGTGGTTCGTGGGGGCGATGGTCTTTTGTGGGAGCTTCGAGTGCCGGTGCCATCGTCGCACGCGACGGCCATGCACAATGGATCGGTTCCCACCCGGAAGGTGCTCGTGAGGAGGGAACGTTCCTGGAGGTCGTTCACTCCGCTCTCGAGGAGCTCGCTGCGCCGCCGATTCAAGGCTTGCCTCCGCTGACGGGCGCTCTCGTTGGTTCTCTCGGTTGGGGCATCATTCCTGAGTGGGAGCCGACACTCGCCGCGACAGCCCCGAAGGAGTCAGATATTCCGGACGCGACGCTCGTGTTGGCGACAGAGGTCGCGGCTCTCGACCACGCGACGGGCTCGGTGTACCTGATGGCGATCGCCTGGAATCTTAATGGTTCGGCAGACGGCGTTGAGGGAGCCTATGACCGTGCTATCGAACGCCTCGACGCGATGACGGCACAGCTGGCGACCCCGATTGCACCGGCGGTCCTGGGTACGAGCGACACGACGCCGCCTCAGGTACGTCAACGGACGAGCCGCGCTGATTTCGAGTCTTCCGTCCATGCAGCCAAGCGCGCCATTGAAGACGGTGATGCGTTCCAGATCGTGGTGTCGCAGCGCCTTGATGTGTCGACATCGGCCAGTGGTATCGACGTCTACCGCGTCTTGCGTACGGTCAATCCGTCACCCTACATGTACTTCCTGGACCTACCCGATGAAAAGGGAGGCCACTTCGAGGTTGTCGGCTCGTCTCCGGAGACCCTTGTCAAGAGTGAGCGACGCCGCGTCTGGACGTATCCGATCGCCGGCTCGCGTCCCCGTGGTGCGGATTCTGCCGAGGACCACCGACTGGCGGCTGAGCTGCTCGAGGACCCCAAGGAACTGTCGGAGCACGTGATGCTCGTTGACCTGGCTCGCAACGACCTGTCGAAGGTGTGCGATCCCGCGTCGGTCGAGGTGTCCACGCTCATGGAGCTCAAGCGTTTCTCGCACATTCAGCACATTTCGTCGACGGTGACGGGTGTGCTGCGCCCGGATGCTGACGCTCTTGACGCCCTGGTTGCGACGTTCCCCGCGGGTACCCTGTCGGGAGCGCCCAAGCCTCGTGCGATCCAGCTGATCGATGACTTCGAGCCCGCTGCGCGAGGTGTATACGGTGGTGTCGTCGGCTACTTCGACCTGTCGGGGGATGCAGATTTGGCGATCGCGATCCGTACGGCATCGCTGAAGGATGGCGTTGCCTCGGTGCAGGCGGGTGCGGGACTCGTTGCCGATTCGGTTCCGGCGCTTGAGTACGAGGAGTCCCGTAACAAGGCCGCTGCCGCAGTCGAGTCCGTCGTGCGGGCATCGACCCTTGTGCCCCTGTCCTGACCCGTCCTGCGGGATGCCTCACCCGCCGTCGGCCATTTTTCGCTAGCCTAGGTGAGGAATGATCGTTTCTGCCTGAAAGGGGAGCGTCGTGAGCGTTCTCGATGACATTATCGCCGGGGTCCGACAGGACCTGAAGGAGCGTGAAGACCGCGTCCCTTTGGCTCGGATCAAGGAGATGGAGACTCAGGTTCCGGAGGCGAAGGATGCGCTTGGTGCTCTGCGGGGCCTCGCCGGCGCCGTCAAGATCATTTCTGAGGTGAAGCGCTCGTCGCCGTCGAAGGGCGCGCTGGCGGCGATCCCGGATCCGGCTGCGCTCGCCTCAACGTACGAGGCCGGGGGAGCCACGGTCATTTCGGTGCTCACTGAGCAGCGTCGCTTTAACGGTTCGCTCGCCGATCTTGATGCGGTACGCGCAGCCGTCGACATTCCCGTCCTTCGCAAGGATTTCATCGTGACGCCCTACCAGATTCACGAGGCGCGTGCTCACGGCGCTGATCTCGTGCTTCTGATCGTTGCGGCGCTTGAACAGAACGTGCTCGTGTCCCTGCTGGAGCGTACCCGCTCGCTGGGCATGGAAGCCCTGGTGGAGACGCACTCGCGTCTCGAAGCCCTCCGTGCGATGGAGGCAGGCGCCTCGATCATCGGTGTGAACGCGCGCAATCTGAAGACGCTGGAAGTCGACCGCTCGACCGTTGAGCAGGTCATTGACGTCATTCCGCAGGACGTTGTCGCTGTCGCCGAGTCCGGCGTCGCCAGCGCCCACGACGTCTTTGAATACGCCAAGTGGGGTGCAGATGCGGTTCTCGTTGGCGAGGCACTCGTGACGTCGGGCGATCCGATGGCGAGCATTCAGGACATGGTGAGCGCTGGACAGCATCCCGCGCTGCGGACGGATCGTAAGGCTCGCGTCGCTGCGGCGCGTCAGGAAGGACAGTGATGGCATCCGATAACTTTGTGGAGGGACCGTACTTCGGTGATTTTGGAGGCCGCTTCGTCGCCGAGTCCCTCATGGGCCCCCTCGAAGAGGTTGAAGCCGCGTGGAAGCGCCTGTGGCGTGACCGGTCATTCCAGCGCCGACTGCGCGATCTGTTCCTGAACTACGCGGGACGTCCCTCCCTGTTGACGGAGGCCCCCTGTTTCGCTGCCGACTTGGGTGGCGTGCGTGTCTTCCTCAAGCGCGAGGATCTGAACCATACGGGGTCGCACAAGATTAACAACGTGCTTGGGCAGGCGTTGCTCACCAAGGAGCTGGGAAAGACCCGCGTCATTGCGGAGACCGGCGCGGGACAGCACGGCGTGGCCACGGCGACGGCCGCGGCGCTTCTTGGCCTGGATTGCACGATCTACATGGGCCGCGAGGACACGGAGCGCCAGGCTCTGAACGTCGCACGCATGCAGATGCTTGGAGCCGAAGTCATCGCTGTGACTGCGGGTTCCGCGACCCTCAAGGATGCGATCAACGAGGCTTTCCGTGACTGGGTGACCAACGCCGAGACGACCAACTACATCTTCGGTACCGCTGCGGGTCCGCACCCGTTCCCTGAACTCGTGCGCGACCTCCAGCGTGTCATTGGCGATGAGGCGCGTGCTCAGCTGCTCGCTGCTGAGGGCCGCCTGCCCGACGTGGTGGTCGCTTGCGTGGGCGGTGGCTCCAACGCCATTGGCTCGTTCACCGCGTTTATTGATGATCCGAGTGTCGAGCTTCTCGGCTGCGAGGCTGCGGGCGATGGTTTTGAAACGGGGCGTCATGCCGCTTCCATCACGGCTGACGAGGTCGGCGTGCTTCACGGCGCGCGTACGTTCGTCCTGCAGGAGCGTGACGGCCAGACGAAGGCCTCGCACTCGATTTCCGCCGGCCTCGACTACCCGGGTGTCGGCCCGGAGCACGCGTGGTTGGCGCGGACGGGTCGCGCCTCGTACATGCCTATTTCTGACGCCGAGGCTATGGACGCGTTCCTGCATCTGTCCCGCACTGAGGGCATCATTCCCGCCATTGAGTCCTCCCATGCCCTTGCTGGTGTCCGCAAGTGGGCGTTGGCCAAGGTCGAAGCGGAAGGCCCCTTTGAACCTGGGGAGGAGCCAATCGTCATCGTGACCGTGTCCGGGCGCGGCGACAAGGACGTGGATACCGCATCGCGGTGGTTCGGCTACGGACAAGCGAAGCTGCAGGTCATCGACCCCAGTGCCGGGCCGTCGGGCGTCGCCGTCCTGGATCAAAACGAGGAGAAGTGACATGACGCGTGCACCCCATTCAGCCGTTGCCATTGATGCTGCCCGTGAGCGCGGCGACGCGGCGCTCATCGCCTACCTGCCCGTCGGCTTCCCGTCGGTCGATGATTCGATTCGTGCGGGCAAAGTTCTGGCGGATTGCGGCGTTGACGTCATCGAACTCGGTTTCCCATACTCGGATCCCGGAATGGACGGTCCGACGATCCAGCGAGCGACCGTCGCTGCTCTCGAGCGCGGCACCCACCTCGAGGACCTCTTCCACGCGGTGGACGAGCTGACCTCGTGCGGAATTTCGACCTGCTCGATGACCTACTGGAATCCCGTTGAGTGGTGGGGCGTTGAACGTTTCGCAAAGGATTTTGCTGCCGTGGGCGGTTCCGGCCTCATCACCCCTGACCTGCCGCCCGAAGAGGGCGCACAGTGGGAGGCCGCGTCGGATAAGTACGACCTGGAACGCATCTACCTGAGCGCGCCCTCCTCCCCCGAGCACCGCCTTAAGCTCATCGCCGAGCACTCGCGTGGCTGGGTGTACGCGGCCTCGTCGATGGGCGTCACGGGCGCGCGTGCGGCTGTTGGCGCGCATGTCGGCGACGTTGTCGCGCGTACTCGCGCCGCTGGTGCCGAGCGCGTGTGCGTGGGCCTCGGCGTGTCCAATGGCGCGCAGGCCCGCGAGATCGGCGCATATGCGGACGGAGTCATCGTCGGTTCCGCGCTGGTTAAGACGCTCTTCGACGACTCGATCGACCGTGGTCTGAAGGCGCTGGGCGAGCTTGCCACCGAACTGAAGGCCGGCGTCAGCGGGGCCCGCGCGTGAACACTCTCGTCGCTGTCGGCATCCCATCGCCTTCGCAGGGCGTCTGGCACCTCGGCCCGATCCCGCTGCGCGCCTACGGCATCATCATTGCCGTCGGCATGATCATCGGCGTCTGGTGGACCGCTCGCCGTTACCGTGCTCGCGGAGGAAATCCTGACACGCTCTACGACGTGGCGCTCTGGGCGATTCCGCTCGGAGTTGTGGGTGCGCGGATTTATCACGTCGTTACGTCCCCGGATGCCTACTTTGGCCCGGGTGGTGATCCGATGCTTGCCTTCCAGATTTGGCGCGGTGGCCTCGGAATTTGGGGTGGCGTTGCCTTCGGCGCGCTGGGTGCATTTATTGCCGTCAAGCGTGCGGGCGTGCGCTTCGGCCCGATTGCTGATTCTTTGGCCCCGGCGCTGCTCGTTGCACAGGCCATCGGGCGGTGGGGAAACTGGTTTAACCAAGAGCTCTTCGGCGCTCCGACAACAATGCCGTGGGGACTTCAGATCGATGTGGCCCACATGCCCGCCGGGTATCCGGCAGGCACTTTGTTCCACCCGACATTTCTTTACGAGTGCCTGTGGAACCTTGCAGCAGCCGCCATTATCGTGTGGCTTGATCGTCGTCACCGCTTCGCCGGTGGCCAGGTGTTCGGTCTGTACCTGATGGCGTACACAGCGGGACGCAGCTGGATCGAAATGCTGCGCATCGACGATGCGCACAGAGTTCTCGGTCTGCGCCTCAACGTGTGGACGTCCCTGCTCGTGTTCGCGCTCGGCGTGCTTGTGTTCGTCGTCGCTGGTCGGCTGGGACGCTCGACGACCGTCGTTGCACGCGACGGAGAATCCGCGGCGGACGACGAGCAAACGGAGGACCAGGCTGCCCCCGAAGACAGTGACGCTGACGATATCGTCGGTGCTGGCGTGAGTGAAGAAGGGTCCGCGCACGAGAGTACTCTCGAGTCGTTCTGATCCTGAGCTTGGTCGTTTTTCTCCGCGCTGAGGTCCTACCACAGGCGGATTCATGGGAATGATCACGCCGACCCGGAGTGGATCCTCTTCCTTCCAACTGTGATTGGGCGGTAAACTCTTATTTATGCGTCGAGCTAAGATTGTCTGCACTATTGGACCTGCTACTGATTCTCCTGAGCAGCTCCAGGCGCTGGTGGACGCCGGCATGGATGTCGCGCGTATTAACCGGTCGCATGGAAAGGCTGAGGAACACGAGGCCGTCATTGAGCGCGTGAGGAAGGCGTCTGCGACGTCCGGTCGCGCGGTCGCTGTCCTGGTTGACCTCCAGGGCCCCAAGATCCGCTTGGAAACCTTTCAGGATGGCCCCCAGGAACTCAAGATCGGTGACACGTTCACCATCACCACCCGTGATGTTCCCGGCACGAAGGAACTCGTCGGTACGACCTTCAAGGGGCTGCCCGGCGACTGCGCTCCCGGTGACCGCCTGCTGATCGATGACGGCAACGTCGCGGTCCGCGTCGTCGAGGTGACGGATACTGACGTCGTCACCCGCGTTGAGGTTCCCGGCATGGTGTCGGACCATAAGGGCCTGAACCTTCCTGGCGTTGCCGTGTCCGTCCCCGCACTGTCTGAAAAGGATAAGGAAGACCTGCACTGGGGCATTGAGCAGGATGCTGACTTTATCGCGCTGTCCTTCGTGCGTTCTGCGCAGGACATTAAAGACGTCCACGAGATCATGGACGAGATGGGCAAGCGGATTCCGGTCATCGCCAAGATTGAAAAGCCGCAGGCCGTTGAGGCGCTGGAAGAGATTGTCGAGGCATTTGACGGCATCATGGTCGCCCGCGGTGACCTCGGTGTGGAGATGCCCCTGGAAGCCGTGCCGCTGGTTCAGAAGCGAGCGATTGAGCTTGCTCGTATCGCCGCCAAGCCGGTTATCGTCGCGACGCAGGTCATGGACTCGATGATCAAGAACCCGCGCCCCACGCGTGCCGAGGCCTCCGACTGCGCGAATGCCATCCTTGATGGCGCCGATGCAGTCATGCTGTCTGGTGAGACGTCGGTCGGCGCGTTCCCGATTGAGACCGTCCGTACGATGGCCGCCATCATCGAGTCGACGGAAGAAAACGGTGGTGAGCGCATCGCCTCCATCCCCGGTTTCTACGCTGACCGTGCGGGTGTTATCTGCGAAGCTGCCGCTCGTATCGCCGAGCACCTGGATGCCCGTTACCTGGTGACGTTTAGCCAGTCCGGCACGTCGGCGCGTCTGCTTTCGCGCATGCGCCGTCCGATCCCGATGCTGGCGTTCACGCCGCTCGAGTCGACTCGTCGTCGTCTGGCGCTCTCGTGGGGCATTCAGACCTACCGTGTTCCCGAGGTGCAACACACGGACGATATGGTGTGGCAGCTCGATCAGGTCGTGCAGTCCTCGCACCTGGCGGACATCGGTGATCAGCTCGTGATCGTTGCTGGTATGCCGCCGGGCATCGCTGGCTCCTCGAACATGCTGCGTATCCACGAAGTTGGAGATGAAGCCGACTATGCGATTGGCGGTCTGCGCCACGCGTGAGATGCGTGAGTAGTGGGGGCGCTGGCGACGAGCCAGCGCCCCCACTGTTTTTGTTTCGTCACGTGGACAAAACGGGTTTCGTGGAATAAAGTACTCGGATACACGTTGTGACACGTGGACGCCGCACCAACGACGGCGCGGCACATGCAGCAAAGTGCTGCTCGGCGTGCTCAGAAATGCCTGTGCGATCAAAGTATGTTTTCTGGCGCGCCTGAAGAGAAGAAGATGGAGGAAGAAAAATGAATACGAACATCCGGACCGTGTCGGTCCACGATACTCTGTTTGGCCGTGTGGCCAACAACCTGGAGGTCGGCCAGCTCTCGCGCGCCGTTGAGCCCTGGTTTGCTGACTTCCACGATTCGAGGGTCAAGCAGGCTATCGCCGATCTTGACGAGCCGGCCCGCAGGGGCGCGGCTGCCGAGTACCTCGGTCTCGAACTGAGCGTCGTGGCCTGAGTCGTGACAGGGGCCGACAAGCAATGCTTGTCGGCCCCTTCTCCGTCTGCGATTTTGATGTATCAATTGTGGTGCGCACGTCGCATATGCGCTGAAATGCCGGTACCATTAGGAGCACGTACTCCACTGGCGGTACCCCGAGTGGGATTCGAACCCACAACAAGCCGGGTTTGAGCCGACCGCCTCTGCCAGTTGGGCTATCGGGGCTTCGCGTGTGCGAGAACCACAATAGAGCAGCTGAGCAAACCGATCAAACTGAGGAATATGACAATGAGTGAAGAGCAGGCTGAACCGCGTCGCGTCCTCGTCGCAGAAGACGAGGGGTTGATTCGTCTCGATATCGTTGAGACGCTCACCCAGGCGGGGTTCGAGGTCGTCGGCGAGGCCGCCGACGGTGAGGAAGCTGTCGAGCTGGCACTCGAGCTCGAACCCGACCTGTGTGTGATGGATGTCAAGATGCCGAAGATGGATGGCATCACCGCAGCGGAAAAGATCTTGCAGGAACTGTCGTGTGCCGTCGTCATGCTCACTGCCTTCTCGCAGACGGAGCTTGTCGAGCGCGCACGTGACGCCGGTGCGATGGCTTACGTTGTGAAGCCGTTTAGCCCGGCCGACCTGATTCCCGCCGTTGAGATTGCACTGTCGCGTCACGCTGAGATCGAGTCGCTTGAGGACCAAATCGCCGATCTGTCTGATCGCTTCGAGACTCGTAAGCGTGTTGACCGCGCCAAGGGACTGCTGATGAAGAACATGGGAATGAGCGAGCCTGAGGCCTTCCGCTGGATCCAGAAGACGTCGATGGATCGTCGTCTGTCGATGCGTGAGGTCGCTGACGCGGTCATCAACCAGGTCGACGACTGAGAGTCGCGCATGCGAATGGGGAGGGTCACGTGACCCTCCCCATTACTGTTTCTTGGCCCTCACTCGTGGCTCGAGCGCACGAGGATTCGGTTAGTGACGCGCGCGACTGAGATAAGGCGATCGGCCTCGTCCCTGATCTCCACAGTGTGGACGGTTGACGAGCGCCCCAGGTGGACGGCGGTTGCGGTCGCGGTGATGATCCCTTCGCGTCCAGCGCTGATATGCGATGCGTTGAGTTCGGTGCCGACGGCGTAGGCTTGCTTGCCGGGGTTTGTCTCGCGTGCATGAATCTGCGCCGCGAAGGACGCCGCAGTCTCGGCGAGTGCTGCGGAAGCACCTCCGTGCAGAATGCCGGCGCTCTGGCGGTTTCCGTCGATCGGCATCGAGATGACGGTGCGCACAGCACTGTGCTCGACAACCTCCATGCCGGTGGCTTCCATGAGGGTTCCGGGCCAGTGTGCACCGACCCAGCCACCGCGGGCAAGTGGATCGGGTGAGGAAGACTGCGTGTGTTTCGTCTGGTGATCGTATGTCATGGCATCTAGGGTGGCATGTGTGAGTGACACTGTGCTGATTATTGATGGCCATTCGATGGCGTTTCGCGCCTTCTATGCGCTCCCGCCGGATAACTTCGTGACGGCCACAGGCCAGCACACGAACGCGGTTTACGGCTTCGTTTCAATGCTGACGCGCCTGTTGGAGACCGAGCAGCCGACGCATATCGCGGTCGCTTTCGATGTGTCGAGGCACTCATTCCGTACTGAGGAGTACCCGGAGTACAAGGGCACGCGTGACGCGACGCCCGAAGAATTTAAGGGGCAGGTGGAGCTCATCCGCGAGGTACTCGATGCGATGGGTATCGTGTCTCTGTCCCGTGAGGGTTTTGAGGCCGACGATATCCTTGCGACTCTCGCGTATCGCGCTGGTCACGAGGGATCGACTGTTCTGGTGGTGTCCGGCGATCGTGACTCGTTCCAGACGGTGACCGACAACGTGACCGTGCTCTATCCCGGTACGGGGCCTGGTGATCTGCGCCGTATGACTCCGCAGGCAGTCGAAGACAAGTACGGCGTACCGCCGCATCGTTACCCCGAGATCGCTGCAATCGTGGGGGAGACGTCGGATAACCTGCCTGGCGTGCCAGGTGTGGGACCGAAGACCGCCGCGCAGTGGATCAACGAGTTTGACGGTCTCGACAACCTGCTGGCGCGTGCCGATGAGATCGGTGGAAAGCGCGGCGCTGCACTGCGCGAGCACATGGACGACGTGCTGCGCAATCGTCGTCTCAATCGTCTGCTCACCGACATGGACCTTGAGGTGTCGCTGAGCGATCTTGCGCGTCGTCCAACGGATATCGCCGCCGTCGACCGTCTCTTCGACTCTCTCGAGTTTGGACGCCTGCGCACCAAAGTGCGTGAGGTCGCAGGTATCGGTATGGGGGAGGGACCCGTCGACGAGACTCGCGAACCCGCCGCCGAAGTCGAGATCAAGGTCATGGTTGCCGACGCCTCGAGCGATATCGCGCAATGGGCGGGCAGTCACTCCGGCCTCGCTCTTCTCGTCGAAGGCGACTCGCGGCCCGTGCGTGGGGATATCACCCGCGTCGTCCTAGCGTCCGACAGTGACGCACTTGTCATCGATCCCGTCGAGCTCAGCCCCGCGCAGGAGGAAGTTCTCGGTGACGTTCTTGCCACGGCCTCGTCCCTGATTGTGCATGACGCGAAGGGAGCACGTCATGCGCTCGCTTCGCGCGGCTGGGTCCTCGGCCCCGTCGAGTGCGACACGATGCTGGCCGCCTACCTCGCGCACCCCGACCAACGTTCCCACAAGCTCGAAGATGTGCTGTCGCGTGTCCTCGGCGTCGTCATCGACGAGGAGGACGGTGATTCGGATGCTCTCTTCGGCCTGGGGGACATCGGCGCTGGTCCAAGCGCTGCCGCGTTGCGCGCCGGGAAACTAGCGGCCCACCTGCACCCGCTTGCGCAGGCGCTGCGCGCCCAACTGGAAGAAAGCGCCGAGACCTCACTCCTCACCGACATGGAAATGCCTCTGTCGATCCTGCTCGGAGAGATGGAAGTGATCGGCATTGCTGCGGACACGAACGTTCTTGACGGTCTGTCTGCTGAACTCGGAAAGGCCGTCGATGCCGCGCGTGAGGGTGCGTGGGCGGCAGCCGGACGCGAGGTGAACCTCTCGAGCCCTAAGCAGCTCCAGGAGCTTCTCTTCGACCACTTCGGCCTGCCCAAGACGAAGAAGACGAAGACCGGGTACACGACGAACGCCGAGGCGTTGGCGGACCTGCACGCGAAGACCGCAGACGAAGAGGGAGCGGGGCACGACTTCCTCGGCTACCTGCTCACCCACCGCGACCGCATTAAGCTCAAGCAGATGGTGGACTCCCTGTCCGCTACCGTCGCCTCGGACAGGCGCATCCACACGACGTTCTCTCAGGTCGCCGCGGCCACGGGTCGCCTGGCGTCCTCCGACCCGAACCTGCAGAACATCCCCGCGCGCAGCGCCGACGGTATGCGTATCCGTGGTGCCTTCGTTGCGGGTGAGGGCTTTGAGTCGCTGATGAGCGCGGACTACTCGCAGATCGAAATGCGCCTGATGGCGCACCTTTCCGGAGATGAGGCACTCATCGAGGCGTTCAACTCCGGCGAGGACCTGCATCGGACCATGGCATCGATGGTGTTCGGCACTCCGGTCGCCGAGGTGACGGGCGAGGAACGCTCGCGTATTAAGGCCACCTCCTACGGTCTGGCCTACGGGCTGTCCTCCTACGGCCTCGCCGCCCAGCTCGGTATTTCCGTGCCCGAGGCCGCCGCCCTGCGTGATCGGTACTTTGAACGCTTCGGGAAAGTCCGCGACTACCTCGAAGGACTCGTTGCTCAGGCCCGAGCTGACGGATACACCCAGACCATGTTTGGTCGACGCCGCTACCTGCCCGACCTGCGTTCCTCGAACCGCCAGCGTCGCGAGATGGCTGAGCGTGCCGCCCTGAATGCACCCATTCAAGGCAGCGCGGCAGACATTGTGAAAATCGCGATGATGAACGTTGCGACTGCGCTGGCCGAGGCGGGACTCGCGTCGCGGCTCCTCGTCCAGATTCACGACGAATTGCTCCTCGAGGTCGCTCCTGGTGAGGCAGCGGATGTCGAGAATATCGTCCGAGACAAGATGGCCACCCCCGTCGAGCTTTCCGTGCCGCTTGACGTCGCTATTGGGATTGGCGCGTCTTGGCAGCTCGCGGCGCACTGACGGTCACGATGACGCGACGCACGCCACGGAAAGTGTCGCCAAATTCGTCACATTTGCCCGTCAAAGGCTGCTAAACTAAACCCCAGTGTCTGGGGACAGGTGCATCCGCATCAGTTGTCAGGCGCTGGAACTGTCCATCTACTATCCAGTCCGTTTCGGAGAAACTACTACATGACCACCAACACGCCGCAGGTCGCTATCAACGATATTGGTTCGGAAGCAGACCTGATCGCAGCCATCGACGAGACCATCAAGTACTTCAACGATGGCGACATCGTCGAGGGCACTGTCGTCAAGGTCGACCACGACGAGGTCCTCCTCGACATCGGCTACAAGACCGAGGGTGTCATCCTCTCTCGCGAGCTGTCCATCAAGCACGACGTCAACCCCGACGACGTTGTCGCCGTGGGCGACCAGATCGAGGCGCTCGTCCTCCAGAAGGAAGACAAGGAAGGCCGCCTCCTCCTGTCGAAGAAGCGTGCGCAGTACGAGCGCGCGTGGGGCCAGATCGAGAAGATCAAGGAAGAGGACGGTGTCGTTACCGGTACCGTCATCGAGGTCGTCAAGGGCGGCCTGATCCTCGACATCGGCCTGCGCGGCTTCCTGCCTGCCTCCCTCGTCGAAATGCGTCGCGTCCGCGACCTCGCCCCCTACATCGGTCGCGAGATCGAAGCGAAGATCATCGAGCTCGACAAGAACCGCAACAACGTGGTCCTGTCCCGCCGCGCATGGCTCGAGCAGACCCAGTCCGAGGTCCGCACGAACTTCCTGCACACCCTCCAGAAGGGCCAGGTGCGCACCGGCGTCGTCTCCTCCATCGTCAACTTCGGCGCATTCGTCGATCTCGGTGGTGTCGACGGCCTGGTTCACGTCTCCGAGCTGTCCTGGAAGCACATCGACCACCCGTCCGAGGTCGTCGAGGTCGGCCAGGAAGTCACCGTCGAGGTTCTCGACGTCGACATGGATCGCGAGCGCGTCTCTCTGTCGCTCAAGGCCACCCAGGAAGATCCGTGGCAGGCATTTGCTCGCACCCACGCCATCGGCCAGGTTGTGCCCGGCAAGGTCACCAAGCTGGTTCCCTTCGGTGCGTTCGTCCGCGTCGAGGACGGCATCGAGGGCCTCGTCCACATCTCCGAGCTGGCTCAGCGTCACGTCGAGCTGCCCGACCAGGTCGTCAAGGTTGGCGAAGAGGTCTTCGTCAAGGTCATTGACATCGACCTCGAGCGTCGCCGCATCTCCCTGTCCCTCAAGCAGGCCAACGAGGGCGTGGACCCGAACTCTGAAGAGTTCGATCCTTCGCTCTACGGTATGGCCGCCGAGTACGACGAGAACGGCAACTACAAGTACCCCGAGGGCTTCGATCCGGAGACCCAGGAGTGGATGGAAGGCTTCGACGCTCAGCGCGAGGCGTGGGAAGCTCAGTACGCCGAGGCTCAGGCCCGCTGGGAGGCCCACAAGGCTCAGGTGCGCAAGGCCCTCGAAGAGGACGCCGAAGCGGCTCCCTCCATCGAGGAGCAGGCCTCCTACTCGACCCCGGTCGACAACGAGGGCACCCTTGCTTCCGACGAGGCCCTGGCCGCGCTGCGTGAGAAGCTGACGAACAACTGAATCAGTCTTTCTGACTGACGTGTGACTCGTCGATTCACGCATGTGAACGCATGAGTGGTGGTCCCCAGGTTTTCCTGGGGGCCACCACTTTTTCTGTTTGCCGATCCGCCAGATCTCCGGCCGCCGCAGCCAGGCCCGAGCGGCCCGTGGGCCCTGCGCGCGTTGTGCTTAGGTAGCCGAACGCTTTATGACTGCTACGTCGACGCACACGCCGATGATCGCCGCGATGACGGTGGGCAGAATCCAGCCGAGCTGATTTGCCTGGAGCGGGCTCAACATGAGCACGGAGTTGAAAGCGTCTCTCGCTACACCGACATGTGCCAGCGTCGTCGCCGCAGACCATGCCGCTGCCATCCATGCGCTCAGACGGAACGTCCACAGTGCCGACGTTGTGAGGCGCATGGGGTGGGTGATGATCGTGATGAACACGACCGTGATCGCGACGGGGTAGAGGAACGTGATGATCGGGACCGCGATCGCGAGTACAGAGCTGAGGCCTGCAGAGGACAGTGCGAAGGAAATAATCGTAAAGACGATCATCCACGCACGGTAGGAAATCTGCGGGGCAAGGCGGTGGAAGAACTCCGATGTCGCGGCGATCAAGCCGACGGCCGTCGTCATGCAGGCCGTCAGAACGATCAGGCCGAAGACGATCTGGCCGGGCCAGCCCATTGTCATCTGGGCAGCATCGGCGAGCAGGGTTGCACCGTCGCTGTAGCTTTGAGCATTCGGGATCACGTGGCCGATGAGGCCGAGCCCCACGTATACGACGCCGAGCAGCGAACCTGCGATAATCGCCGCCGTCGATGTCCGACGAATGACCTTGGCGCCGATGCCACCCCCCGTATGCCCTAGCGACGTGACGACGATGATGCCAAAGGCTAGAGCGGCGATCGAGTCCATCGTCATGTAGCCTTCCAGGAGGCCCGCGGCAAGGGGAGACGCCGTGTACTCCCCGGTCGGCGCATCGTGCGAGGCTGGCAGGGAAGCCAGGCAGAGGAACACCAGGAGCACAAGGAGACCGAGCAGGATCGGTGTGAGCACTTTGCCGAGCGCATCGATGATGTGGCCGGGATTCCAGCACAGATAGAAGGCGATGGCGAAGAAAATAAAACTGAAGATGATTGAAGCGGTGAGAGACTTTGTCCCGATAATGGGCGCGACAGCCGTTGAGAAAGACACGGCACCCGTACGGGGCAGCGCGTAGAAAGCGCCGATCGATAGATACACCATGACGGAGAAGACGAGTCCGAAGGGCTTTCCCGCACGACTGACAAGATCGCGGATATCCGTGCCGGACAGGGCAATCGTAATGATTGAGATGACGGGCAGAGCGACTCCGCCAATGAGGAAACCGATCATCGCGGGGGTCAAGTTGGTGCCGGCCGACGCGCCCATGATCGGTGGGAAGATCAGGTTGCCTGCACCGAAGAACATGGAGAAGAGCGTCAGGGAGGTCGCGATGAGGACCGCCATGCTTGACCGCTCAGTGGAATCGTCGTTGACTGTCTGCGTCACTGCTACTCACTTGATGATGTGGGTTCTCTAACAGCTCCAATTCTTGCATGAGGGCATATATGCGCAACCGCAGGAGCGATAGGCTGGGCGAGTGAACACGACTCTTCGCTCCGGGTCTTGTACGGCCGTGCTCGTCCGTCCGCCTGCCGCTTCCCGCAGTCAGGGCCCACGCCGCATCATTGCGGTCAGTGGTGGTATCGGCTCTGGCAAGTCAACGGTGACGCGCGTCTTCGCGTCCAGGGGTGCTGTCATTGCCGACGCCGATGCCATTGCGCGACAGATACTTGAGCCGGGAGAACCATCGCTTGCCGAGGTCGCACGGGAGTTCGGAAACGACCTCATCCGGCAGGACGGCAGTCTGGATCGCGCGCTTCTCGCATCGCGTGTGTTCGGTGGCGTGGGTTCTCAGGGGCGAGTCGTGCGTCTCAATGCCATCACTCACCCCAAGATCGAGGCGCGCGCCTGGTCGATATTGCGCGGCGCCCCGACGGGTGGCTTAGCGGTCTACGATATCCCGCTCCTCATCGAAGGAGACCAAGCGGATCGCTTCGACGCGGTTGTCATTGTGGATGCGCCCATCGAGGCACGTATCAAGCGTCTGGAGGGCAGGGGAGTGGCCCCCGAGGACGCGCGTGCACGCATCCGCGCCCAGGCCTCGTCCGAGGAGCGCCGTGCCATCGCTTCCATCTGGATCGACAACGAGGGCAGCGTCACCGACCTTGAGGAGGTTGCAGGCCTCGTCTATGACCGTTGGCTGGCCCCGGGCGTTCCCGTCGTTGATTGACGAGGCTGGGGCCCTCCACACTCGTCGCGACCCCGGGCGCTTTGTGCGGGCACCTCACGCACCTGGGCGGTAGCGTAGGAGGGTGAGCGAAACTCCCGTCATCCGCCATGACAAGGCTTTTGAGGTTATCTCCCCCTACACGCCGTCGGGCGACCAGCCGAAGGCGATCCGTGAGCTGGCTGCGCGCATTCGCGACGGCGAGCAGGACGTGGTCCTCATGGGCGCGACGGGTACGGGCAAGAGCGCAACCACGGCGTGGCTGATCGAGGAGCTGCAGCGCCCGGCGCTGGTGCTCGAACCGAATAAGACGCTCGCCGCCCAGCTCGCGGCAGAATTCCGCGAGCTGCTGCCGGGCAACGCTGTCGAATACTTCGTGTCGTACTACGACTACTACCAGCCCGAGGCGTACGTTCCCCAGACGGACACCTTCATTGAGAAGGATTCGTCGATCAACGATGAGGTCGAGCGCCTGCGCCACAGCGCCACGAACTCGCTGCTCACGCGGCGAGACACTGTCGTCGTCTCCTCCGTATCCTGCATCTACGGCCTCGGTACCCCCGAGGAGTACGTGGCGCGCATGATCGAGCTCGAGCGCGGCATGATCATCGACCGCGACGCTCTGCTGCGTCGCTTCGTCGCCATGCAGTACGTGCGTAACGACATGGCGTTCACGCGCGGCACCTTCCGCGTGCGCGGCGATACGATCGAGATCATCCCGGTGTACGAGGAGCTCGCAATTCGCATCGAAATGTTCGGCGACGAGATCGATTCCCTCGCGGTGCTGCACCCGCTCACCGGAGACGTGATCGACCAGGTTGACCACACCTACCTGTTCCCCGCCTCGCACTATGTGGCGGGTGAGGAGCGCATGAAGAAGGCGATTGCTTCGATCAAGGACGAACTCGATGATCGCCTCGCGTGGTTCCGCGCGCAGAACAAGCTGCTCGAAGAGCAGCGCCTACGTATGCGCACAACCTTCGACCTGGAAATGCTTAAGGAAATCGGATCATGCTCGGGCGTGGAGAACTACTCGCGCCACATTGATGGGCGAGGCCCGGGCACGCCCCCGCACACGCTCCTGGACTACTTCCCTGACGACTTCCTGCTCATCATCGATGAGTCGCACGTGACCGTCCCACAGATCGGCGCGATGTTCGAGGGCGACATGTCGCGCAAGCGCACCCTCGTCGACTATGGATTCCGCTTGCCCTCCGCGATGGACAACCGCCCCCTCAAGTGGGATGAGTTCACGCAGCGCATCGGCCAGACCGTCTACCTCTCCGCGACCCCCGGCCCCTACGAGCTTGAGCGCTCCGACGGCGTGGTCGAGCAGATCATTCGTCCGACGGGCCTCGTCGATCCGCTCGTTGTGGTCAAACCCACCGAGGGACAGATCGACGACCTCCTCGAACAGGTGCGGCTACGCGTTGAACGCGACGAGCGCGTCCTCGTCACCACCCTCACCAAGAAGATGGCCGAGGAGCTCACGACCTACCTGGCCGAGCGCGGCGTCAAGGTCGAGTATCTGCACTCCGATGTCGACACGCTGCGCCGCGTCGAGCTGCTGCGCGAACTACGCCTGGGCACCTTCGACGTACTCGTCGGCATTAACCTGCTGCGCGAGGGCCTGGACCTGCCCGAGGTCTCCCTCGTCTCCATCCTCGACGCCGACAAGGAAGGCTTCCTGCGCTCCACCCGTTCCCTCATTCAGACGATCGGCCGCGCCGCCCGAAACGTGTCCGGCGAGGTCCACATGTACGCCGACAACATGACGGATTCGATGAACGAGGCCATCTCCGAGACCATGCGTCGTCGCGAAATTCAGATTGCGTACAACAAGGAACACGGCATCGACCCCCAGCCATTGCGCAAGAAGATCTCCGACGTCACCGAGATGCTGGCACGCGAGCAGGTCGATACACGCACGCTCCTTGAGGGCGGGTACCGTAAGGAGAAGAGCAAGCGGGAGCGTACCGACGCGACCGGTGGTGGTCGCGCCGTGACGTCGGGCCAGCGCGCCGAGGCCGAGCTCGCCGAACTCATCGAGGAGCTATCTGCCCAGATGATGACCGCCGCCCAGCACCTCCAATTCGAGGTCGCTGCTCGCCTGCGCGACGAAATCGAAGACCTCAAGAAGGAACTGCGTGCCATGAAGCGAGCACACTGAGCGTGCTTTCCGCCCGGCATGGTCAGACGTGGAAGGTAGCCCCGGCCTCGTCTCTTGGGAGCAGCGCGCATCGTCAAGGCGACAGACGCCACTTGTTATGAATCACCGGACAGTGGCTGTGTCCGACTAGGATAGAGATGTAAGCGGAGGGGAGTACTCCCACCAACAGTGGCGTCGTCATCACGACGGCCCGCCCACGCGGCGTGGCCTCCGGCGTCACTGGCCAGGTCTTTCTGGCGGGAAGAGACCTCCGGTACCCGACTCGTACCGGAGGCACCCGTATGCACGTGCACGCGCTCGCCTGGATCGTTCTGGCGGCCATCATCCTCACCATGATCGTTGTCGACATCGTCGGCCACGTCCGTACTCCCCACGAACCCACTCTGAAGGAAGCGGCCTGGTGGTCGCTCGCCTACATCGCCATTGCCCTGATCTTTGGTGGTATTGTCTGGGCCTTGTGGGGGCCGGAATACGGCCAGGAGTACCTCGGCGGCTACATCACCGAGAAAGCACTCAGTATTGACAACCTCTTCGTGTTTGTCATCATCCTGTCCTCTTTCCGCGTGCCGCGTAAGAACCAACAGGAGGTCCTGCTGGCGGGCATCGTCATCGCCCTCGTGTTGCGGCTTCTTTTCATCCTGGCCGGCGCAGCGCTCATCGAAAACTTCTCGTGGGTCTTCTACCTTTTCGGCGCATGGCTGCTGTGGACTGCGATCAGCCAGGTCCGTGAAGGATCTGGCGACGATGATGATGACGAGTATCGTCCGCCGTCAATCGTGCGCTGGGTGTCGAAGATCGTGCCGGTCACCGATGGCTTCATCGGTTCGCGTATGCTCTACCGTCACGGCGGCCGCACCTACATCACGCCGATGCTCCTGTGCGTGATTGCGATCAGCACCGCCGACGTCATGTTTGCCGTCGACTCGATCCCCGCGATCTACTCGCTGACCTCCGAGGCCTACCTCGTCTTCGCTGCCAACGCATTCTCGTTGCTTGGCCTGCGTCAGCTCTACTTCCTCATCGACGGCCTGCTGGATCGTATCGTCTTCCTCCACTATGGCCTCGCCGCTATTCTCGGCTTCATCGGTTTCAAGCTCATCAACCACGCGCTGCACACGAATGAGCTTCCCTTTGTTAATGGTGGTCATGAAGTCAGTGTGATCCCCGAGCCGCCAATCGCATTTTCGCTTGCCTTTATCGTGGTGACAATTCTCGTCACGGTCGTGGCTTCTCTCGCGGTTTCTCGCAAACGGCGTGCGTGAGAAGAGCCTGCTGAGGCAGAGCGCTAAAATTTCCTCGCTGGATAGTTAAGAGGTACTCATGGTTGTTCATCCGTGGGCGTGGGGCATTCTCGCCCTCGTCGCCATCGGTTTGGTCGTGCTCGATTTCCTCGGGCATGCTCGTAATCCACACCCTCCCACGGCTGGCGAGGCAGCCCGCTGGACCCTGTTCTACGTGGGGTTGGCGGCCGTCTTCGGCGTCGGAATATGGCTCACGAACGGGTGGCTCTACGCCCAGGAGTTCTATGCGGGATGGGCGATGGAATGGTCGCTGTCCGTGGACAACCTCTTCGTGTTCATTCTGATCCTCAAAGCATTCCGGGTGCCCCGAGAAAACCAGCAGAAGGCGCTGCTGTTCGGCATTGTGATTGCGCTGTTGCTGCGCCTCGTCTTTATTCTACTCGGTGCGGCGCTTGTTGCGCGCTTCTCCTGGGTTTTCCTCATTTTCGGCGTGTGGCTGCTGTGGACGGCCTTCTCGCAGATCAAGGAGACCGCGACCGGTGGCGGAGACGCTGAGGAGTACGAGGAGAACGCCTTCATCCGCGTCGTGCGCCGCGTCCTGCCGATTACCGACGGCTTCATCGGCAACCGCATGCTGTACCGTCACGGTGGACACACCTATCTGACGCCACTGTTCGTGGTCGTCTTGGCGCTTGGCTCGGCGGATCTGATGTTCGCCTTCGACTCTATCCCCGCGATTTTTGGCATCACGTCACAGGCTTTCCTCGTGTTCGCGTGCAACGTGTTTGCGCTCATGGGTTTGCGCCAGCTGTTCTTCCTGGTGGACGCGTTGCTCGGCAAGCTCGTGTTCCTGGGCTACGGCCTTGGCGTGATCCTGAGCTTCATCGGAATCAAGCTGATTCTCGAGGCCCTACACGCCAACACGCTGCCGTTCGTTAACGGCGGGCGCGGCGTCGAGTGGGCGCCCGAAATTTCTGTGTCGGTGTCGCTGGGAGTCATCGTCGTGACCCTCGCGATCACCGTTGTCGCGTCGCTGGTACGTACCGCTATGGACGAGGGGAGCGGCGGTGATCGCTGAGATCCTGAAGGTTGACGAACGTGGCTTGAGTGCGGCTCAGGTCGGCGAGCGTGTTGCGCGCGGCGCTGTGAACCGGGTGAAGGATCGTACCTCCCGGTCGGTGGTGTCGATCATTCGTGAGAACGTGCTGACGCTCTTCAACGCGATCATCGTCGCGGCGTCGGTCATCGTGCTACTTTTCGGTGATCTGCGTGACGGGATCTTCGGAGGAGTCATGATCATCAACGCGGTGATCGGTATCGTCTCCGAGCTGCGAGCCAAGCGCACCCTCGATTCCCTTGCGATCGTCGATGCTCCGCAGGCGAGTGTCCTGCGCGATGGCACGCTGCACGTTGTCCCGGCGCGAGATGTTGTTCTCGACGACGTCATCGATCTGACGCTCGGCGACCAGGTGAGTGTGGATGGTACGGTGCTCTCCTCGGCAGGTCTGGAGATCGACGAATCGTTGCTGACCGGTGAATCGCGTCCTGTGAAGAAGAAGCAGGGCGATCAGCTGCTGGCGGGCACGAGCGTCGTCGCGGGTTCGGGGCGCATGGTTGCCACGGCGGTCGGCGAGCGGGTCTATGCTCAGGGTTTGTCTGAGCAGGCTCGTGCTTTTACGCGTACGGTCTCTGAGATTCAGACATCGATCAACCGAGTGTTGCAGGTCGTCTCGGTGATGCTGCTCCCGATTGTTGTCCTTACGTTCTACTCGCAGAATCGCATTGCCGGCGGTCATGGGGGAGACTGGCGCGAGGCCCTCGTGCTGTCGGTTGCTTCTGTCATCGGTATGATCCCGCAAGGGCTCGTGCTGCTGACGTCCATGAACTTTGCGATCGGCTCGGCGACGCTGGCTCGCCGTGGTGTGCTCGTTCAAGAACTCCCGGCGGTTGAGGTACTCGCGCGCGTTGACTGCCTGTGCCTGGACAAGACGGGCACGCTGACCACCGGTGGCATTCGCGTGCGTCGCGTCGAAGTGGTCTCGGGCGACGAGGCCGTGGTCCTTCGTGCGCTGGCGAGCTCCGCGAGCGACCGCACGAATGCGACCGCCGAAGCGATCTGGCAGCACCTGGGAGAAGCCGAGCAGGCCGACGCCACCGCGCGTATCGAGTGGTCCGTCCCCTTCTCATCGGCCCGTAAGTGGAGCGCGTGGGGGAGTCAGGGTGCATCGTGGGTCCTCGGCGCTCCCGAGTTCGTCATTGACGAGGCCTCGGCTGCCAATGCCGAGCTTCTCGCGAAGGTTCGTGGCATCGCGCAGGAAGGTTCCCGCGTTGTTGCGCTGGTTCGCGCTGATGAGGCCGTCGTCAATGATGAGCTACCCGCCCACCGTGCGGTGGCTGCCCTCGTGGTGCTCGAGGAGGACCTGCGCCCCGACGCGGCTGAGACACTGGAGTATTTCCGTTCGCAGGACGTGCACGTGCGCGTCATCTCGGGTGACAATCCGACGACGGTCGGGGCGCTGGCCGCGCAGGCGGGCCTGACCGCCCCCGACGGGTCGCCCGCTCGCCTCATGGATGCGCGCGATCTGCCCGAGGACCTCACCTCCGAGGTGTTCATAGACGCGATCGAAAAACACGATGTGTTCGGGCGCGTGACACCCGAACAGAAGCGTGCGATGGTCGGTGCCCTGCAGGCTCGCGATCACTGCGTCGCGATGACGGGCGATGGCGTCAACGATGCGCTCGCGCTCAAGGACGCCGACCTTGGTATCGCGATGGGCAACGGCACGCAGGCTACGAAGGCTGTCGCGCAGATCGTCCTTGTCGACTCGAAGTTTTCTGTTCTGCCGGGTGTCCTGTCCGAGGGACGCCGCATTATTGCGAACATGGAGCGCGTGTCGTCGCTGTTCCTGGCGAAGACTACATACGCGGCCGTGCTCGTCATCGTGACGGCTCTGGTCGGTTGGCGCTACCCGTTCCTGCCACGTCAGTTCAGCTACATCGACTCGCTGACGATCGGTATCCCCGCGTTTTTCCTCGCCTTGTGGCCAAACCCGCGACGCTACGTGCCCGGATTCCTCAAGCGCACACTGTCGCTCGCGATGCCCACGGGCGTGATTCTTGCGGCGGCCGCCCTCACCGCCTTCGGTATTGTTGACGGCCCGCCGCAGTCGCGCGAGTCGACGGCTGCGATCCTCTCGCTCATGCTGGGTGCGATCTGGCTCCTCGTCATCACCTCACGACCGCTGTCGACCTGGAAGTGGGTCCTGCTGGCGTGCGTCATATCGGCAACGGTTGGTGGCGTTTTCATTCCACAGGTTCGCGGCTTCTTCTCGATGGTTGCACCCACCGGCCACGAGTGGTTCGTGATTGCGTGCGTCGGTGCCTGCGCTGCCCTGCTCGTCGAGGTTGCGCAGCGCATCTTCTACGCGCGCCAATTCAAGCGCTCCCTGGAGGGCTGAGAACGCTCGATACGAGTCGAGGCCGACGTCGGGTGTGAACCCGGCCCCGGCCTCGAACGTATGTATGGATCAGAACGCCCGAATGACGGGGTTCCACTCGCGGATGAGGCGCGCCTGGATGACCTCGGCGATGTAGAAGGGATCCTCATTGAGGATGCGCTCGACGTCGGCCTCGCTCTCGGCGTTGATAAGGAGCAGTGCGCCAGGGATTTCGCCGACGAGGGGACCGGACGCGATGTTGATCCCCTGCTCGAGCAGGCCGGACAGGAACGCGCGGTGCGTCGGACGAACCTCGTCCATGGTCTGCGTCATCGACGGGTTGTAGACGTATTCAACTGCGTAGTAAGCCATACGCATAACACTAGCCCTGATCCCGGCATTTGCCTAGATGACGGATAGTATCGAATGGTGCATGACAAGCTAATCATCCAGGGTGCCCGCGAACACAACCTCAAGGACGTGAGCCTTGAGCTGCCCCGCGACTCCATGATCGTCTTCACCGGCCTGTCCGGCTCGGGTAAATCATCCCTCGCCTTCGACACGATTTTCGCCGAGGGACAGCGCCGCTACGTGGAATCCCTGTCCTCCTACGCGCGCCAGTTCCTCGGGCAGATGGACAAACCCGACGTCGACTTCATCGAAGGCCTGTCACCCGCCGTCTCCATCGACCAGAAGTCGACGTCGCGCAACCCGCGCTCGACCGTCGGCACGATCACGGAGATCCACGACTACCTGCGTCTGCTCTACGCCCGCGCCGGCGTGGCTCACTGCCCCGAGTGTGGGGCGCGCATCCAGGCGCAGACACCCCAGCAGATCGTCGACCGTGTGCGCACGATGGACGAGGGCACGCGCTTCCAGGTGCTCTCCCCAGTCGTGCGCGGTCGCAAGGGCGAGTACCAGGACCTCATCGACGAGCTGCGCTCCGAGGGCTATACGCGCGCGATCATCGACGGTGAGATGGTTCGCCTGGAGAACGCCCCCAAGCTGGAGAAGAAGCTCAAGCACACAATCGAGGTCGTTGTTGACCGCCTCGTCGTGCGCGAGGGCATGCGCCAGCGCCTGACCGATTCTGTCGAGACCGCACTGCGTCTGTCCGACGGCCTCGTCGTCATCGACTGTGTGGACCTGGACGCCGATAATCCTGAGCGCCGCCGCCGCTTCTCCGAGAAGCGAGCGTGCCCCAACGACCACCCGCTCATGCTCGACGAGATCGAGCCCCGCACCTTCTCCTTCAACGCACCCTATGGTGCCTGCCCGGATTGCTCGGGCCTCGGCTTCCGCCTCGAGGTCGACCCCGAGCTGGTTGTCCCCGACGAGGAACTCTCCCTCGCCGACGGTGCGGTCATTCCCTGGAACTCGAACTTCAAATACCACAAGAAGCTCCTCGAATCCCTCTCCAAGGAGCTGGGCTTCGCGATGGGGACGCCCTGGAAGTCGCTGCCGAAGAAGGTTAAGGACGCTGTCCTCTACGGCAAGGACTACGAGGTCACGGTGAAGTTCCGTAACCGCTGGGGGCGCGAGCGCTCCTACACGACGGGTTTTGAGGGCGCGGTCAACTACATTGAGCGCAAGCGCGAAGAGACCGAGTCGGCTGCCGTGTCCGAGAAGCTCGACTCCTACATGCGTGAGATTCCCTGCCCGACGTGCCACGGTGCGCGCCTGCGCCCCGAGGTCCTGGCCGTGCGCATCGGGGACAAGTCGATTGCCGAGCTCTCCGACTTGTCCATCTCGGAGGCTCGCGAATTCCTCTCGACTGTTGAGCTCGAACCGCGCGCCCGTTCGATCGCGGCGCCCATCCTCACCGAGATCGAGGCACGCCTGGCCTTCCTCGTGGACGTCGGTCTGACCTACCTGACGCTCTCACGTGGCGCTGGCACGCTGTCGGGCGGCGAGGCACAGCGCATCCGCCTGGCGACGCAGATTGGCTCCGGCCTCGTCGGCGTCCTGTACGTGCTCGACGAACCCTCGATCGGCTTGCACCAGCGAGACAACCGTAAGCTCATCGCCACCCTCGAGCGCCTGAGGGACCTGGGCAACACGCTCATCGTCGTCGAACACGACGAGGAGACGATGGAGGCGGCCGACTGGATTGTCGACATCGGTCCCGGCGCGGGCGAAACCGGCGGCTGGGTCGTCCACTCGGGCCCGCTCTCCGAGCTCCTGAAGAACCGCAAGTCGCTGACCGGTCAGTACCTGTCCGGTAAACGCCGTATTCTCCTGCCACCAACGCGACGTCCGGTCGACAAGAAGCGCGTCGTGACTGTCAAGGGGGCGCGTGAAAACAACCTGAAGAATGTCGATGTGTCCTTCCCACTCGGTGTCCTGACTGCGGTGACCGGCGTGTCCGGTTCCGGTAAATCGACGCTGGTCAACGGCATCCTGTATCGCACCCTGGCCTCGCGCCTCAACGGTGCGCGCATGGTGCCCGGCCGCCACCGCACGATCACGGGCATCGAGCAGCTCGACAAGGTCGTGCACGTGGACCAGAGCCCGATTGGTCGGACGCCGCGCTCGAATCCGGCGACCTACACGGGCGTGTGGGATCAGATCCGCAAGCTCTTCGCCGAGACCCAGGAAGCGAAGGTGCGCGGCTACGGCCCGGGACGCTTCTCCTTCAACGTCAAGGGCGGACGCTGCGAGTCCTGTAAGGGCGACGGCACCCTGAAGATCGAAATGAACTTCCTGCCCGACGTGTACGTGCCCTGCGAGGTCTGCCATGGTGCTCGCTACAACCGCGAGACCCTCGAGGTTGAGTACAAGGGCAAGACCGTCGCCGACGTGCTCGATATGCCGATCGCCGAGGCCGCGCAGTTTTTCGCGCCGATCTCGCGCATCGCCCGTCACCTCAACACGCTCGTCGAGGTTGGCCTGGGCTACGTGCGCCTCGGCCAGAGCGCGACGACACTGTCGGGCGGCGAGGCGCAGCGCGTGAAGCTGGCTTCCGAGCTGCAGCGACGCTCGACCGGGCGCACGGTGTATGTGCTCGATGAGCCCACGACCGGCCTGCACTCCGAAGACATCCGCAAGCTCCTCCTCGTGCTGCAGTCCCTGGCTGACAAGGGCAATACGGTCATCGTCATCGAGCACAACCTGGACGTTATCAAGAGCGCCGACTGGATCATCGACATGGGTCCCGAAGGCGGCGCTGGAGGCGGCACGGTCGTCGCCCAGGGCACGCCCGAAGAGGTTGCGAAGGTCGAGGAATCCTTCACCGGCCAGTACCTCGCCGAGGTCCTCGCGAAGGAAGCCGAGCGCGACGCCGCAGCCGTGTAGCGGGAGCGGTTAGGATGGATCTCATGCTTCCGGCTTACCGCTATTTCGGATACACCTACTACTGGCCCGCGTGGGTCCACCTGATTGTCATTGCGCTCATGGGCGTCGCAGCCGCGCTCACGATCTCCGCGCTCATGGCACGTGGGGTTGGTCGTTCGCGCGTCTTCGGGCTGAGCTGCGGCTTCGTGGCGGGCATCGGAAACCTGAGCTTGTGCGTTCTCGTGCAGGCCGAGGCCCGGCACACGTGGCACATGGGCATGGTGGGCGCGCTCTACACTGTCGCGTTCGTCTTCTTACTGATGACGCTTGTGTCTCTGTGGAGCGGTGGATCGAGCGGATTCCTGTGGTCGCGGGCCTTCCACCTGTTCCTGGTGGTCGCGATGGTGATCGCCGGCATCATGGAGTTTGCCTACCGTCTGGCGTATTGGATTCCGTTGCCCGTCGCGGGTGTCGCTGTCCTCCTCGCTCTCTTCTGTGCATTCGTCGCCGGTCGTAACAGCCGGGATTAGGAGGCGTCAACGCACGAAGTGGCCCCGTCCTCGTCCGTCACGAGGCCGGGGCCGCTTCGTTGGTTCGGAATCACCGGGCAGGTGGCCGGGTTAGTCCTGATTCTTCGCGGCCTCGCCCGACGCGTACAGGGCGTCGACCTCGTCGGCGTAGTCCGCCAGGACGCGGCGGCGCTTGAGCTTGAGGGAGGGCGTCATGTAGCCGTTCTCTACGGTGAAGGCAGCGTTGACGATGCGGTAGCGTCGGATCGACTCAGCGCGGGAGACGGCCTTGTTGGCACGGGCGATCGCCTTCTCGAGAGACTCGCGCACCTCGGGCAGGTTCGCGGCCTGCGCAGCATCCACGACGGGCAGGCCGTGGGTGGCCAGCCACTCGGGCAGCATCTCCGTGTCAAGGGCGATGAGCGCGCCGATGTACGGGCGGTTGTCGCCAACCACGATGATGTTCGCGATGAGAGGGTGTGTCGACAGGGACTCTTCGAGGATCTCGGGGGAGACGTTCTTGCCGCCCGCGGTGACGATGAGTTCCTTCTTGCGGCCCGTGATCCGCAGGTGGCCGCGATCGTCGATGGAGGCGAGGTCGCCGGTCTTGAACCAGCCATCGACGTATGCCTCGGCCGTGGCCTCGGGCAGGTTGTGGTAGCCCTTCGACACGGAGATGCCCTGGACCAGCAGCTCGCCGTCTGGAGCGATCTTCATGCGGTTGCCGGGCCAGGGGAAGCCCACCGAGTCCGGCGGGAAGTCCTGGGGCGTCTCCACGGAGATCGGGCCGGTCGTCTCGGACAGGCCGTAGCCCTGGAGGAGCGTGATGCCCAGGCCGCGGTAGAAGTTCGCCAGGTCGAGGGCCAGGGGAGCGCCGCCCGAGATGATCGTGTGCAGGTTCGGGCCCAGGATCGCGCGGACCTTCGACAGGACGAGCGCGTCGGCGACTCGGCCGCGCAGCTTCAGCGCAGTCGACGGACCGGGGGAGGGCATCGCTGACGCGTCCGGGACGGGTGTGGTGTCGGGGCCGGGGCCCGCAACGGCGGACTCGGGCAGCGGAGAGTCAACATACGCGGTGGCCCGAGACAAAGCGCGTGCCTGCTTGGCGGCCCACGCAAACATGCGGCCCTTCACGCCGCCTCCGGCCTTCGCGGCCGCAGCGTTGTACACCTTCTCCATGACGCGCGGAACCACCAGGAGCATCGTCGGTTTGAATGTCGCAATGTCGTTCACGAGATTACGAGTGTCGGGGGAGAACGCGGTGACGCCTTGCCCTGCGAGTAGGCAGTACATGACGAAGCGCGCGAGCACGTGGGCGACCGGTAGGAAGAGGAGTGAGCGAGACTTCGGGTCGTTGATGAGGACGGGCAGGAAGTCGTAGGCCTGCAGCATCGGCGAGATGAAGTTGCCGTGCGTAAGCACGACGCCCTTGGGCATGCCGGTCGTGCCGGAGGTGTAGATGACAGTTGCCTCGTCGCGAAGCGTCACGGCGTTGGTGCGCTCGCGCACCTGCTCGACCGTGACCCCCTGGGCGGCGCCGGTCAGGACGCGCTCGGCGCCGCGGTCGAGGGAGAGGATATGGCGGACGCCCTCGGTGCGCACGGACTCGACCAGCTCGGCCTGCTGGGTGGTGGCCGTGATAACGATGCGCACGTCGGCGTCGGCCAGGATGTGCGCGATCTGGGAGGCGGAGTCCGTCTCGTAGATCGGCACGGTGATAGCGCCGCAGGACAGCGCGGCCACATCGATAAGTGCCCACTCGTAGGAGGTGGGCGCCAGGATCGCCAGGTGTTCGCCGGCCTCGAGACCCATGCCGATGAGACCGCGCGCGATCGAGTCGGCCTCACCCAGGAACGTCTCCATGGTGACCCGGCGCCACGCGCCGACGTTGGAACGCCGCTCAATCGCGACCTGTCCGGGGTGAGATGCCACGCGCTGGTGGAGCATCTTCGGCAGGTTCATGTCTTCGGTGGCCTCTCGCGTTGCGATCGACTCCCAAGAGCCGTCTGCGAGCCTGCGTACCGTCATTGCGGTCCTTTCATGGGGTGAGCGCGCTGCGCTGTATCGGTGGAATCAGTTCTTCTTGGAGCGGTGGAAGAAACCACGCTTCTTCGTCGGCTCTGCGGAGACGGGGCCGCCGTACAGGGCGTCGACCTCGTGCGCATAGTCGGTGAGCACCTTGCGACGGCGTAGTTTCATCGATGGGGTCACGTAGCCGTTCGCGACGGTGAAAGTGGCGTCAATAATGCGGAACTTACGGATCGACTCGGCGCGGGAGACGGCCTTGTTGGCGCGTTCGACGGCCTTCTCGAGGGACTCACGAACGGCGGGCAGTTCGGCGGCCTCGGTGGGCGAGCACTGCGGCAGGCCATGCTTGGCCAGCCAGTCGGGCAGCATGTCGGCGTCGAGGGTGAAGAGCGCGCCGACGTAGGGGCGCTGATCGCCAACGACGATGACATTTGCGATGAGCGGGTGCGTGGCGAGGGAGTCCTCGAGGACCTCGGGGGACACGTTCTTGCCCCCAGCGGTAACGATGAGTTCCTTCTTGCGGCCCGTGATGGTCAGCTGACCCTTGCGGTCGATCGAGCCCAGGTCGCCCGTGTGGAACCACTTGCCGTCGGGCATGACCTCGGCGGTCTGCTCGGGCAGGTGGTAGTAGCCGGGCATGACGGATTGGCCGCGCACCAGGATCTCACCGTCCTTGGCAAGCTTGATGAAGTTGCCGGGCAAGGGCAGGCCAACACCACCGACGGGGTTCTTGCCGATGTGCTGGACGGCGATTGGGCCGGTCGTCTCGGACAGGCCGTAGCCCTGGATGAGAGTGATGCCCATGCCGGCGTAGAAGTGTGCGAGGTCGGTGGCCAGGGGGGCACCGCCGGACACGATGTAGCGCAGATTGGGGCCGAGCACCGAGCGGATCTTCTTGAGGACGAGCGCGTCGGCGATGCCGTGGCGCATCTTCTTGAACATACCGGGGCCGAAAGTCTTCTCGGAGGCGATCGAGTATGTTCGTGCCTGCTTGGCGCTCCACGCGAACATGCGGCCCTTGATGCCGCCGCCCGCCTTGGATGAGGCCGCGTTGTAGACCTTCTCGAGCACGCGGGGGACGACCAGAAGCACGGAGGGTTTGAAGGCCTGGATGTCCGGCAGCAGGTTCTTGATGCTGGGCGAGAAGCCGAGGACGCCCTGGCCCGACAGGATCACGTGCATGACGAGGCGCGCGAGCACGTGGGCGACGGGCAGGAAGAGGAGCAGGCGGGTCTCGGGGGAGTCAATCACCTCGCCGAGGATCTGGCGGGCACCTTGCGCGGTTGCGATGAAGTTTGCGTGCGTGAGGGCGACGCCCTTGGGGTTACCGGTCGTCCCCGAGGTGTAGATGATGGTCGCGATGTCCGAAGACGAGATGGTGGCGCGGCGCTGCTCGACGTTCTCGATGGTGAAGCCGGTGGCGGCGCGGGCGATCATGCGCTGTGCGCCGCGATCGAAGGAATCGATGGCAACGGTGTGTCCGGGAGCCACGGAGTGCACGAGCTCGGCCTGCTGCGTCGTGGCTGTGAAGACACGGGTCACGTGTGCGTCGGTGAGGATGTGCTCGATCTGGGCGGCTGAGTCGGATTCGTAGATCGGGACGGTGATCGCGCCGATCGAGAGCAGTGCGAGATCGAGGAGGAGCCACTCGTACGAGGTCGGGGCCAGGATCGCGACAGCGTCTCCCGCCTGCACGCCGAGGCCGATGAGGCCGCAGGCGGTGTACTCGACCTGACGCTGGAGCTCACCGGCGGTCAGAGAGCGGGTGGAGCCGACGGAGGAGCGCTGCTCGACGCACACCTGGTGCGGATGGGTGAGTGCCCGCTTGGCCAGCATGTCGGGCACGATGTCATGGTCGCCGACCTTGTACGTCGGCTTGATTGTGTACGAGCCATCACGCATGCGCTTCATCGTATCCTCCTGGGTATCGGTTCAAAGACTGAACAACAGGTCCGTTGTGAGTCTACTGGGTATGGTGCGGCCCCCGCCCCATAATCGGGGCGGGGGCCGCTGAGTGACGATTAGATCACAGATCGTAGTACAGCTGGTACTCGAAGGGGTGCGGGTAGGCGCGCATCGGGGCGACCTCCTTGGTCTCCTTGTATTCGAGCCAGGTGTCGATGAGGTCCTGCGTGAAGACGTCGCCCTCGGTGAGGAACTCGTGGTCCTCGCGCAGTGCGTCGAGGGCGGCCTCGAGGGAGCTCGGCAGCTTCGCGATGTCCTGGTACTCGGCCGGAGGCAGCTCGTACAGGTCCTTGTCGATCGGCGCGGCCGGCTCGATGCGGCGCTTGATGCCGTCGATGCCCGCCATGAGGCACGCGGAGAACGCCAGGTAGGGGTTCGCGCTCGGGTCAGGCACGCGGTACTCCACGCGCTTGGCCTTGGGCGACGTGCCCGTGACGGGGATGCGGATGCACGCGGAGCGGTTGCGTGCCGAGTACACGAGGTTGATGGGGGCCTCAAAACCGGGAACCAGGCGTCGGAAGGAGTTCACCGACGGATTCGTGAAGGCAAGGAGCGCGGGCGCGTGCTTGAGCAGGCCGCCGATGAACCAGCGGGCCGTGTCGGACAGGGAACCGTAACCGCGCTCGTCGTAGAAGAGAGGTTCGCCGTTCTTCCACAGCGACATGTGGGTGTGCATACCCGAGCCGTTGTCGCCGAACAGCGGCTTGGGCATGAAGGTCGCGGAATGACCGAACTCAAGGGCGGCGTTCTTAATGACGTACTTGAACTTCATCATGTCGTCGGCCGCAGTTTGCAGCGTCGCGAAGCGGTAGTTGATCTCCTGCTGGCCACCCGAGCCGACCTCGTGGTGGGCGCGCTCGATCGTCAGGCCGACCTCCTCAAGGAGGCGGCTCATCTCGTCGCGCACGTCGGCGTACTTGTCGGCGGGGGAGACGGGGAAGTAACCGCCCTTGACGGCCACCTTGTAGCCCATGTTGCCGCCCTCTTCGACGCGACCGGTGTTCCAGTACGCCTCGGGCGAGTCGACGGAGAAGAAGGTGTTGTTCGGGGTGACCTGGTAGCGCACGTCGTCGAAGAGGTAGAACTCCGCCTCCGCGCCGATGAAGCACTCGTCCGCGATGCCAGTCGAACGCAGGTAGGCCTCGGCCTTCGCGGCCACCTGACGCGGGTCGCGAGAGAAGGGCTCGTCAGTGAAGGGGTCGACGATCGAGAAGTTGACGACCAGGGTCTTACGATCGCGGAACGGGTCCACGAACGCGGAGGAGATATCCGGGATGAGCTTCATGTCGGACTCGTGAATCGCGGTAAAGCCGCGCACCGAGGAGCCGTCGAACATCAGGCCGTCCGACAATGCGGCGTCCAAGAATTCGCTCACGGGGATCGTAAAGTGCTGCTGAACCCCGGGGACGTCGCAGAAGCGCACGTCGACGAGTTCAATGTTCTGCTCGGAGATAAAGTCTGCGACCTCTTGGGTGGAGGTGAACATGAACGTCCTTCTTTGTGGGAGAGCTGTACTCATTGGTCAAGAATGGGTCAATTCGTGGCCAAGTTCAGTATATGCCCACAGGTGGCAGCTGCGCGTATTGGTTTCAATATTCAAAGGTTTCATGACATAGAGCACGCCCGCGGTGGGCATCGGGCGCACCCAGCCCCGGCCTCGTACCCTGGGAGCGTGGCTGATCCTTCGACGTACCGACCCCGCACGGGAGATATTCCGACCTCGCCGGGCGTCTACCGATTCTCCGATCCGCAGGGCCGCGTCATCTACGTCGGCAAGGCCAAGAACCTGCGCAATCGGCTCACGAATTACTTCCAGGACCTAGCGAACCTACATCCGCGCACCCAGCAGATGGTGACGACCGCGAGCGCCGTCCAGTGGACCGTTGTGCGCTCCGAGGTGGAGGCCCTCACGCTGGAGTTCACGTGGATTAAGGAATTTAATCCGCGCTTCAATGTCATGTTCAAGGACGATAAGTCCTATCCGTACCTGGCAGTGTCGATGGGGGAGCGTTTCCCCCGGGTGCAGGTGACGCGTGAGCGCAAGCGCGCGGTGTCGCGCTACTTTGGTCCGTACACGCAGGTGTGGGCGATTCGCGAAACGATCGATCAGCTCCTGCGAGTGTTCCCGATGCGATCATGCTCGGCGGGCGTGTTCCAGCGGGCGAAGGCTCAGGGACGTCCGTGCCTGCTCGGCTACATCGATAAGTGTGCGGCGCCGTGTGTGGGGCGCATCTCGATGGAGGAGCATCGCGAGCTTGCAGAGGGCCTGTGTCAGTTCATGGAGGGACGGACGGGTCCCATCATCCGTGACCTGGAAGAGCAGATGCGCCAGGCGTCGGCGGAGCTGAACTTCGAGCGTGCGGCGAAGCTGCGCGATGATGTGGTGGCACTGCGTACGGTGCTGGAGCGCAACGCGGTCGTGCTCGACGACGGCTCGGACGCGGACGTGTTCTCTCTCGTCAGTGACGACCTGGATGCTGCGGTACACGTCTTCCATGTGCGTGGCGGGCGCATCCGAGGAACCCGCGGATGGGTGATCGAGCGCGTGGATGGTGCGGATGACGCTGCTCTCATGAGTCGTCTCCTCGAGCAGGTGTATTCCTCTGCAACACCCGACGAGGCCGGGGTAGGCAAAGCGGAAAAGGTGGCGGCCGTGAGCGTGGACGACGTCGCGCACACGCCCACATCGGCGATCCCGCGCGAGGTGCTCGTCTCCGTCGAGCCCGAGGAGATGGAGACGGTTGCACGCTGGCTGGGGGAGGTGCGCGGCGCGTCCGTGTCCGTGCACGTGCCCAAGCGTGGCCCGAAGGCTCAGCTCATGGAGACGGTGACGGAGAATGCGCGGCAGGCCCTGGCTCTGCACCGCACGAAGCGGGCGGGCGACATTACGGCGCGCTCGAAGGCGCTTGAGCAGCTCGCCGAGAACCTTGATCTGCCAGCGGCACCTTTGCGCATCGAGTGCTACGACGTGTCGCATACGGGTGGTGAGAACCAGGTCGCGTCGATGGTGGTTTTCGAGGACGGCATGCCGCGCAAAGACGCCTACCGCACCTACAATATCCGCGGCGAGGACGGCAGTGGTACGCCAGATGATACGAGCGCGATGAACGAAGTCCTCACCAGGCGCTTTTCGCGACTGCTGGCCGAGGAAGCGGGCGTCGAAGGAGAAGACGAGGACGGCGTCGCTTATGCGTCCGGTCCAATCGACGCGACGACGGGGCGCCCGAAACGTTTCTCCTACCGCCCCGACCTGGTCGTCGTGGATGGTGGCCTCCCGCAGGTCAATGCCGCGCGAGCCGCCCTCGACGCCGTGGGTGCGGACGTGCCCGTCGTCGGGTTGGCGAAACGCCTGGAGGAGGTGTGGATCCCCGGTGACGACTTCCCGCTGATCCTCCCACGAACGTCGGAGGCTCTCTACCTCCTGCAGTATTTGCGCGACGAGTCCCACCGCTTCGCGATCACGAAGCACCGTAAGCGCCGGTCGAAGGCCCAGCGTCGCTCGGTTCTCGATTCCGTCCCAGGGCTTGGACCTGCCCGTCAGGCTGCGCTCCTGAAACATTTCGGCTCCGTTAAGCGGATCCGTGAGGCATCCGTGGAGGACATTGCCGAGGTCAAGGGCGTGGGACTCGGTCTCGCGCGCACGATTCGCGATAGGCTTGCGACATCGTCGAGGGAGGACACACCATGACATTGACACTTCCCGTGCCGCTGCCGGCGCGCGTGCTGCTGCTTGGATCGGGCGAACTCGGTAAGGAAGTGACGATCGCTCTGAAGCGCTACGGATGCACCGTCATCGCATGTGACGCCTACCCGAATGCCCCCGCCATGCAGGTCGCGGACGAGTCTCGCGTTCTCGATATGAGCGATCCGAACGCTCTGCGTGAGGTGCTGGACGGCGTCGATGTCGACCTCATTGTTCCCGAAGTCGAGGCCATCGCGACGGACGAACTGAGCGCGTGTGAGGATCGCGGTGTGCGCGTCGTTCCCAACGCTTTCGCCGTCCAGGCCACGATGGACCGCCAGCGCATCCGTAACCTCGCTGCATCCCTGCCCGGCGTGCGTACCTCCGCATTCCGATTCGCACGCAGCGAGGCAGAGCTGGCTACCGCTCTCGACGAGGTCGGATACCCCGCCTTCGTCAAGCCGACTATGTCCTCCTCCGGGCACGGCCAGTCCCGCGTGACCGGCCCCGAGCAAGCGTCATCCGCCTGGGAGCACGCGGAGGAGGACGCGCGTGCGACGACGGGCGTCGTCATCGTCGAGGAAGGCGTCGACTTCGACTATGAGATCACGTTGCTCACCGTGCGCTCCTGGGACGCCGCGTCGGGGAGCGTCATCACGACCTTCTGCGCGCCCATTGGGCACCGCCAGGAGGGCGGCGACTACGTCGAGTCATGGCAGCCCATGGCCATGAGCGAGGCAGCCCTCGACGCCGCCCGTTCGATGGCCAAGGCCGTCACCGATGCCCTTGCAGCGTCTGGAAGCGGCCCGTGCCTGGGCATCTTCGGCGTCGAATTCTTTGTCAAGGGTGATGATGTCTGGTTCTCCGAGCTTTCGCCCCGACCCCATGACACCGGCATGGTGACGATGGTGACGCAAGCGCAGTCCGAGTTTGAACTGCACGCCCGTGCCATCCTGGGCCTGCCCGTCTCGACTACGCAAAAGACGCCCGGTGCCTCTGCCGTCGTCAAGTCAACCAGCGCCATCGACGCCCCCGTCTACAACGGCGTGGCCGATGCCCTGGCCACCGCCGACATCGTACGCATCTTCGGCAAGCCGATCAGTCGTGTCGGCAGGCGCGTCGGCGTGGTCGCCGCCACCGCGAGCACGCCGAAGGAAGCACGAGTCATCGCCAGACGCGCCGCCGCAGGCATCTCCATCGACGAGGCCCCCGCGCCTTGCGCGTAACCGCTCCCACCCATCAGTCCAGCCCACCCGTCAGGAGGACGCCATGCCCGACCACACACCCACGGATGACCGCGACGAACGCCAGGCCCAGGCCTCGTCGATGAACGAGGAGAACCCTCCCACGGTTCCCGAGGGCATCGCCGTGCGTGACATGATGCGCGTCAAGTACGAGCCGCGCGCCTCCAACGAGGTTCTCATCATCACCGGCTACTCGGGAGCGGGCCGAACCGGTGCCGCTCGCGCGCTTGAGGATCTGGACTGGTACGTCGTCGACAACCTGCCGCCGACCATGCTGCCCGCTCTCGTCGGCATGATGTCGAATGATCCCGCGGCCGGCGTGCACCGCCTGGCGGTCGGCGTAGACGTTCGCTCGCGCACCTTCTTCCGCACACTAGACGCTACACTCGAGCAGCTCAAGGGCGCGGGCATCGCCTACCGCGTCATCTTCCTCGAGGCCAGCCCCGAGACCCTCGTGCGCCGCTACGAATCCAACCGTCGTCCCCATCCCCTCCAGGGTGCCGGCACGCTCATGGACGGCATCAAGGCCGAGATCCGTCTCCTCGCGCCCCTGCGCCGCGCCGCCGACGAGGTCATCGACACGTCCACCATGAGTGTCCACGATCTGACGAGGCGCATCCGCGACATCGTGGCGGGGGAGGAGCACCCCCTGCAGGTGACCGTCGAGTCTTTCGGTTTCAAGCATGGCCTCCCACTCGACGCCGATCACGTCGTTGACGTGCGTTTTCTCAAGAACCCGTACTGGGTGGACGAGCTGCGTCACCTCACCGGCAAGGACCAGGCCGTCGCCGACTACGTGCTCTCTCAGCCGGGTGCACGCGATTTTGCTCTCGGATATGCCGACCTACTGGCCCCCATGCTGAGCGGGTATCTGGCAGAATTGAAGCCATTCGTTACGATCGCCGTCGGATGCACGGGCGGAAAGCACCGCTCTGTTGCTTGCTCCGAGGCGATCGCCAAGCGCCTGCGCACACACGGATACACGGTTCGCGTGATGCACCGTGACATTGGGAGAGACTAATGCCCTATCTTGATGCAGCCGGCTGGGTTCAACGTGGAGAATCCGGCCAGAACATCGTCGCCCTCGGTGGCGGACACGGCCTGTCCGCCACCCTGCGCGCGCTGCGCCACATTACCCGAGCGCTCACGGCAGTCGTGACTGTCGCCGATGATGGTGGTAGTTCCGGCCGTCTGCGCCAGGAGATGCCGATCCTGCCTCCCGGTGACCTACGAATGGCCCTTGCATCTCTGTGCGAGGAGTCCGAGTGGGGACTGACCTGGCGAGACGTCATGCAGCTACGCCTGGATACGAGTGGGCCACTCAACGGCCATGCGCTCGGCAACCTGCTGATCTCTGGCTTGTGGCAGCTCCTCGACGATCCGGTTGAGGGCCTCGACTGGGTCGGCCGTCTCCTCGGCGCGCAGGGCCGCGTCCTGCCCATGTCGACGACGCCCATTGACATCGAGGCAGACATGAACGACGGAGGACGCCGCTACGTCGTGTCTGGTCAATCGAAGGTCGCCGTCGCCCCCGGCACCGTCGAGCACGTGCGCATCACGCCTGAAGCCCCCGAGGTCCCCTCTGCGGTCACCGACGCCATCTCCGAGGCCGACTGGGTCGTGTTGGGTCCCGGCTCCTGGTACACGTCGGTTATTCCGCACCTGCTGGTCCCCGACATCAACCGCGCGCTCGCGACGACGGACGCGCACCGCGCGCTTGTCCTCAACCTGGCACGCCAGCGCGGCGAAACCGACCTCATGTCAACCGCCGATCACGTGCGTGTTCTGCGCGAGTACGCGCCCATGCTCAAGCTTGACGTCGTTGTGGCAGACCCCACGGCCTGCGATGACATTGACGAGCTCATCGTTGCAGCCGAGGAGCTCGGCGCGCGCGTTCTTCTGCGCCAGGTTCGTACGGGAGATGGCGCCCCGCATCACGACCCGCTGCGCCTTGCCGCTGCCCTGCGTGACGCATTCGACGGCTTCCTTGGTGAGGTCGGACAGCCCGAAACGTGGTTACCTTAGAACCTGTTGCCTGTGGACAAACGACATCACACCCGAGGAAGAATCCGTGTCTCTGACATCTGACATGAAGGACGAGCTGGCACGCGCCATCATCACGACGCCGTCCGAGGTGGCCGCCGAGGTGAGCGCGACACTGCGTTTTGCGGGTGGCCTGCACCTCGTGGGCGGTCGCATCCTCGTCGAGGCCGAGCTTGACTCACCCGTCGCCGCGCGACGCCTGCGTACCTATCTGCAGGCGCTATACAACGCTGAGTCCTCTGTTGTCGTCGTGTCCGGATCGTCTCTGCGACGCGGTAAGCGCTACGTTGTGCGCGTCGTTCACAAGGCCGACGAGCTCGCTCGCTTGACTGGTCTCGTCGATTCGCTGCGCCGTCCCGTGCGTGGCCTACCACCCGTTCTCGTTGCCTCGGGAACCGCAGAGGCCGCAGCGATTTGGCGAGGTGCTTTCCTTGCCCGCGGTTCACTCATGGAGCCTGGTCGATCCTCGTCGCTCGAAATTACGTGCCCCGGCCCCGAGGTGGCTCTCGCGATGGTGGGCTGTGCGCGTAAGTTGGGAGCAGCAGCGCGCTCGAAGGAGGTGCGCGGCACTGACCGCGTGTCCGTCCGCGACTCTGATGCGATCAGTACCCTGATTTCCGCGATGGGTGCGCCCCAGACCTTCGAGGCCTGGCAGGAGAGACGCGAACGCCGCGAGGCGCGGGGCAGCGCCAATCGCTTGGCCAACTTTGACGATGCCAATCTGCGCCGTTCCGCTCGCGCTGCGGTCGCCGCCGGTGCCCGCGTTGAGCGAGCTTTCGAGATTCTTGGGGACGACGTGCCCGCCCACCTGCTCGAGGCCGGTACCCTGCGACTGAAGTACAAGCAGGCGTCCCTCGAAGAGCTCGGCAAACACACGAATCCGCCGCTCACCAAGGATGCCATCGCCGGGCGCATCCGCCGACTCCTGGCCCTTGCCGACAAGGTCGCACACGAACGAGGCATCCCGGACACCGAATCTGCACTCACCCTCGACATGCTCGATGAGGACTGAGGTCCCTGTTTCCTGTCGCTTCGTCCCGATCTGAACGAGAATTACCCCACGTACAGATTTTCTAATTGGATTGTGACAGAGTCCGCTACGAGGTGTAGATTAGGAACTGCTGGAACCGCAGACATCTGCGGGCCGGGCAGGCAACCCGCACGCCCGGTTGCATCGAAAACCGTGCCCCGCGTGGGGCACGAGCAGGAGGAACATAGTGACCACCCGCGTTGGCATCAACGGCTTTGGCCGCATCGGCCGCAACTTCTTCCGCGCCGCTCTCGAGCAGGGTGCGGACATCGAGATCGTCGCCGTTAACGACCTCACCGACAACAAGACCCTCGCTCACCTGCTGAAGTACGACTCGATCACGGGTCGCTTCCAGGGCGAGGTCTCCTACGATGACGAGGGTATCGTCGTCAACGGCAAGCACATCAAGGTGCTCGCGCAGCGTAACCCCGCCGACCTGCCCTGGGGCGAGCTCGGCGTTGACGTTGTCGTTGAGTCCACCGGCTTCTTCACCGACGGCGAGAAGGCCAAGGCTCACCTGGATGCTGGTGCCAAGAAGGTCGTCATCTCCGCTCCCGCGAAGAACGTCGACGGCACCTTCGTCATGGGCGTGAACGAGGACAAGTACGACGGCGCCACGATGAACATCGTGTCGAACGCCTCCTGCACGACCAACTGCCTCGCCCCCCTGGCCAAGGTTCTCGAGGAGAACTTCGGCATCGAGCGCGGCATCATGACCACCATCCACTCCTACACGGGCGACCAGCGCGTTCTCGACGCTCCTCACAAGGACCTGCGTCGCGCCCGCGCCGCTGCCCTGAACATGATCCCCACCAAGACCGGTGCTGCCCAGGCCGTCGCCCTGGTTCTGCCCGAGCTCGAGGGCAAGTTCGATGGCCTCGCCGTCCGCGTTCCCACCCCGACCGGCTCCCTGACCGACCTCACCTTCATCGCGAAGAAGGAGGTCTCCGTCGAGGCCGTTAAGGCTGCCGTCAAGGCCGCTGCCGAGGGTGAGCTCAAGGGTGTTCTCGAGTACACCGAGGACCCGATCGTGTCCTCCGACATCGTGGGCGATCCGCACACCTCGATCTTCGACGCCACCGAGACCAAGGTCATCGGCAACCTCGTCAAGGTCCTGTCCTGGTACGACAACGAGTGGGGCTACTCGAACGCTCTCGTTCGCCTCACAGCCCTCGTCGGCTCCAAGCTCGCCTGAGCACACAGCTGATACACCAGCCATGAGCTGATCAGCGAGATGCCCGTGCACGCTCGTGCACGGGCATCTCGTACATCGCCACCGCCTTCAGACCGAAAGGACTCCTCGTGAGGACTATCTCCACCCTGGGCGACCTGCGCGGCAAGCGCGTCCTCGTCCGCTCCGACTTCAACGTTCCGCTCAAGGACGGCGTCATCACCGACGACGGCCGTATCCGCGCGGCGCTGCCTACCCTTAAGACCCTCACCGACGCCGGTGCCAAGGTCGTCATCATGGCCCACCTCGGCCGCCCCAAGGGCAAGGTCGATCCCGCCTTCTCGCTGGCCCCCGTCGCCAAGCGCCTCGCTGAGCTTTCCGGCGTGAAGGTCACGCTGGCCTCCGACGTCGTTGGCCCCTCCGCTGCCGAGACGGTCGCCGCTCTGGGTGCGGGCGAGATCGCCCTGCTCGAGAACGTCCGCTTCGATCCCCGTGAGACTTCCAAGGTCGACGAGGAGCGCGAAGAGCTCGCCCGCGAGTACGCCAAGCTCGGCGACGCGTTCGTCTCCGACGGCTTCGGCGTCGTCCACCGCAAGCAGGCGTCCGTCTACGACATCGCCAAGCTGCTGCCCTCGGCCGCCGGCCTGCTCGTCCTCAAGGAGATCGAGTCCCTGTCCAAGGTGACCGGCGACCCCGAGCGCCCCTACGGCGTCGTGCTCGGCGGCTCCAAGGTCTCCGACAAGCTCGGCGTGATCGCCAACCTGCTGAAGAAGGCCGACATGCTCTTCATCGGTGGTGGCATGGTCTTCACCTTCCTCGCCGCTCAGGGCTACTCGGTGGGCAAGTCCCTCCTGGAGGAAGACCAGATCGACACCGTCAAGGGCTACATCGCCGAGGCCGCCGAGCGCGGCGTCGACCTCGTCCTGCCCGTCGACGTCATCGTCGCCCCCGAGTTCGCGGCCGACGCACCCGCGACCGTCGTCACGGTCGACGCTATTCCCGATGACCAGATGGGTCTGGACATCGGCCCCGAGTCCGCGAAGCTCTTCGCCGACAAGCTGGCCACCGCCAAGACCGTGGCCTGGAACGGCCCCATGGGCGTCTTCGAATTCGACGCGTTCGCCGGCGGCACCCGCGCCGTCGCCGAAGCCCTGTCCAAGGGCTCCATGTTCTCCGTCATCGGCGGCGGCGACTCCGCCGCAGCCGTGCGCCTGCTCGGCTTCGATGAGAACACCTTCTCCCACATTTCCACTGGTGGTGGCGCCTCCCTCGAGCTCCTCGAGGGCAAGGTTCTGCCCGGTATCGCAGTTCTGGAGGACTGACTCATGGCACGTACGCCCCTGATGGCCGGCAACTGGAAGATGAACCTCGACCACCTCGAGGCCAACCACCTCGTCCAGGGCCTGGCGATGGCTCTGTCCGACGCTGGCCACGACTACTCCAAGTGCGAGGTCCTCGTGATCCCGCCGTTCACCGACATCCGCACCGTTCAGACCATCGTCGACGCCGATGATCTACAGATCAAGTACGGCGCCCAGGACGTCTCGACCCACGACAACGGTGCCTACACAGGCGAAATCTCCACCGAGATGCTCACCAAGCTCGGCGTCACCTACGTGGTCATGGGTCACTCCGAGCGCCGCGAGTACCACGGTGAGTCCGACGAGCTCGTCGGCGCCAAGGCCCGCAAGGTCTTCGACGCTGGTATGACCCCGATCCTGTGCTGCGGCGAAGCCCTCGAGATCCGCAAGGCCGGCACCTACGTCGACTTCGTGCTTGGCCAGATCCGCGCTGCCCTCGCTGGCTGGAAGGCCGAAGAGGTCGCCAAGATTGTCATCGCCTACGAGCCCATCTGGGCCATCGGCACCGGCGAGACGGCATCTGCCGAGGACGCTCAGGAAGTGTGTGGCGCCATCCGCGCCGCCCTGGCCGAGGACTTCGGCGCCGAGACCGCCGAGTCCACCCGTATCCTCTACGGCGGCTCCGCCAAGCCCGGCAACATCAAGGAGCTCATGGCTCAGCCCGACGTCGACGGCGGGCTCGTCGGTGGCGCGTCGCTGAAGGCTGACTCCTTCGCCGCCATGGCGAACTTCTACGCCTGAGCAACGCTCGTGTGCCCGCGACAGCCGGCCACCTGAGCCGGGTCGGAGTGGACGCGAGGTGGGGCCAACCGGTGTGCCGGTTGGCCCCACTGGCATTCTCAGTTAAGATAGGGCTATATGTACCCCGAGCCGGGGCGACCTGCGATAGAAACTGGACCCACCGTGACCATTCTGAACAATGTGCTGATCGTGCTGATCTTCCTGACCAGCATCCTGCTGACCCTGACCATCCTCATGCACAAGGGACAGGGCGGCGGCCTCTCGGACATGTTCGGTGGTGGAATTTCCTCGTCGGCAGGCTCCTCCGGCGTCGCTGAGCGTAACCTGAACCGCATTACGATGGGCACGCTGTTTATTTGGCTGGCATGCATCATCGGATACGTTCTTCTGGCGAAGTTCGGCGGCTGATCTGTCGTCATTGACGTCACCCTGTGGCTCTCCGCTCGTGAGCGGGGGGCCATTTTATACCCCTGGGAAACGGTAGAAAGTGGGGCCGTCTTCTGTCAGAACACGGCCCCACAGCGTCATGGTGTGGTTTCTCTATGCGAGGTTTAATCGCGAGGCCGCTGCCTCGTCCAAGTAGATGCGTGTCGTCGGGGAGAGGATCCCTGCGACGGGTAGGTCGAGGGGCGATGCACCCGCAAATGCTCGTCCGAGGGCATCTGCCTTCGCGGAACCCGCCGTCGTCAGCCACACCTCGCCGCACGCACGCATGACGGGCATCGACACCGTGATGCGCTCAGGCGGAGGCTTCGGGGAATTGCGGATCGCCAGAATGGGGGAGGCCTCGTCTATGTTGACGCGGCCCGGGAAGAGCGAGCAGATGTGCCCGTCGGGTCCCATTCCGATCAGCGCGATATCGAAGGATCGATCGCCCATGAGTGAGCGCCAGGTCTGGGTGAACGCCGCGGTTGCATTGTCGAGAGAGCCAGCGCCAGGTGCGCAAGTGTCGGCGGTCGGCATACGCACGAGGTTCACGCCGGTGGCCGCGTGAAAGAATCCTTCCCAGGCCTGCTCGTCGTTACGGTCCGCATCCCCGGCTGCAACGTAGCGCTCATCGACCAGCCACACACGAACGCGCGACCAGTCAACCTCATCGACACGCGGTGCCAGAGAGGGGAGAAGAGACGTGGTGATAGCTCCGCCGGAAACGGCAACGTTGACCCGCACATCGGCGTCGGCCTCGTCAATGAGCGCGCGCAGACGTGCGAAAAATGCGTGACCAACGGCGGTATTCAGCTCGTCGATAGTTGGAAAGACCTCGAGCGTGTGAACAGAAACCATGTCACTCGCCTTCAGTGGACAGAGCTAGCCGCGGCAGCTCCTCGGCGAGGAGCTCTCCGTAGTAGACGTCCGGATCGAGACGACGCAGGTCTTCCATGAGCGAGTCCTGAACGGAGCGGCGTGCCAGGTTTACGCTCCGATCCTCGAGGCCCGGGCGTGAGAGGCACGCCACTGACGAGGAGGCGCTACGCGACAGCGAGACGGTCGTGTCGTCGTCGAAGAAGAACGTGATGTCCGTGATCGTGAGGGCCTCGGGGTCGACGACTCGCTCGACGGGCACGCCGAGCTGGTGGTGCAGCCACGCGGCTACGAGGAAAGGCGAGGGGTGCGTGGCGTTACCCGCGACGCGGATCGACGTGGGCAGGCGGTCAAAGTCCTCTGCGACGGCGGCGAGCAGTGCCCGCCACAGCGTGACGCCAGCCCATGCGAGATCCGTATCGCCGGGGGTGTAGACGGCCGACAGCGCGGAGAGCGTGTCCATGGGGCACTCGGTTGCGCGCGAATCGGTGATGCGCTTGACCGCGAGACGACCAAGCGGGTGCGCGCCCGGGTTCTGCGGGGGAGCGACCGGCCAGTACGTGACGACCGGCGTATCCGACTGGAGAAGCGGCATGACGAGCGAGTCGATGTTCGACGCGGCCTCACCGCGAGGCTCGAGGATGATGATGTCGGACAATCCCGCTGCGTCGCCCACGCGAATCTGGGCATTGAGTCGAGCCATGCCCTCGGTAGACTCGGGCTCGACGATGACGATGACGCGGCAGGGGTGCTCGCGTGACACCGCGTCGGATACCTCGATCGCGTTGTCGACGTCGATGAGGTCGGGCACGCAGATGAGCAGCGTGAGGACGCGGCTGAGGGCGGCCGATCCGCGCTCGTCACGCAGCTCGACGATGCGGGAGGCGACCTCGGCGGACGTGGTGTTCTTCAGGGTGATGATCACGGGAGCCTCCAGAAACGGCCGTCGCGGGCCAGCATGTCGTGCGCGGATTGGGGACCCCAGGTGCCGGGAGCGTAGGGTTCGGGCTGACCCTGGGTCTCCCAGAAGGACAGGATCGGGTCCAGGATCTTCCACGAGGCCTCGACCTCGTGCTGGTGCGGGAACAGGGGAGCGGAACCGACGAGTGCGTCAAGGATGAGACGCTCGTAGGCCTCGGGGGAGTCCTCGGTGAACGCGTGACCGTAGGCGAAGTCCATGGTCACATCGCGCACCTGCATCGAAGTGCCCGGAACCTTGGCGCCTAGCTTGAGGGTGAGGCCTTCGTCCGGTTGGACGCGGATAACGAGCGCGTTCTGAGCGGATTCGCTGAGGGCGGAGTTACCGAAGGGCACGTGAGCCGAGCGCTTGAAGATCACCGCGATTTCGGTGACGCGCTTGCCGAGGCGCTTGCCTGCACGTAGGTAGAACGGTACGCCCGCCCAGCGGCGCGTGTCGACGAAAAGCTTGATCGCTGCAAAGGTCTCGGTTGTCGAGTCGGCGGGAATGCCTTCCTCCTCGAGGTAACCGCGTACGCGATCTCCTCCCTGCCAACCGCTGGCGTACTGGCCGCGTGCGGTGTCGGCTGCCAGGTCATCGGGCAGCCGTACGGCGGAAAGAATCTTTTCCTTCTCCGCTTGGATTTCCTCGGGCGTGAAGCGAACGGGTTCCTCCATGGCGGTCAGCGCCATGAGCTGCAGCAGGTGGTTCTGGATGATGTCGCGGGCTGCGCCGATGCCGTCGTAGTAGCCAGCGCGCGTGCCGATGCCAATGTCCTCCGCCATCGTGATCTGGACGGAGTCGACGTAGATTGCCTTCCACAGGGGCTCGAACATGGCATTCGCGAAGCGCATGGCCATGATGTTCTGGACCGTTTCCTTGCCCAGATAGTGGTCAATGCGGAAGACGTCCTGCTCATCGAAGATCTGCGAGATCACGTCGGAAAGCTCGCGCGCCGACTCAAGGTCGTGTCCGAAGGGCTTCTCGATGATGACGCGTCGCCATTCGCGACCCTGTCGCTTGTTGAGGCCGGTGTCCGACAGGTGCTTGGCGACGACTGGGAAGTACGACGGAGGAATGGACAGATAGAAGGCGTGGTTGCCACCGGTGCCGCGTGAGTGGTCGAGTTCGGCGACGGTCTGCGCGAGGCGACGGTAGGCTTCCGGATCGTCAAAGGTACCGGAGACGAAGCGCAGTCCCGAGCGCAGTTGGTTCCAGGTGCCCTCGTTAAAACCGGTGCGTGTGTGTGCCTCGATGGATGCGCGCACGTATTCCTCGAAGTCCTGAGGGCTCCAGTCGCGGCGCGCGAAGCCGGTGAGCGAAAACGCGGGGTGGAGCAGACCGCGGTTTGCGAGGTCGTAGATCGCGGGGAGCAACTTCTTGCGGGCGAGGTCACCGGTGATACCGAAGATGACGAGGCCGCAGGGCGGTGAGATACGCGGAAGCCTGCGGTCCTGTGGATCGCGTAGGGTGGGGATCTCGTTGGTCACGAGTGGTCTCCGTTCGCAGAAGGATTGGGACGAGGCCGGGGCCCGAACGCGTCAACCGTAGGATGAGCGGAACGGGACCGAGGACCCACACATGTCTATGAGAATAGGGCTGCTGGCACGCCCTCGCGCGCCAGCAGCCCTATGTTCAGTTCAGTTGACTAAAAAGTCACGAACGAGCGGCCTCGATGGATTCCTTCGCTGCTGCGGCCACGTGCTCGGCATCGATGCCGTACTCCTTGAAGAGGGCCTCGCCCGGCGCGGAGGCGCCGAAGTGCTCGATGGAGACGGCGCGGCCGGCGTCGCCGATCCAGCGGTACCACGGCAGAGCGATGCCGGCCTCGACAGAGACGCGGGCGCGCACCGACGGGGGTAGGACGGAGTCGCGGTATTCGCGGTCCTGGGCCTCGAACCAGTCGAGGCAGGGCACGGATACGACGCGGGCGGCCACGCCCTCGGCTGCCAGATTCTCGCGTGCCTGCAGGGCGACGGAGACCTCGGAGCCGGAGGCAAGCAGGATCACGTCGGGCGTGCCCTCGGTGTCGGCCAGGATGTAGGCGCCGCGCGCCAGGTCCTCGGTGGTGGCCAGGCCGGTGCCTTCGCCGCGTGCGGGGTTGGGTAGGTTCTGGCGCGACAGGACGATGGCTGCCGGGTGGGACTGCTCGAGGATGGCCTTCCAGGATGCGGCGGTTTCAGCGGCGTCAGCGGGACGCACGACAGCGACGTTCGGGATCGCACGGTAGGAGGCGAGGTGCTCGATCGGCTGGTGTGTCGGGCCGTCTTCGCCGACGCCGATGGAGTCGTGGGTCCACACGTAGGTGACCGGCAGGTCCATGAGGGCGGCGAGGCGTACCGCGCCGCGCATGAAGTCGGAGAACACGAAGAACGTGCCGCCGTACGCGCGGGTGA
>CALHZX010000006.1 GCA_938040725.1 uncultured Actinomyces sp. | reverse complement strand
GCGAGTCCTTCGTGGCGTTGGGGTACTGCTCGGTCTTGACGAAGTCCTTGACGGTGATGAGGCCGGTCAGGTGGTCGTTGTCGTCGACGATGGGCAGCTTTTCGACGCGGTGTTCTGCTAACAGGTGCTTGGCGTGTTCGCGGGAGATGCCGACCTGGCCGACGACGAGGCGGTCACGCGGGGTCATGCAGTCGCGCACGCGCAGGGTGGTCCACTCATTCTGGGGGACAAAGCGCAGGTCGCGGTTCGTGATGATACCCAGGAGGGCGCCGTCTTCGCTCACGACGGGCAGGCCGGAGACGCGGTAGTGACCGCAGAGGCGGTCGAGTTCGTCGATGGTGGCGTCGGGGCCGACGGTCACCGGGTCCTCGACCATGCCGGATTCGCTACGCTTGACCTGGCGGACCTGCGCGGCCTGTTCCTCGATGGAGAGGTTGCGGTGAAGGATGCCGATGCCGCCCTGGCGGGCCATGGCGATGGCCATGCGCGCCTCGGTGACGGTGTCCATGGCGGCGGACAGGAGCGGGACGCGCAGCGAGATGTTTGTCGTGAGGCGACTGCTCGTGTCAACGGATGAAGGAACGACGTCCGTGAGCTCGGGTAGGAGCAGGACGTCGTCGTAGGTGAGGCCGGTCAGGCCGAAAGGATCATGTGTAGCGAGTTCTGCCATGGGCCAATTGTAGGCGGTCGATGGCGCTTTCGCGTAGTTGCCTCCGCGCACGCCTCGAAGTCGGCTATCGGGGAACGAGGCCGGGGCGCCCGCGCGGCCCTCAGGAGGTCGCGCTGGGGGCGGGTTGGGAGGCGTAGCTGGCGGCGGTTGCACCGGTGACTGTGAGATGGATCGGGGCGGCGCCTCGTGCCAGCATGCGGGCAGCGGTGAGGGCGTCGGGGCGTCCCTCCCACACGAGCATGGAGACGGAGCCGTCGGGCGCGACCTCGTGGATCCAGCGTCCCATCCCTGCGCGGACGTGGGAGTCGGCCCAGGCGACGGCGCGGGCGTAGTCGACGGCGAGGTCCTCAGCGCGCGAGGGATCCACGACCTCGGCGAGGACGCGGGCAGCACTGGCGGCCTCGCAGACGACCCAGTGCATGCGCTGGGGGGAGGCGACAACGCCTGCGGGGTCGAGGGTGTAGACGATGCCACCCACGCCCTCGTCCGTCCACCCGTCGGCGAGGGCGCGGTCGTAGAGCGCGGTCGCCGTGTCGATCATCCAGGGGCCGGGTTGTTCGCCCATGTGGGTGAGGATGGCGTAGGCCTGCCCGATGAGGCGAGCGGCTTTGAACCCGAGGCCGGGGAGGGTATCTCCGGGGCGGATGAGCTCGACGGGGGCATGGTCAGCCGAGGCGGGCAGGGGGCGCCATTCCTCGTCATAGAGGTCAGGCAGGGCGAAGCCGCAGCGCGGCGCGATCTCGCCGACGAGGCGCAGGATTGAGCGCGCGCGGTCGAACCAGACGCGCTCCCCCGTCGCTTCCCAGGCCGCCAGGTAGGCCTGCGCGGTGTCGAGGTTGGTGGAGAGGCGACGCAGGGGCGAGCGGACGCCGGCCTGGGCCTCGATCTCCTCGCGCACGGCACCGGCGCATGGGTCCCACCAGCGCTGATCCTGGTCCGCTTCAAGGTCGGCGAGCAGGTCGCGCGCCTCATCGTGACCGACCATCACGGCGGCGGCAGCAGCGCCGATCATCGCCGACTGTGCGCGCTGAGAGAAGACCGCACGGGGGACGGGGGTGGCGCTGTGTTCGGACGTGGGCACGACCTGCGCGTACCAGGATCCGTTCGGGGCGCGCAGGGGTCCGGTGAGGGCGGCGAGGCCATGGCTGACCAGGTGCGCGGCCCCCTCGATACCCCGCATCTGCGCGAGGGCGAAGACGTGGGTCATGCGCGCGCTGATGCGCGCGTCGAGCGGGCGTCCGAGGTCCACCTGACCGTCGGCGCGCAGGAAGGCGAAACCGACCCGCGCCTTCGAGCGGGAAGCGAAGGCGACGAGCGCGTCAAAATCGGCGTCGAATGCACGGCGCAGGTCTTCGTTGTTCCAGGGGGCGTTCATGACTGTTCTCCTGCCGGTACGTGCCTTCACGGTATCACCTGGCCAAGCGCTGCGGGCGGAGGCGAGCGCCGCGAGCGCGCAGTTGAGCGGGCGATTGCGCGTAAGCCGTCAAGCGCGTCAGGAGCGGCCGACCAGCTGCAGATCCGCTTGGGGTGCGAGGAGCGCGAGAACCTCCTCGACGCAGGCGCTGATCGTTCGCACGCGCTGGACGAGCGGTGAGAGGACCTCGGGGACGTCTGAGCCCACCATGATCATGGGGACGCCGTAGCGGGCGACAAGGTTTTCGACGGTCTGCGCGCAGGAGGGACCGCAGCCCAGGACGACGGTGAGCGCGGGCACGCCGCCACGCACGTATTCGCGGAAGCGATCGTCGGCGCTGACGCCTCCGTAGTTCTCGCTGGATAGTAGACGAACGTCGCACCCGTACCAGGCCAGGGCGACGCCGACGACCTGCGCGGGTGTCTCGTGGAGGGCATCGCTGATGATTGCGATGCGGTCCCCGCCGATGAGGGCGCGCGTGGGCCGCGACTGGTAGGCGCAGCGGCACACGCGTTGGAAGGCGTTGACGAGCATGATGGCGGGAGCCGTGCCGACCGGGTCGCCGCCGGGTGCGGATCGCAGGGATTTGAGGGTGGGTTCGACGAAGCGTGACCACGTATGGACGAGGCCATGGCTGGCGACCGCGGATTCGAGCACTTCCTCGAGGCGGTCGTAGTCGTCGGCGAGGACGACGGTGCGCAGCTGTGCGGCGTTGTCGGGGCCGGATTGGGGCAGGCGTGCCCGCTCTGCGAGGGCACGTTTGGCTGCCTCGGCGGCGGGCAACCCGGCGCGCACGTGGTGGATCATGGCGCGCAGGCGTTCAACGTCCTCGGGCAGGTAGCGACGGCGCGCTCCGGCTTCTCGTTGCGCGGGGCCGAGGCCGTAGCGTCGTTCCCATGTGCGCAGCGTCGACGCTGACACGCCGAGTTCGTCGGAGACGGAGGAGACGGTACGGGAGCGGTCGGCGAGAGCCGACTGCTCGATGATCGCCCGTGGCATACCTACTCCTCTCCGCGATGTGTCGGTGTTTGTCCGGTACCCCGATTCTTGCGTGTGAGAAGCTGACACGCCACAGGAAAGACCCCCGCACACACAAAGAGTTATTCATAAAGTTATTCACTGCTCGTTCAACTCGCGCACCTAAGTTTTTTCGTGGTTTTAACAGTCCAGGCCTCCACGCGCTGAGAACTGGATCATAATTCGAGAAAGATCCTTGAATAACTACCGCGCAAGTGCCTATTCTTGCCGACATCGTGTGCCGAAAATGTCGGCACGACAGACATGAAGGAGGCACCCAATGACTGACGTCTCCCGTCTGCCCGGACCCATGATCGACGCGTGGGAATGGCAGTACGAAGCGGCGTGCCGTGACCTGGACACCGAGCTGTTCTTCCACCCCGAGGGTGAGCGCGGCTCCACACGCCGACGCCGCGCGGCGAACGCCAAGGCGATCTGCGCAACCTGCCCGGTGATCGAGCAGTGCCGGTCCTACGCTCTGGCCGCCCAGGAGCCCTACGGCATCTGGGGTGGAATGACCGAAGAAGAACGACGCGAAGAGATCCGCTCCTCCGGGCGCGGTCGCCGCGTCTCCTAACGCGCTTCCATTGTTCGGTGCGGCATCGCCACCGCGATGCCGCACCATTTTACTGCCCACCCATCCGCCAACCCCCTCCGGGAGCTCACATGACCAGCAACGACACCAAGGCCGCACGCGAGAAGGCCACGGAAAGCCCCAGCAATCCGTACAAGACGCTATTCTTCGTGACCGCGCCGATCACGGCGATCCTCGCGGGCGCATGCGTGTGGATGGGCGTCCAGCTCTCCTCCACCTCTCCGGCGTCCCAGGCCACCCCTGCGGCCACGCCGACCGCGGCCGCACAGATGCCGCAGAACACTGAGACGGCGGCCCCCAGCCAGACGAACGCGAACAATCTGGAGATCATGAAGTCGTTCGTGCGTCACCAGGTGGACGATCCGCAGGCGAAGGGGGACATCAACGCCCCCGTCACGATGGTTCTCTTCTCCGATTTCGCGTGCCCCTATTGCACGAAGTACGCCCAGGAGATCGACCCGGCGCTGGCTGACCTCGTCGCGGATGGCACGCTGCGCGTGGAGTGGTACGACCTGGCGCAGATCACCGAGACCTCTCCCCTGGCCGCACAGGCGGGCATCGCGGCCGGCGAGCAGGGCAGGTTCTGGGAGTTCCACGACGCGGTCTACGCGGCGGCCGACCCGACCGGGCACCCGCAGTACTCCGAGCAGGCTCTCGTCGATTTCGCGGCCCAGGCGGGTGTGCCCGACTTGGACAAGTTCCGCGAGACGATGCTCGCCGATCACACCGTCTCCAAGGTGAAGGCGGCCAAGGAACAGGCTCACCAGGCGGGCATCAGTGGCACGCCCACGATGTTTATCAATAAGGCGTTCGTCAGCGGTTACCGGGATGCTTCCTACATCCGCAACACGATCCTCGAGCAGGCGGCGCAGTCCGCTTCCTGACGCGAGGGTCTACGGCGCAGCATTGAGCGGCGCAGCCGAGAACGACAAGATAGCTACAGGGGTGGCCCGGAAGGATTTCCTTCCGGGCCACCCCTGTAGCGTTCAGTATGCGAAGCGCTCAGCGCTCCACGACCGCCAGCACGTCACGCGAGGACAGGATCTGGTACTCCTGGCCGTCGTACTTAACCTCGGTGCCGCCGTAGCGCGAGTAGATGACCACGTCGCCGACCTTGACGTCGACGGGAATGCGGTTGCCGTTGTCGTCCACGCGGCCGGGGCCCACGGCGATAACTTCGCCTTCCTGCGGCTTCTCCTTGGCGGTGTCCGGAATGACCAGGCCGGAGGCGGTGGTCTGCTCGGCCTCAACCTGGCGGATGACGATGCGGTCCTCGAGGGGCTTGATGGAGATCGACATTGTCGCTCCCTTTCTTTTTTGTCACGAAGGTGCTCGTCCGTTCCCTGCCGTCGCGGGGGTCAGGTGCGGGACCGGTCGCGGGTTTTCCCGCGCTTGCTCCACGAGTGTAGGCGTGGTCCTGGCACTCGGGCAAGCCGAGTGCCAGGCGCGTTCACCCTGGGCGAGACTCGGCCCACGCTATCCGCACCCGACCGCGCACCCACAGACGACCTCGCCCCCGAAGAGATGGGACAATGAGCGGGTGAGTGCCCTGACCCCCGTTCTGTCCTCCCCCGGCTGGGAGCTGCTGGAATCCCTGCAGGCCAAGCAGGCCGTCAACCCGATTCCCCTGCCGGAGCTCGGCTCTGCCCTGCGAGCCTCCGGCCTCGACGCGGAGCTGGTGGTCGCCGTCCTCACCCAGCTCGCCCTGCGCCAGGCTGCGCGCGCCAAGTTCGGCCCCTTCGCCTCGCACATGGTGTTCACGCGCGACGGCCTCGAGCAGGCCACGCGCCTCGTCGTAGCAGCCCGGCACGCCCAGCGATTCCGGGACTGCGGGGCAAGCCGCGTCGCGGACCTGGGCTGCGGCATCGGATCGGACGCCATGGCGATCGCCGGCCTCGGCATGAACGTGCTGGCCGTCGACATCGACCCTGACGCCGCGGGGGCCGTCGCCGCGAACCTGCGCGCCTTCGAGGGATCCGAAGTACGCCTGGGGGACGTCACCGACCTCGACATGGGCGAGTTAGCCGCCCAAGGCGTCGACGCAATTTTTGCGGATCCCGCCCGACGCACGGGAGCCTCGCGCGGGTCGGCGCGCATCACGGACCCGGAGCAGTGGTCTCCTCCCCTTTCTCTCGTGCTGGGCTGGGCCTCCACGATCGACCGCGTTGGCATCAAGGTGGCGCCGGGCATCGCGTACGAGCACATCCCCTCCTCCTGGCACGCGCAGTGGGTGAGCGTGGGCGGCGACCTCGTCGAGGCCTCGCTCTGGTCCCCCGCGCTGTCCCCCGAGGGGTCGGGGCGCTCGTGCCTCCTCTTGGACGAGGCCGGGGCCGCCCATTCACTCTCCACTCCCGAGGGCTTCGCGCCGAACGCGCCCGCGCCCCGCGTGGAGGTTGCTCCCCTGGGCGCGATGGTTGCCGAGCCCGATAGCGCGGTCATCCGCGCGGGCCTCCTCGGGCGCCTCGCGGACGAGGTCGGCGCGGGCATCGTCTCCGACAAGATCGCCTACCTGACAGGGGATGACCTGCCCGATTCTCCCTTCTATAACCGCTTCGAGGTCCTGGCGGTGACCAACCTGCGGGCAAAGGCGATTTCCGCCGAGCTGCACTCGCGCGGGGCGGGCAGCGTCGAAATCAAGAAGCGCGGAGCAGACATCAACCCCGACGACCTGCGTAAATCCTTGAAATTGGGCGGCGGAGGCGAGCAGCTGACCGTCATCGCGACGCGCGTCGACGGGCGTCACCGCGCGATCATCTGCCGACGGTTGGCTAAAAACCTGTAAGGAAGCTCTCGGCTGCCACTGGGCCCCTGCCTGCCAGAATGGAGGCAGCCAGCGAAAGGATCGACATGTCTTTGCCCTTCGGTTCCTCCCAGCGCTCCACGATTGGTGTCGAGTGGGAACTCCAGCTCGTTGACCGTGATTCCCACGACCTGCGTCAGAGCGCGGACGCCATCATCGACCGCGCCACGACCGACGGCAAGCTCTACCCGGGCGTGCACCGCGAGATGCTACTCAACACGATCGAGGTCGTCTCCAAGCCACGCGCAACCGTCGCCGAGTGCATGGCTGACCTCATGGACTGCGTTGACTACCTGAGCCCCCTGGCCTCGGACCTGCGCATCGACCTGGCGACCGCCGGCACACACCCCTTCGCCCGACCGGGCCGCCAGCGCGTCACCGATTCACAGCGCTACGCGCAGCTGGTCGAGCGCACTGCCTACTGGGGGCACCAGATGCTCCTGTACGGCGTCCACGTGCACGTCGGCGTCGAGGACCGCGCGAAAATCCTACCGATCCAGGCCGCCCTCACCGCCCACCTCGGCCACCTGCAGGCCATCTCTGCATCCTCCCCCTTCTGGGCGGGCGAGGACACCGGATACGCATCCAACCGCGCGATGGTCTTCCAGCAGCTGCCCACCGCCGGCATCCCGCGCCAGTTCGCAACGTGGGAGGACCTCGAGGCCTACACGGACGACATGATCCGCACGGGCGTCATCGAGGGCTTCGACGAGGTCCGCTGGGACATCCGCCCCTCGCCCGCCTTCGGCACGATCGAGAACCGCGTGTACGACGCGGCGACCAACGCAACCGAGGTCGGCACCTTCGCGGCCTTCACCCACGTCCTCGTCGAGCACTTCTCGCGCCTGTACGACGCGGGCGAGCCCCTGCCGTCCCTGCCGGATTGGTTCGTCGCCGAAAACAAGTGGCGCTCGGCGCGATATGGCATGGACGCGACCCTCATCGTCTCGCGCGACGGCACGACCGAGAGGGCGCGCGACGGCATCGCGCGACTAAAGGAGGAACTGGCCCCCGTGGCCGAGGACCTGGGATGCGCGCGCGAGTTCGCGGGACTAGAGACGATCCTGGCGATCGGCGCGTCCTACGAGCGTCAGCGCGCCGTCGCAGCGGCCGCCCGCCCCGGCCAAGGCCTCGACGCAGTGGTGGATCTCATGCGCGCCGAAATGAGCGCTGGACGCCCCCTGGCTCTCGCCGAGTTCGCGACCCTCAACGTCTGACCCTTTCGAAGCGGTGCCCCATGTCTTCACCGAGGCGGGGAACCGTCGTCATCAACACACACTCCCAGACAGCATTCAGGTAGCTGTCAGAACGCCGCAGTATCCTTGTTACTGAAAGAAACATGACGCTGAGAGGACACTCGCCCGTGGTGCAGGAAGCAATGCAGTCACCCGAATCTGAACACGAACCATCTGCGCTCGCCAAGGTCCTCGCCCCGATCGGCGCCACCCTGCAGACACTCTGGCTCCTGCTCTCCTCCCTCACACGACTCACCGTCCGCTGGCTCTCGCGCTGCCCTGCCACTGCGGTCCTGACCATCGCACTCACGATCACCTCAGCGTCCTACTGGGTGTGGCGCGGTCAGTTCCAGACCCTCGAAGCCGACCCGTCCAGCCCCCACTGGTGGGCCATTCTCTCCTCCGTCGGCGCGGTTCCCGGCAACTTCATCGCGACGGCCGTGCTCGGCATCATCGTCATGATTGTCGCAGGCGGCGCGGCCGAGCGGCACCTGGGTACCCGCGTGTGGATCGGAGCCGCCGCGGCCGGGCAGATCGTCGGCGTCGCCGCCACGTGGCTGACGCTGCCGCTCCTCACCCGTTTCTTCTCCACCTGGGGACAGACCATCGACGCGGGAAGCCTGTGGGGCACCAGCCTCATCCTCGTCGCGCTCGTCGGCGCGGCCGCGCAATCGCTGGCCTCCCACTGGCGCTGGCGCGCACACTTCCTCCTGATCGGCATCCTCGTCCTATCGTCGGCGATCCTCGGGTCCGCGATCTCCTACGCGCGCGTGTGGGCTCTCCTCGCGGGCATGGTGGCCGCGCGTCTCGCTGGAGTGCGCGGCCCGCGCACCGACTCCCGAGACGACATCACGATCGGACGCCAGCTCGCTTCGGTCGCCGCCCTGTGCTGGGCATGCGCGGCTACCCTGACGGTCGTGGCCTCGTCCCCCGAGGGCCCTCTCGGGCAGATGCGCTGGTCGCTGGGACCGGCGTGGTGGCTCGAAGGACGCACAGGCATCATCGCAACCCTCCTGTGCCTGGCTCCCATCACGCTTCAGCTCATCTTCGCCTACGGCTTGCGTAAGGGCCGGCGCGCCGCCTACTACGGCACCCTCATCCTTCAGCTAGTCCTCGGCCTCTCAACCGTCGCGTCGACGGCTACTGCACTTACGCTGGGCACCGACGAGAACGGCATGGCCAGGCCCGAGCTCGTGACAACAGCGTCACTCCTCCTCGTCCCCGTCATCCTCAACGTCGCCCTGTGCGCCATCACGTGGTCGGTGCGCCGCTCCTTCACCATCCACGCGGTGCCCTCCACGACCTCGACCCTGCTGCGCCGCTGGCTGATCCTCATGGCGGCCTGCGCGGGCGCTGTCCTCGTCCTCGGTTTCCTCACGAGCGACTCGTTCGTCCCCCTCGAGGCCCTGAACTCCGGCGATGACCTGACAGTCACCGACTACGCCTCACCGGTGCAGATCTTCCACGACTACCTGCTCGCCCTTCTCCCCACGGCAACCGCCTCGATCTTCGAGCCGTCCCTCGTTCCGATGACCCTCTTCGCCGAGGCACCGGTCCAATGGGTGCCCCTCGTCGCCTGGGTGGGCACGCTCGTGATCATCCTGAGCGCGCTGCTCGCCAGGCCTCGTATCCCGCAGTCCTCCCCGCTCGACAGCCTCACGCCGCTCCTGCGCGCCCACGGCGCTGGCACGCTCGGATGGATGCAGACGTGGGTCGGCAACCAGGTGTGGGTGTCTGAGTCGGGCGAGGCGGGGGCCGCCTACCGCGGGTCGGGCGGCGTCGCGCTCACGGTCACCGACCTCGCGTACGAACCGGGTAAGGCCACCGAAGCCATCGCACAGTTCGCGTCCTTCGCGTCCTCCGCGGGCCTGACCCCCGCGCTCTACTCGGTCCACGAGGAACTCGCGCTGGCCGCGCGCGAGGAAGGCTGGACGATCATGCAGGTCGCCGAAGAATCCCTGCTCGACCTGCCCGATCTCGCCTTTAAGGGCAAGGCCTACCAGGACGTGCGCACCGCCATGAACCACGCGACCCGCGAGGGCGTGTCAGCTGTGTGGACCACCTGGGACGAGTGCCCGGCGGGGTGGCGCGACCAGATCACCGCCATTTCCAACACGTGGAGCGCCGACAAGGCCCTGCCCGAGATGAGCTTTACGCTCGGTGGTGTGCGCGAGCTCGCGGTTCCCGAGACGCGCATGCTGGTCGCCCTCGACGAGGAGTCGACGATCCACGCCGTCACCTCATGGCTGCCAATCTACCGCGATGGAACGGTCATCGGCCTGACCCTGGACGTCATGCGTCGGCGCGCGAGCGGGTGGCGCCCCGCAATCGAGTTCCTCATCGGCAAAGCGGCCCTGGCCGCACAGGAGGAAGGCTTGGAGATCCTCTCCCTGTCGGGCGCTCCCCTGTCGCGCTCGGCCGACGACACCTCGGCGTTCGGGCCTCTCACCGACGCACTCGCGGCCATCATGGAGCCGCTCTACGGCTTCACATCGTTGCACGCGTTCAAGCGCAAGTTCAAGCCCCGCACACAGTCCCTCTATCTAGCGGTGCCGGATCCGGCCTCGCTCGCAACCGTCGGCCTGGCCATCTCGCACGCATACGTGCCCCACGTATCCCCCGCGCAGACCCTCACGCTTCTCGCTTCGGTCAGTGGCGGACTGACCAAACTCGCCGCGAAGGGTGTTGGTGACCTGCGGTCCACGCGCGCAGCCTCGCGCGAGGTTGCACAGGCCCAGGCCGGGAAGGACAAGCAATGAGCATTATTGGAAACATCCCGCTGACCTCGCTGACAACCCTCGTCGTTGTCGGAGTGCTCACGCTCGTCGCCCTGCTGGGAGGGGCGGCCCTGCTGGCGCGCTCTGAGCCCTCGCGCTGCCCGGGACGCGCGAGGCGATGGCTGGGTCGCACCGCCATCCTCCTCGTCCCCACGATCCTCCTCGCGTCGGCGGGTGGGCTGGTCTTCAATCGTTCGCTCGTCCTCGTGAAAACCGCCGGCGACCTGGGAAACCTCATCATGTCGACCGTCGTTGGCTCGACCACCCAAACCGGCGGTGAGGCCGACGTCGAGGCGCAGTCAGCTCCCGCATCCGAACTCGACGCGACCTTCACGACCGCCGACGACGGAATGCTGGAAACCACCTGGACCGGCCCATCGAGCGGTATCACCCAACCGGTCGACGTCATTACACCGACCGGCTATTCATCGACCGACGGAAAGACCTACGGCGTCATCGAGCTCCTACACGGCTACCCGGGCGGCCCCGACGGAATCCTGCAAGGCCTCGGCATACAAGCAGAACTGGACAAGGCCATTGCCGCAGGCATCATCCCGCCGGCGATCGTCGTCGCCCCCGGTCTCAACGTCGATGAGGAAGCGCACGACTGCGCTGACATCGAAGGGCGCCCCGCCGTGTATACGTGGGTCTCCCACGATGTCCCCGAGATGATTCGGCACAACTTCCCCAACACGACGTCCAACCGCGATGGCTGGATGATCGGCGGCTTCTCCGCGGGCGCCTACTGCGCGATTTGGACCGCTCTGCGTACCCCGCAGACCTACGGGGCCGCAGCGTCGCTGTCCGGCTACGACACGCAGATCGAGGGACAGATGACCAACCAGGGGGACCAGTACCTCGCCGACAACACGCTGTCGACCATGCTGGCGAATCGTACGCCGGATGGGCTGCGCATCTACGCGATGGCAGCCGGAGATGACGCGGTCGGCGGCGCCTACACCGCTCTCAAGATGGCCTCGGCCGTCAAAGATCCTGACTCGGTCACCACGGATGTCCCGCCGACCGGCGGACATACAGGCCCCCTCTGGAGCGAACACATCCCCAACATGCTGGCCTGGTGGGGTTCTTCTGATCGCGTCGCCCGCGCCGTAGATGCCACGCCGACGGCGGCTACCGCTCAGTCATCCGAGGCCTACGGATCCGTCGTTCCTGTGACCACCGTGACCCACGAACTTCGGCCAACCGCCCCGAACGGCTACGTAACGCTCGGCATCCTCATCGTCGGGGTTCTTATCTCCCTCATACTCGCCTGGCACGTCGCGCCGCGCTGGCAGCTGCAGCGCCACAACGAGGAGCGCGGCAAGCACCACGGGCGTCACCGCGCGCAGCGCTCGGGTCGCCTGAACTCCCTCCCCCGCCCTGCGCTCAACGCGCTCGCATACCTGGGACGACTCACCGCGCTGGGCGCCGCAGTGGGAAGCGCCGCCGTACTCATCGGCATTGCCTCCAACATGGTGGGCGGCTTCTACACCTCGTGGAGCTCGATCGCCGAAAGCTTCATGGCTGGTCTGCGCTAACAGCGCGCCAGCTTCAGGCGCGGGGCGCCATGTAGGTCGTCGTCAGCTCCATGCCCGAGTCCGGAGAGAAATCCCAGTCCGAGGGCGGCAGACCTGCGGCGACCAGCTCCGAGCCAATCGCAGCGATCTGAGCACCGTTGTCCGTGCAGAAGCGCAGCGGAGGCATACGCACGGTGACGCCCGCAGCCTCAGCCCGCTCCGTCAGGAGGGCACGCAGGCGCGAATTCGCGGAGAAACCACCGCCCACAACGATCGTGTTGCACCCGGTGTCCAGCGCCGCGTGCACAGCCTTCGCGGTGAGAGAATCGTTGACGGCCTCGGAGAACGCCGCGCAGACGTTTTCCTTGCTGACACTCTCCCCTCGTGCGGTCGCACCCTCGATGTAGCGGGCGACAGCCGTCTTCAGGCCGGAGAACGAGAAGTCGTACTTATGGCGTTCCTTATCCTTACCTGCGGCCAGGCCGCGCGGGAAACGGATCGCCTCGCGGTCCCCCTGCTGGGAGAGTCGGTCCACGTGGGGGCCGCCCGGGTAGGGCAGGTCAAGGAGACGCCCGACCTTGTCGAAGGCCTCGCCGGCGGCGTCGTCCAGGGTCCCGCCGAGCTCGACGACATCCGTCGCGATGTTCCGGATCTCGAGGATATTCGAGTGCCCACCCGAGACTACGAGGCCGATAAAGTGATCGGGCAGGGGGCCCTCGGCGAGCTTATCGACCGCAAGGTGACCGATCACGTGGTTGACACCGTACAGGGGCTTACCCAGGGACGAGGACAGGGCCTTCGCCGCGCAAATACCAACGGTCAGAGAACCGACGAGGCCCGGTCCAGCGGCCACCGCGATAGCGTCGACGTCCGCAAGGGTGACACCTGCCTCGTCGAGCGCGGCGTGCAGTGTCGGCAGGAAGGACTCAAGGTGCGCGCGCGACGCGATCTCGGGAATGATGCCGCCGTAGCGCGCGTACTCATCCATCGACGTCGCCGTACGGTCGACGAGCAGCTGCGTGCCACGCACGAGGCCGACGCCGGTCTCGTCGCAGGTTGACTCAATACCAAGGACCAGGGGTTCACTCACATCCCCTAGTTTAGGACGCACGTGCGGGCGCCGCCGCACACACGCGGGCGCGCAGCCCGACGAGTCAGGAGTCGGCGTCGACCTGCTCCCCAGAACGCGCGTTCGCAACGAACATCGCAACGCCCGCAACAGCAAAGACCAGCAGGCTCCACGGGAACAGCGAATCCGCGATCGGCTTGATCTGAGGCGACCCGAAGAGAACGCCCAGAAGCAGGAGGATCGACAGGATCGCAAAGACAATCATCGCCGTGATGCCGATGGTCGCGCTGACCCAGTAGCGCCGCGTGTGCGTGTTCGGGCCAGTTTCATCGAAGTGCATGGCAGGACTCCTCTCTGAGCCGATGATCCTTCCATCATCATACGCCGCTCGCCGCCGCATGACTGGCACTTTGGATCAGGGCGCGCCGAGGCCCCAATGAGAAGGAGACTGCGGCGAGTTATGGGGGCACAATGCGGGAGGGCCCGGCGCATACGCGCCGGGCCCTCCGTGAGGCCACTCCAGGCCGATCAGACGCCCTTGAAGGCAGCCTTGCCGAGCTGGCGGTTGAGGTTTGCGATCACGTCGAGCGGGATCTGCTTGGGGCACACCGCCGCGCACTCACCGATGTTCGAGCAGGAGCCGAAGCCCTCCTCGTCCATCTGGTTAAGCATGTTGACCACGCGCTTGTAGTTCTCGGGTTTACCCTGCGGGAGGAGGCCGAGGTGCGTGACCTTCGCAGAGGTGAACAGCATCGCGGACGCGTTCGGGCAGGCAGCCACACACGCGCCACAACCGATGCACGCGGCAGCCTCGAACGCACGATCCGCGTCCTGCTTCGGGACCGGGGTCGCGTGCGCGTCGGGAGCCGCGCCCGTGTTCACGGAGATGTAGCCGCCGGCCTGGATGATGCGATCCAGGGCGGAGCGGTTAACCACGAGGTCCTTGATGATCGGGAAGCCTTCTGCACGCCACGGCTCGATCGTGATGACGTCACCATCGTTGAAGGAACGCATGTGCAGCTGGCAGGTCGTGGTGACCTCCGGACCGTGCGCGATACCGTTGATGACGATGCCACACTGACCACAGATGCCCTCGCGGCAGTCCGAGTCGAAGGCGATGGGTTCCTCGCCGCGTGCGAAGAGCTCTTCGTTCAGGACGTCGAGCATCTCCAGGAACGAGGACTCTTCCG
>CALHZX010000005.1 GCA_938040725.1 uncultured Actinomyces sp. | reverse complement strand
TGATCGCGTTGGAGGCGTAGGCAAGGAGGATACCGAAGACGATGTTGAACTGGACGAGGCCGACCAGGCGTCCGCGCACACGTGCGGGTGCGATCTCGGCGGTGTAGATGGGTGCCACAACGGAGGACAGGCCGACACCGACGCCGCCGAGGAAGCGGAAGATCATGAAGAAGGTGATCGGGAACGCGGATGAGGCCGACACCGTTCCATCCGCTGCGCTCACCAGTGTGGGCAGCGGGGCCAGGGCGGTAGCGAGGGCGCCCACGCCGAACAGGATGCCGATCCAGAAGAGGACGGGCTTACGGCCGAATCGGTCGGCCAGGTTACCGGCGATGATCGCGCCGAGAATCGTACCGATCGTCGCGATCGCGACGAGCATGCCTTCGCCCGTGGAGGTCAGGGCGTAGAGCTCGGTGAGTTTTTCTTCCGCGCCGGAGATGACGGCGGTATCAAAACCGAAGAGCAGGCCGCCGAGAGAGGCGACGATGGCACTTCGAATGACCAGGGGCGGAATGGATCGAGATGGTGCTGACGACTGAGATGTCATGCTAGCTCCGCACTGTGGGGAGGGGACGCGCATGGCGCCGAGGCCGTTCCTGCCTCTGTCGCGAGCCTAAGAATTCAATTGGTCGGACAATTAGGACCTAGGGAGCAGTGATGTGAAAACTGAAAGGAAAACGGGAGGAAAAACGACCACCGACAAAGAAAAAGTAACGACGGTAACACAAGGGGATGCGCGGAAACATCCACCATGCGAAACGCATGATCAAATTTCGATCGCGTAGAGCCTCGTCTGGCCGACCGTACGGAATCCGAGGTAGTCGTAGATGGCGAGCGCGCCCGTGTGGTTCGCGGACCCCACGCCCGTACCCGCACGATCCATGCCGTCGCGCTTCTGAGCCCACATCGACGCCAGAACCAGCGCGTCCGCAACGCGGCTCTCGCGCCACTGGGACAGGACGCCCAGCTGGTCGATGTACCCCTCGCGCCAGCCGAGAGCCGCCCAATCCTGCTCGTAGCGCGACGCCAGGAGGAAGCCCGCGACCCGGGGACGATCGCCCGTGCGGTCGACGGCAACAAAAGACCATTCGGGAGCGAAGGCCGTGCGCCCCTGCATCCACTGCTCCTGGGTGAGCGGGGGCCGACCCCACTCGGACTCGTTGAGGCGGTTCGCCGCGCGCAGGGCGGGTTCCTCCCACTGGGGGCCCCAGGCCTCGACGCTCATGTACGAACCCAGGTCAGGAACCGGCGGAAGACTATCCAGGGAGGCGCGCAGCTCGTAGTAGGTGCGCGTCCAGCGGAAGCCATGCACCTTCAGCTGCGCCTCGAGATCGTCCTGGCCGGTCTCGACGTGACAGGTGATCTGGGCGGGAGCGTCACCCTCGACCTCGGCCAGCATCTGTCGGGCAGTGCCCTCCTGCCAGTCGACGATCGCATTGCCGAGGCCGATGCGCCGAAAGTCGGGGTCCACTCCCCCGACGCAAACGCACTCCACACGCCCCGGGAAACGCAGGACCACCTGCGCGAAGGCGACGATTCGACCCGCTGCAATACCCCTGCGGGCGATCCCGACGAGGCCTCGCCACTGGGAAGCACCCGAGAGCATCTCCTCGACCTCGTCCGGGCTGGTGCGATACGGCGGGTTATCGCGGGCCTCCATGCGGGCGAAAAGCGCGGACAGGCCGTCGTGATGGGCGGCCGTCAGCGACTCCCATTCGATCCCGTGATGTTCGCCCGGGAAGGGGACGAACTCGGGGGCATTTGCTCGCTGCGCGAGAGGAATGCTCATGCTCGCCTCCTTCCGTCCCTACTGGTCGATCGTGTAGTAAACCTCGGCGGCTTCATCCACGAAGCCCAGGTGTTCGTAAATCTTATGCGCTCCGTCCGGGCTCGACATGTCAACGTCGAGGCCAATGCGCGACGCTCCAGACGCGGACGCTGCGGCGACGGCGTGCCCGACGAGGGCGCTCGCAATGGAGCGTCCGCGGTGCGCCTCAGCAACGCCGAGCAGGTAGATGTAAGCCTCCGGACGGCCCGTAGCCACCCAGCGCTGCGCGGGACGTCCAGTGATCGCGTAGCCAACGACATCACCCTGAGCATCCACGGCCACGAACGACCAACGCGTGTCGAAGTGGTTCATCGCATCGTCCCACCACAGGGCGCGCAGGGGCGAACGGAACGACTGCTGGAAAGCCTCCATGTGGATGGCGCGGATCTGGTCCTGCGGAACCTTGTTCCACGGAAGGACGCGATATCCGTGGCGCGCGGGCACGGGCACCTCGCCACCGGCCAGGTCACGGTACATGACCTGGTACGTGCGCTTAGCAAAGAAGCCGGCCGCAATGTAGAGGCGGCGACGATCGGTCATGTGCGCGTCGACGAGGTTCGAAATCGAGGCAGGAACCTCAGAATCGGCTCCAAATTCCTCGACGAGCATCTGTCGGGCGCGCCCGTCCTGCCAGTAGAGCAGAGCCCGGCCCACGCCTCGGCCACGCCAATGCGGGTGAATGAAGGCACTGACGACGGCGGTGGCGGCCTCGTGAATGCCGCGCAGCACGCGCACGGACGCCACGGCGCAGATGTTTCGCTTCGCGTCCAGGCCGACGATCGTGTCCACCCAGTCGCGCCCGTTCTCGCCCTCCATCATGTCCGCGATGTCGTCGACTGACGTGCGCCGAATGGCATTGTCGTCGTCTTCGATCAGGGAGATGAGTGCGTACACGGCGGGGGCATCGCGGCCGATCATGGGCCGCCAGCGCAACCCGAGGTGATTGCCCGGGTACGGGACGGACCCGGGCGGCGTGAGTCGCTGCGCAAGTCCTGTCATGGCAGATATCCTACCGGCTATTCGGGCCTTTAGTCACACTGGCGCTTGACATTTGGTCAACGCGCGTGAACGGTTGTGCAGCGCGCGGGGATTTTTGCCCGTGATTACGCGTCGATGCGCGTACGATCCAGCCCCGCGGATTCCTCGACAATGAACTCCTTGCGCGGACCCACGGTCGAGCCCATGAGCAGCTCAAACACGTCCTCCGCCTGGCGCAGGGCTTCCTCGTCGGCCAGCGTGATGCGACGCAGCGAGCGGTGCGCCCGATCCATCGTTGTCTCCGCGAGCTGGTCGGCGTCCATCTCGCCCAGGCCCTTGTATCGCTGGATGGGTTCCTTCCACGTGCGGCCCGAGCGACGCAGGGCGGCAAGCTTACGATGCAGCTCGTCCTCGGAGTAGGTGTAGATGTACTCGCGCTTCTTGCGTCCCTTGCCCGCGACCTCGATGCGATGCAGGGGCGGGACGGCGGCGTAGATGCGGCCGGCCTCGACCATGGGGCGCATGTAGCGGAAGAACAGGGTCAGCAGCAGGGTGCGGATGTGCGCGCCGTCGACGTCGGCGTCCGTCATGAGGATGACCTTGCCGTAGCGAGCCTGGGACAGGTCGAAGGTACGGCCCGAGCCCGCGCCGATCACCTGGATGATGTTGGCGCACTCGGCGTTGGCCAGCATGTCCGCGGTCGAGGCCTTCTGCACGTTGAGGATCTTTCCTCGAATCGGGAACAGGGCCTGGTAGTGGGAGTTGCGCGCGGCCTTGGCCGTACCCAGGGCGGAGTCGCCCTCGACGATGAACAGCTCGGTCTCCTCGACGTCCTCGAGGCGGCAGTCCGCGAGCTTGGCGGGCAGCGAGGAGGTTTCCAGCGCGTTCTTCTTACGCGAGATCTCCTTGTGCAGGCGCGCGGAGACGCGGGCCTTCATCTCGCCGACGACCTTCTCCATGAGGAGGGAGGTCTGCTGCTTGTCGTCACGCTTGGAGGAGGCGAACTTGGCCTTCAGCCAGTCGGAGACCACGCGGTTGACGACGGTGCGAATCTGGGGAGTGCCCAGCGTTTCCTTTGTCTGTCCCTCGAACTGAGGCTCGGGGAAGCGCACGGTGATGACGGCGGTCATGCCGGCCTGCACGTCGTCCTTTTCGGGGCGGCCATCCTTCGCGCCGACCTTGAGTTTGCGGGCGTTCTTGTCGATCGCGGCGCGCAGGGTCTTGAGGACCGCCTGCTCGAAGCCGGTGACGTGGGTGCCGCCCTTGGGGGTGGCGATGATGTTGACGAACGACTGGACGGTCGTGTCGTAGCCAATGCCCCAGCGCAGCGCGATGTCGACCTCGCACGTGCGCTCGACCTCGGTGGCGCGCAGGTGCCCGGTCTCGGAGTCCAGGGCCTGCACGGTCTCGTTGTAGGTGCCCTCGCCCGTGATGTGCCACGTGTCGGTGACGGGGCCGTCGGTGGCGAGCCAGTTCGCGAAGTCGACGACGCCGCCGTCGAAGCGGAAGCTCTCGTGGAGTTCCTCTTCGCCGCGCTCGTCGTAGCAGTTGATGGTCAGGCCGGGCACGAGGAACGCGGTCTGGCGGGCGCGCGCCAGCAGGTTCTCCCAGGAGAAGCCCTCGGTCGACGGGAAGATCTGGAAGTCCGCCCAGAAGCGCACGCGCGTGCCGGTCTGGGACTTCTTCACCTTGCCGACCGTCTTGAGGGTCGATCCGTCGACGAACGGCTTGAAGGGCGAGTTGGGGGTGCGCTGCTTCGAGTCGTCGAATTCGCCAGGCTCGCCGCGGCGGAAGCACATCTCGTGGGTCTTACCGCCACGGTCGACCTGCACGTCGAGGCGGGCGGACAGGGCGTTGACGACAGAGGCACCAACGCCGTGGAGGCCGCCGGAGGCCGCGTAGGAGCCGCCGCCGAACTTACCGCCGGCGTGGAGCTTGGTGTAGACGACCTCGACGCCCGTCAAGCCCTGGCCGGGAACGATGTCGACGGGGATGCCTCGGCCGTTGTCGGCGACGGAGGCGGAGTGGTCGGGGTGCAGGCGCACGTCGATCGTGTCGCAGTGGCCTTCCAGGGCCTCGTCGACCGCGTTGTCGATGATCTCCCAGAGGCAGTGCATGAGGCCCCGGTGGTCGGTCGAGCCGATGTACATGCCGGGGCGCTTGCGCACGGCTTCGAGCCCCTCGAGGACCG
>CALHZX010000004.1 GCA_938040725.1 uncultured Actinomyces sp. | reverse complement strand
ACGAAGGACTACTACCAGAAGATGTACAACTTCACGCTCACGGACGAGCAGGCCCAGCGCATCGTCAACCCGGACTCCGCGTCCTGATACCTGGCCCCGGCCTCGTCTTCCCTATCGACGAGGCCGGGTTCCCTTATGCGCTTTACTCCCGGCGTGCGTCGGGGAGAGGACATCATGAAGTCTGTGCTGACCAGGAACGGGCGGCTGCGCGTGTGGGTGATTCCCACACTGATCACCCTCATCGTTGTGTGCGCGGCGGCAGCCATGCTGATCGGCCGTTTCTCCGTGTCCCTGGAGGATGTGGTCGCGGCGCTGCGCGCGAGGTTCTGGGGAGGTCCGGCGGTGCCCCCGCGCGTCAACTCCGTCGTGTTCGACCTTCGGGCACCGCGCATCATCGTGGCAATCCTGATCGGCGGGGGTCTGTCGGTTGCCGGCGCCTCGTTCCAGTCGCTCTTCTCCAACCCCCTGGCCACTCCAGACACTTTGGGCGTCGCGGCGGGCACGTGCGTCGGCGCGGTCATCGCCCTGCTGCTGGATTGGAACCTGATCGGTGTGCAGGCCGCGGCGCTCGTTGCGGGCCTGGCGACGATGGCGTTCACGACGGCGATTTCACGCACGCGCACGGGTGCTTTCAACGTCATCACGCTCGTGCTCGGCGGCGTCATCGTATCCGCCCTGGCGAACGCGGTCCTCTCGCTCCTCAAGCTGACGGCCGACCCGACGAGCCAGCTCCCCGAGATCACCTACTGGCTCATGGGCTCGCTCGCCGCAGTCACCTACCACCAGATCGCGCTGGGTGCCCCCTTCATCATCGCGGGCGTCGTCGTCATCGTGGCGCTGCGCTGGCAGCTCAACATCCTCTCCCTCTCAGAGGACGAGGCCCGCTCAGCCGGCGTCAACGTCTCCCTCATGCGCGCCATCCTCATCGTTGCCTCGACGGTCATCACGGCCTCGGTCATTTCGATGTGCGGCCAGGTCGGCTGGGTCGGCCTGCTCGTGCCGCACTGCGCGCGCATGCTGTGCGGGCAGAACAACCGCGCGGTCATCCCGGTCTCGCTGCTGCTCGGGTCGGCGCTCATGATCGTCATCGACACGCTCGCGCGATCCCTGTCGGCCTCGGAAATCCCCATTTCGATCCTGACGGCCATCATCGGCGCACCCTTCTTTATCGTGCTGCTGCGCCGGACGGGAGGAGCGCGATGATCAGCGTCGAAAACGCGACCTTCACCTATCCGGGTGCCCCCTCCCCGATCCTGACGAACGTGTCCTTCGAGGTGCCCGAGCGCTCGCTCCTGGCGATCCTGGGACCCAACGGCGCGGGAAAGACGACGCTACTGCGAACCATGATCGGCCTGCAGAAGTGGGACAGCGGCCGCACGCTCATCGACGGCACCCCCATTTCATCGATGTCGACCCGGGCACTGGGACGCGTCCTGTCGTACGTGCCGCAGGCCCGCAACGCATCCAACGTAGCGCTCACCGGCCTCGAGATGGTCATGGTCGGACGAGCCCCGCACATGCGCACCCTCGCACAGCCCGGAGCGCGCGAGGAGCGCATGGCCCGCGACGTCCTCGACGAGGTGGGCGCCTCCCACCTGGCCGAGATGCCCTGCGCGACCATGTCGGGCGGCCAGTTCCAGATGATCCTCATCGCCCGAGCGCTCGTCGCCGACCCGCGCGTGCTCGTGCTCGACGAGCCGGAGACCGGCCTGGATTTCCGCAACCAGCTCATCGTCCTGGGACTCCTCGAGCGCCTCGTGAAGGACCGAGGCCTCGCGGTCATCATGAACACGCACTACCCGGCGCACGCCCTGCGCGTCGCGGACCAGGTCGCGCTCTTCTCTTCCACGCACGAGGCCGTGGTCGGCCCCGCGTCCTCCGTCATGAACGCGGACACCCTCGCGCGCGTCTTCGGGGTCGACGTGGCGATCGGGAGCGTCGCCTTCGAGGGAGAGGATGTGCAGGCGATCGTTCCGGTCCGACTGTCAGCCGACAAGTAGAGGCGTTGCGCCGAAAACTTCTTCATCACGATGACGCAGGTCAGCCACATTTTGGCTGCGAGTGCGATACCGTATAAGTGTGATTCCGCACGCCCAGTCCGGGGGGTATCAATACCGGGCCGGGTCGACGGGACCATGTCGGCTCCGCAGACGGGGTCGAACGGTGCCCCAGCGTTGGGGCGAACACGAAGGAGGGCCCATGGCTACCGGGACCATCAAATGGTTCAACGACGCCAAAGGCTTCGGATTCATCACTCCTGATAACGAATCCGGCGACGTCTTCGTGCACTATTCAAACATCATCGGCCAATCTGGGCGCCGCACTCTTCTAGAGGGCGAGAGGGTCGAATATGAGGCGATTGAAGGACCAAAGGGCCTCCAAGCCATGAATGTGGCACGAGCCGAGTGACACTGTGTGCCCGGGTGGAGATCCCACTCGGGCACACTTGCATGAAACGGCACGTTCCTCACCCATCTCGCACATAATTTTTTCGTTGACACAACTGCGTTTTAACTGGTTTTTACGATGCTTGTGCCATGCCTTACAAGGGATTGCGAGGTATAGACTGATCGGTGAAATCGACGTAGCATTGTGACTGCACCAAGGGGGGCGACCACGAGTCACCTCCCTTTTTCAATACCGTCGCTCACCCGGGCGACACGGGCCGAAAAGGCCCACACACGCTGGCGTGCGGGGCGCGCTTCGCGTTTCCGCGCGAAGACATTCTCAAGGAGAACCCCATGAACAACATCGTCAAGGCTGAAACCGCTCCCACCATGTCCCAGGCCACCGCCTCGGCCTCCGTGCTCGTGGCCCTCATCGTCGTCCTCGCGGCCCTCGGCGTGTTCGCCGCCCTGCAGGTCGCCTCGGTCGCGTCGGTCGTCTTCGCGGTCGTTATCGCCCTGACCGCCCTGATCGTCTCCCCCGCTCTTCTCTCGATCGCACGCACTCGCGCCTGAGCCTATGCGGGGCGCGTGAACGACACGCGCCCCACCCCCGCCAGCGTGACACCGCAGAGGTGTCACGCTTTTTCGTTGCTTTCTTGCACCCCTCTGACACTCGTAGCACCTCCTCCCTTCCCCCGGTCTGAGCATCTCCACTCAGGCACCTCCTCTCGGGCACCGTCGCCAACCATGGCCCGATGAGTAGATTTGCATATTGTGCTCTCCCCCACTAAAATTCATCTGTTAAGCACGACATCAAGGAGGATGCCATGAGCGTCTTTCAGATGGACACGGAGCAGCTACGGTCCGCAGCGGACACGGTACACCAGCTCTCAGCCAACATGTCCGAGTTCAAACTCAAGAAGGCAAGCCCTTTCGCCGTCGACACTGGCGACGCTGCCGTCGGCACCGCACTTATCTATTTCACCGGCATGTACAACGCACACAAAAACGCGGCCCACCATTGGCTCGATAAGACCGCAGGCGCACTGCGTGACACGGCGCAGGCGACCGAGGACATGGACGACGAAATCGCCGAGACCTTCAAGTCCATTTTCTCCAAGCTCTAGAAACGAGTCTGCCATGCATTCACCATTCGCTTTGCTCTTCCCTCAGCCTCCTGGTGATCTCGGAGCTATATGGTCAAGCCAGAACGAGCTACGCAACCAGTCACGAGACATTAAATCGCTCCACGACGACATCTCCGCATTGACCATCACTCTCACCGACTGGCAGGGCGCGGCAAAAGTCGCCTTCATTGACAGTAAGAACAATGAACTACCCGAACTCATCACCTGGAGAGATGGAACCCTCCAGGCGGCAGATGCGTTGAAGAATTACTACTTCAAGCTCGAAGAAGCGAAGAATACTGTCGATTCCATCCGTGGGCAGGCCGATGACCTATGGAATGAGTTTTGGGCACTCCCCCTCCTCGATCGTATCGCTCACCGGGAAGAATACGAGGCGAAATTAAGGGAGCTGAAGGCTAGTTACAACGACGCTACGACTACTCTCTCAGACGAGGCCCTCAATACCGCTGCCTCTTTAAGAGAAGCCCTCTACTTCACTCCCGAGGACCATCAACAGATCGACATTGATAACGACGGTGACCTGGACGATGTTGACCTCGGAGACACGCGCATGATGTCGCAACAGGAGCTCGACGACATCAATCAGCACCTGCAGGATCCGTCGAAGCCACTGTTTGACATCGATCAAGGTCACATCGGCGACTGCCACCTGTTGTCCACCCTGAACGCCTATAACCAGACCGAGGAGGGCCGCAAATACCTGGCAAGCCTGGTTACTCCGCACTACAACGCGCAAGGAAAGATCGACGGATACTTCGTGGATTTCCCGGGATACGAGCGAAACGAAAAGCGCGTGTTCGTCCAGGATGTCATGGCGTATGGCGACACAGCTGGGAAATCGCCCAAGGCGGATCTCGCTTCGATCTTCGAGAAAGCCTTCATTCAGTCCCACCCTGGGGGAACGAAAGGCAGGTTCACCCACGAAGGAGCGTCGGCGAGCTTATCCACAATCACTATGCAGAACATCTCCGGCACTCCGGGAAACATCATCCCAAACATTGGTCTCAATCATGGAGACCTCAGATATAGGACCATTGATGCAATCAAGTGGGGACATCCCATTGTCGCCGAGTCCAGCCCATTCGCCGGAGACGCGAATGTCACCGCCGACGGTAGTCAAGAGAATATTACGATCGCTTCCAGCCACGTCTACACGGTGGCCGCGGCAGACGAGAACGGCGTCACCCTTATCAACCCGTGGGGACACAACGATCGCAGCGGTAACACTGGCAAGAGCACGGGAGCAACCTTCACGATGAGCTGGGAAGATTTCTACGCCAACTATGGCGATGTGACCGTGGGGTTTATCCCATGAGCATCAGACCCGCACACGTCCGCGCCCTCGTCGTGGCCGTCCTCGTCCTGGCATTCGTCATCCCCTGGACCTACGCACACATCGCCTACTCCTGGGACTGGAAAGAAAAAACCGAGGGCGACGCCTGCACCGGCAAGTACTACCTCACCCCATACGACAAGCAACGATCCATTTCCTTAGGCACCCGCTCTGATGGCCGCGTGGTCTACATGGGCAGCAGAGGAGAAGTGTCCATGGGACGCGAAATTGCCTCATTCGGCCTGTCCGTAAGCACCGACACTGAGAGCACCGATCCACTCGCCCACGCCAAAGATCTTCACCGCGGCGACAGTATCACCGTCGAGGGGGTCGGCACCTTCACCCTGAAGGAAGCACACTCCGACATCGTCTGGTTCACCCCCAACCCAGGAAAAGCACTGTTCTGCTTTGACCCAGACCCCACATTCACGATGAACAACTTCGCACAACAAGGCCACTGACGCCAGCAACCACCACGGAAGCCACCCATGAGCATCAGACCCGCACGCATCCGCGCCCTCGTCGTGGCCGTCCTCGTCCTGGCCTTCGTCATCCCCTGGACCTACGCACACATCGCCTACTCCTGGGACTGGAAAGAAAAAACCGAGGGCGACGCCTGCACCGGCCGATACTACCTCACCCCATACGACAAGCAACGATCCATTTTCCTCGGCATTCTCTCCGACGGGCGAAAGGTTCGAATGAGCAGCAGGGGGGAAGTCTCCATGGGGCGCGACACCGCCTCTTTCAGTATCGCCGCTGCCAGCGACAACGAACCCTACAACTTCCTCGGGGGTGCTGAGGATTTACACCTCGGCGACACTACCACCATCGAGGGGGTCGGCACCTTCACCCTCAAGGAAGCCCACTCAGACATCGTCTGGTTCACCCCCAACCCAGGAAAAGCAACATTCTGCTTTGACCCAGACCCCTCATTCACGATGAACAACTTCGCACAACAAGGCCACTGACACCAGCAACCACCACAGAAGCACACCCATGAGCACCACACCTGCACGCACACGGACACCCGCACGCGTCCGCGCCATCATCGTAGCCGTCCTCGTCCTGGCGTTCGTCATCCCCTGGACCTACGCACACATCGCCTACTCCTGGGACTGGAAAGAAAAAACCGAGGGCGACGCCTGCACCGGCCGATACTACCTCACCCCATACGACAAGCAACGATCCATTTTCCTCGGCGTTCTCGCCGACGGACGAAAGGTTCGTATGGGAAGTAGGGGGGAAGTCTCTATGGGGCACCAGATTGGTTCCTTCGGAATATCCGCCACCAGCGACAACGAACACTACGACTTAATCGGTCAGGCCAAAGACCTACACCGAGGCGACAGCATCACCGTCGAGGGGGTCGGCACCTTCACCCTGAAGGAAGCACACTCCGACATCGTCTGGTTCACCCCCAACCCAGGAAAAGCACTGTTCTGCTTTGACCCAGACCCCACATTCACGATGAACAACTTCGCACAACAAGGCCACTGACGACAACAACCGCCCCAGCGGAGCACCCGCAATCCACCCACCAACGGTAGAGACGAGGGGTGGGGACCCACCAGGATCCCCACCCCTGAACCGTTCACGCCACAGATGACGCGACGCGGTCGATTACTCGGGCTGAGCTGCAGCGGCCGCCTGCGCGGCCGCTGGAGCCGCGGCGGCGATAGCCTCCAGCTCCGCCTCGCCGTGAGCGCCGGACACGAACCACACCTCGTACACCGAGGGCGGCAGGGCCACACCCGAGGACAGGAAGGAATGGAAGAAGGGTGCGTAGCGCCACGCCTCCTGGGCGCGCGCCTGGTCGTAGTCGTACACGCCCGAGGAGGCCGCGGCCTCGCCGAACATGACGGAGAACAGGGATCCCGTGCGCTGGACGCGGTGGGCGACGCCCGCAGCGCTGAGCGCATCCGACACGATCGTGCTGATCTCCTGCGCCGAGGCGTTCACGCGGTCGTACACGCCCTGATCAGCCAGTTCGAGGGTACGCAGGCCGGCCACCGTGGCCAGGGGGTTGCCCGAGAGCGTGCCCGCCTGGTAGACGGGGCCCAGGGGGGCCAGCAGGTCCATGACGTCCGCGCGCCCGGCGACGGCCGCCAGGGGCATGCCGCCGCCCACGACCTTGCCGAAGGTCACCAGGTCGGGCACCCAGTCGGCACCCTCCACGCAAGACGCGTCAACGAAGCCAGCGCCGTAGCGGCCCGCGGGCGCGCCGTCGACCCACCCGGCCACAGCCTCGAGGCCCCACCAGCCGGCGGGGTCAACGCGGAAGCCGGTAAGGACCTCGTCGAGGATCATGAGCGCGCCGTGCGCGGTGCACAGGCGGCGGATCTCGCGGTTCCACCCGGGGTGGGGCGGGACCGTGCCCATGTTGGCGGGGGCGCCCTCGAAGATGACGGCGGCGATACTGCCACCCACCTGCTCGAAGCACGCGCGCAGGGCGTCGACGTCGTTGTAGGGCAGCACGATCGTCTGGGCGGTGATGGCCTCGGGGACGCCGGCCGACCCGGGCAGGCCGCCGGTGGCGACGCCCGACCCGGCGGCAGCGAGCAGGCCGTCAGAATGGCCGTGGTAATTGCCGGCGAATTTCACGATCAGGTCGCGCCCGGTGGCGCCGCGCGCCAAGCGGATCGCCGTCATCGTCGCCTCGGTGCCCGTCGACACGAAGCGGACACGCTCCGCGAAGGGCACGCGCTCGCGCACCGCGCTGGCCAGCAGCGTCTCAGTTTCGGTGGGTGCACCAAAGGATAGGCCGCGCGAGGCCGCCTCCTGAACGGCGGCGACCACCTCGGGGTGCGCATGGCCGAGCAGCGCCGGACCCCACGAGCCGACCAGGTCCACGTAGGAGCGCCCCTCAACGTCGGTGACACGCGCGCCGCTCGCGCTCGCAATGAAACGCGGGGTGCCGCCGACGCCACCGAAGGCGCGCACCGGCGAGTCGACGCCGCCGGGGATCACGGATTTTGCTTGAGAGAATGCGGTTTCGTTAGTGATCATAGCTACCTTCATCAGGGGTAAAAGGGGACAGCAGGACAGGGACGCGCGCTCAGCGGGCCCGGCGGGCGACCTCGAGGGCCCAGTAGGTGAGGACGGAGTCGGCTCCCGCGCGGAAGATGCCGGTCAGGGATTCGTCGATGACGCGGGTGCGGTCGATCCACCCGTTAGCGGCGGCGGCCTCGACCATCGCGTACTCGCCGGATACCTGGTAGGCGGCGACGGGAATGTCGGAGGCGGCGGCCACGTCGGCCAGCACGTCCAGGTAGGGGCCGGCGGGCTTGACCATGAGCATGTCGGCGCCCTCGGCCGCGTCAAGCAGCGCCTCGAAGAGGCCCTCGCGTCGGTTCGCGGGGTCCTGCTGGTAGGTGCGGCGGTCGCCCTTAAGCGTGGATCCGACGGCCTCGCGGAAGGGCCCGAAGTAGGCGGACGCGTACTTCGCAGAGTAGGCGAGGATCGCGACGTGGGCGTATCCCGCCTGGTCGAGCGCAGCGCGGATCGCGGCGACCTGGCCGTCCATCATGCCCGAGGGCGACACCATGTGCGCGCCCGCGCGCGCCTGGGAAATCGCCATCGCCTGGTAGAGCGGCAGGGTCGCGTCGTTGTCGACGCCACCTTCGGCATCGAGGAGGCCGCAGTGCCCATGGTCGGTGAACTCGTCCAGGCAGGTGTCCGCGCACACGACGAGGGCGTCCCCGACCTCGGCGCGCACGGCGGCGAGGCCACGGTTGAGGATCCCATCCTCCGCCCACGCCTGGGAGCCGATCGCGTCGCGGTGGGCGGGCACGCCGAACAGGTCGATGGCGCCCACGCCCGCTTCGGCGGCCTCGGCGGCGGCCCGGCGCAGCGAGTCGATGGTGTGCTGGTACTGGCCGGGCATTGCGGCGATTTCGCGGGGTTCGTCGATGTCGTCGCGCACGAAGACCGGCCAGATGAGCTTGGCGGGGTCAACGTGGGTTTCGCGCACGAGGGCGCGCATCGCGGGGGTCGCGCGCAGGCGGCGCGGGCGAATCGTCGGGATCGGGGAGGAGTCCACCCCGGCCTCGGCGAGGTAGGAGGTGACGGATTCGGGGACGGTGGTCATGAGTCTCTTTCTACAGGTGCGTCGGCGTGGGCGGGGCGGTCGAGGGCGTCGATGAGGGCGCGGACGATGGCCTCTGGTGTGGGGGACGAGGCCTGGGCCGCGACCGCGATCCCCTGACGCCTGGCGGCGGCGGCGGTGGGTGCGCCGATGGTCACGACCCGGGTTGAGGGGGGCGGCAGGCCGAGGAGCGGGGGGAGGGCGCGCGCCTGGGAAGATGCGGTGAGCACAGCTGCATCGTAGCTCCCCGCGCGAAAATTCCCCGCGATATCGGCGTCAATATTGCCGGCGTCGGCGGGGAGAGTAGTGTAAGCGTCGACAGCCTCGACGCTCCAGCCCAGCGCCCGCAGCCCGTCCGGCAGCGTATCGGGGGCGGCCACCGACCGGGGGATGAGGACCGGGCGCGCACCGGAGGCCGGGGCAGGGAAGCACGCAAGCAGCGCGGCGGCGGACCCTTTGCCGATCAGGTCGGCGCTCACGCCCGCGTGATCGCTGATCCATCGGGCCGTGGCCTCGCCGACGACGGCGATACGCGTGCCGCGTGAGCGTGCCTGCGGCAGGGCGGAAACGACGGCGCGCGCGGCCCTCCAGGAGGAGAACACGACCCACGCGTACGCGCCGTGAGCCAGCCGGTCGCGCGCCGCGTCGAGGCGCGCGGACTCCAGCGGCGTCGAGACGGTGAGGGCGAGAGCATCCACCTGCGCCCCGGCCGTCCGCATGGCGCGCGCGATGGCATCGTCGGGCTTGGTGCGGGTCAGGAGAATCCGCCGCCCGCTCAGGGGTGCGCTCACGTGGGGCTCGCTTGCGACGGGTGCGCTCACGTGGGGCTCGTTCACGAGGATTGCCTCGGCGCTTTCGTCGCGCTCAGATCGGTGACCTCGGCGGCGCCACCATCGAGCAGCTCGCGCGCCACGTCCTCGCCGAGTTGGGCCGCCTCGCCCAGGCCAACCGAGTCCGTGAGCGCGAGCGCGCCGCTCGCCTCGACCCGCCCACGCCCGTCGACGCTCATCACGCGCGCGTCGAGAACGAGAGCCGAGGAGGCCTCGTCCACGCGGGCGAACGCGCCCACGGGCGCCGCGCACCCCGCGCCCAGCGTAGACAAAACGGCGCGCTCGGCGCTAGCCGCGAGCGCGGTCGGCCGATCGTTGAGCGCATCGAGGAGAGCGCGCAGGAGGGGGTCCTCCTCGTCGCGCATTTCGATGGCGAGGGCGCCCTGCGAGGGGGCGGGCATCATGATGGCTGGGTCGAGCACGTCGGTAGCGTGGGCGTCGAGGCCGATGCGTCGCAGCCCGGCAAGGGCGAGGACGACCGCGTCGAGACGCTCACCAGTGCCGAGGGCGGAGGGCGCGGTGCCCGCGTCGGCCCCCAGGTCGATACCCCGCACGCGCGAAAGCCTCGTGGGCACGTTGCCGCGCAGGTCGCGGACAAACAGATCGGGGCGCGCGGCGAGCACCTGGGCGGCGCGCCTGGGTGAACCCGTGCCGACGAGTGCGCCCTCCGGCAGTGATGCCAGTGTCGCCCCGTCGGCCGCGCACAGGGCGTCGCGGGGGTCCTCGCGCTGCGGGACGGCCGCGATACGCAGGCCCGGCGTGGGGGCGGTGGGCAGGTCCTTGAAGGAGTGGACGGCCAGGTCGCACTCTCCCCCAAGGAGGGCGAGCCGCAGCTGGGCGGCGAACACGCCGACGCCGCCGAGCGCAGCCAGGGGCGCAGCGGACACGTCGCCGTGCGTGCGCACGACCTCGAGCTTGACGTGCACGTCCTCGCCGAGGCGAGCCCCGGCCTCTTCGATCGCCCGCGCGACGGTGGTGGATTGGGCGAGCGCCAGGCGTGATCCCCTGGTTCCCAGAACGAATGTCCGCGTGGTCATAGCAGTCCTTTCGCGCCCGCGCGGGCGTGGGAGACGACGGAGGCGATGCCGGTTCCGGCGACCCAGGCTCCCGTGAGCGCCACGCCGCCCAAGGGCCGCACCTGTTCCTCGAGAGCGGCGACGCGGCTGCGATACTCGGGCGGCAGGGGCGGGAGCGTGCCGTTCCAGCGGGCGAGCATGTGGTCGGTGACCGCCTCGGGGGCCATGGTGACGCCTGTGAGCGTGCGGATGTCGCGCAGGGCGCCTTCGACGGTGACGTCGGGTTCGGCCTCGCCGAAGCGCCCGTAGGACAGGCGCAGCAGGTGCGTGTGGGGCGCAAGCTGGTCGGCGAGCCACGGCCACTTGATGTTCAGGTGGGACAGGGCCTTGGCGGCCACGGGCCGCTCGTCGGCGGGCGCGGGCGCGACCAGGAGACCCTGGGAGACGGGCGCGTCGTCCAGCTCGGGGGCGCGCACGGCCAGGGTGAGGCGCGCGATGGGCGCTCCCTCGGGAACGCTCACATCGGGTACGAGGCCGGGGATGCGCGCCTGCATCAGCAGGCGCAGGGCGGCGCTGGCGCTGCAGGCGAGGACGAGGCGCTCCGTCGTGACGCTCACTCCCGGCCCGCTCGGCACGGGTTCAGCTCCGGGGGTGGGCCCGGGCCCCGTCGGCCCGCACTCGAGGGTCCATCCAGAGGCCGCGCGAGCCATCGCGAATGCGCCCGTGCGGGTCAGGACGGTTCCCCCGGCCTCTTCGATGGCGGCTCGCAGCGCGTCGACGAGGACGAACATGCCGCCCTCGACGCAGGCTTCGGGGGTGCGGTGCGATCCCGCGGCATCCAGGCGCGCCGCGACTGCGGCGGCCAGGGATCCCTGACGAGCAGTCTCGGCACGCAGCCCAGGAGCGACCGTATCGGTCGCCAGCATGGTCGGGTCGGCGGTGTAGATGCCCGCGATGATCGGCCGCACCGAGCGCTCCAGCACGTCCTCCCCCATGCGCGCGGTCACGAAACCGGCCAGGGTCTCTCCGGCCTCGTCCATGCCAACGCCGCCGCCCATCGAGCGATCCTCGAGGGCGCGGCGCACCCCGGCCTCGCCGAGCACGCGCACACAATCGGGCGTATCCGGGCGAGCTGGGATGCCCAGGAACGAGTCACGCAGGAAGGGGCGCAGCTCCCAGCCGCCGCGCAAGGAGGGGGCGTAGAGGCGGGCGCCCGACCCGGCCGGCTCGACCGAGGCCAGCCCCAGGGCGTCCACGATCGACGAGGTGTCGGTGCCGCGCACGACGTAGGTTTCCGCACCCAGGTCCACGCGCGCTCCGCAGACCGTCCCCCGGGCGATGAGGCCGCCCAGGTAGCCGCGCGCCTCAATCAGGAGGGGGCGCACGCCCGCGCGGGCCAGTTCCCACGCGCTCACGAGGCCGGCGATGCCACCGCCGACGACGACCGCACCGGGGTGGGTGGGGATGGCCTCCAGGGGGTTCATCGTTCGTCACCCAGCTCGTGTACCAGCTCGACGATGCGCGTCAGCACGTCGGGGTCGGTCATGGGCGGCACGCCGTGCCCGAGGTTGAAGACGTGGCCGGGAGCAGCGCGCCCCGCGTCGAGGATATCTCGAACAGCCTGTTCGATAACATCCCACGGGGCCTGAAGTAGCGCGGGATCCAAATTCCCCTGCACGGCCTTCCCGGGCACCTGCTCAATGGCCCACGACAGGTCCGTCTTCCAGTCCACGCCCACGCAGTCGGCACCGACCTCGGCCATGTCGGCCAGGATCGGCGCGCTGCCCGTGCCGAAGTGGATGAGCGGAGCGCGCTCGCCCATCACCGGGCTGACGGCACCCGCGACGCGCCGCGCGACCATGCGCGAGTACGGCGCGACGGACTCGCGATAGGTGCGAGGCGAGAGAGAGCCCACCCACGAGTCGAAGAGCTGCGCGGCACTGGCACCGGCCTCGACCTGGGAGGTGATGAAGTCGGCGCTCACCCGAGCACACCAGGTCATGAGGGCATCCCACGCGCCCGGGTCCGAGGCCGCGAGCGCGCGCGCCGCCATGTGATCGCGAGAGGGACGCCCCTCGACCATGTAGGCCGCCAGGGTAAACGGGGCACCGCCGAAGCCAATGAGCGGTGTGGAGCCCAGCTCGCGCACTGCCATCGCGACGCCGTCGCGCACGGACTGGGCACCCTCCGCGCACTCTCGCGTGCGCCCGGTGGAATCGGTCCACGACCCCTCCCCGTAGCGATGGCTCAGGAGCTCGTCGATGCTCTCGCGCGTGCGATAGGGATGGTCGAGAACCGGGCCCACACCCGGCTCAATCTCGACCCCCACCCCGGCCAGGCGCAGGGGGACCATGATGTCCGAAAAGAAGATTCCCGCGTCCACGCTATGGCGTCGCACAGGCTGCACCGTTGCCTCGGCGGCCACGTCGGGCCGCAGGCAGGCCTCGAGCATGGGCAGGCCGACGTCGGCGCGCAGCTGGCGGTACTCCGGCAGGGATCGTCCGGCCTGACGCATGAACCACACGGGAGTGGGCACGCGTTGCCCGGTCAGGGCGGCGATCAGCGGGGGCGTCATCATCTGTCTTCCTTAATTTAATGATGTTTTCGTGCGTTAATTCGCGCGTTTCCGTCTGCTTCCAGTCTAGTTCAAGACAATTTCTCACACGCCACAAAAGCGCGGAATTACCTGTCTTTACGCCCATTTATCCACGTGAGTGCACCATTTATTGAGGCAGTATCACAAAATGACACGGCGTCACCAACATAAATAGCTTCTCTCCACTGCCCACAGCAAGCACGTGCCCTTAAATGGACGCGTTGTGACTATTCATGTGCTTTCCGCGGACCACCGCTACGCCCCCCTCGACGACATCGCCCGACTCTCCGGCGCGACCGAGCTCGGCCCCACCCTCATGCGCGCGCTTCCACACGCTCGCGGAGTCATGGTCCTACGCACGTGCAACCGCGTCACCATCTACATCGACGCCCCGGCCTCGGCCGACCCCCACGCACTCAAGGACGCGGTAGAGCGCGAGCTCGCCACCGCCGCCCGCGCCCCGCGCGCCGACGTGCAGCTGCGGCACCTGTGGGGACGCGACGGCCTCGTCGATCTATTCGCGACGGCATCCGGCCTGGAATCCATGGTCATCGGCGAGCGCGAAATCGCCGGGCAAATGCGCCGAGCCGCGCGCGCCGCCTGGGAGGACGGGACCCTCAGCTGCGACCTCGGACGCGCCGCCGAGCGGGCCTCGGCCACCTCGCGCCGCGTCGCCACCGAAACCGGACTGGCGGGGGCGGGCCGCTCGGTCGTCGCCGTCGGCCTCGACATGGCTGCGGCTCACCTGGGGCCGTGGGAGGAAACGCGCGTGCTCATCGTCGGCACGGGCGCCTACGCGGGGGTGACGGTCAGTGCCCTGAACGCACTCGGCGCATCGGACGTGGCCGTCTACTCGACGTCCGGGCGCGCCCGCGAATTCGCCCAGGGCCGAGGCATCGGCTGGGTCGACGCCTCACACCTGCCCTCTGCGCTGGAGCGCGCCGACCTCGTGGTGACGTGCCGAGGGCTCGGAAACCCCGTCCTGACACGCGACATGGCCGCAGCATCCGGGCGCACCGTCGTCCTGGACCTCGCGCTCATGCGCGACACCGAAAGCTCTATCGCATCACTGCCGAACGTGACGCTCATCGACCTGCCAACCATCCAGGCATCGGTCCCAGACGCGGATACCGATGCCCTTCGGCGCTCCCGCGCCATCATCGACGAGGAGGTCACCTCCTTCGAGCGCGGCCTCGGCGCGCGCTCCATGGACCCCGTCGTACGACACCTGCGCTCACGCGTCTTCCGCATCGTCGAGGAGGAGATTGACCGCCTCGGCGACGCCCCCCTCTCGACCGACGACGCGGCCCGCGCACTGCGCCACCTGGCCGCTCGACTCATCCACAACCCGACCGTCATGGCGCGCCGAGCCGGCGAGGAGAGCCAGCAGGAACGCTACCTCGAGGCCCTCAGCGTGGTCCTCGGCATCGACGAAACCGCCCTCACATCGGAGGAAGACGCGGACTCTCACGTTTTCTCGCCAGGTGATCACGCCGATCCCCACGTCAGCGTTTGCCCCCGCGATGTTCATACACTGGGAGCATGAGCACCCAGAAGAACGATCCACGCGCACTCGCCCTCGGCGTCTCCTGCTACGTGATCTGGGGGTTCTTCCCCCTCTACTTCTCACTGCTCTCCCCCGCCGGCGCCGTCGAGGTGATCGTCCACCGCGCGGTGTGGGGCCTGTTTTTCTGCATTATTGCGCTCGCTGTGACGGGATCGCTGGGGAAGATCCGCACGCTGATTGCGGACCGCGGAGCCCTGTGGCGCCTCGCGGTCGCGGGCGCGCTCGTCGTCGTCAACTGGTCCGTATACGTATACGCAGTCCTCGCCGGACACACGACCGACGCGGCGGTCGGCTACTTCATCAACCCCCTCGTCACGATTGCGCTGGGCCTCACCGTGCTGCGCGAGCGAGTCACTCCCATCCAGAAAGTGGCCCTGGCCCTCGGCGTCGTCGCCGTCGTCATCCTGGTCATCGGGCAGCGTTCAGTCCCGATCGTCTCGCTCACACTCGCTCTGACGTTCGGCCTGTATTCACTGGTGAAGAAGGACGTGGCCGCGCGCGTCGACCCCCTCGCAGGCATGGCGATCGAAACCGCTGCGGTCTCGCCCTTCCTGCTCGGCTACTACGCGTATCTGGTGGCCACGTCCTCCACGTCTTTCCACGCCATCGCATCTTCCGACGGCTCCGGGTTTTCGTGGCCCGTTCACCTCTCACTCCTGGTGGGAGCGGGCGCGCTGACGATGATCCCGCTCATCATGTTCGCCTCGGCGGCAAGGGGTCTGACCCTGGGAACGATGGGCTTCCTGCAGTACCTGGGCCCGACCTTGCAACTCCTCGTCGCCGTGTTCATCTTCCACGAGAGCGTGCCCGCATTCCGCTGGATCGCGATGGGCGTCGTGTGGGTGGCGCTGGCGTGCCTGAGCGCCGACTGGTTGGTCTCCTCCGTGCGCGCCAAGCGCCTGGCCCGCGCGGGTCACCGGGACTGAGGCCGGGCACGTCGGTTACGTCGGGCACGTCGAGCCTGCGAGGAGCGCCCACAACCACCGCACCGCAAGAAAATTCGCCCAACACGGGGCACATCTGGCATCATGCGCGACAAAATTCGCCCAGCACGCCACAAACCGCCGATTTTGGGCCATTTTTCGTGCGCTGGGCGAACTTTTTCGCGCATTCGCCCACCATCAGACCAAGCAGGGCGAAGAAAGTCACGCACCAACACCCCGCCCCACCCCATCAACACACACCTCCCCCAATTCCGCACGTAATTCGATTACATGAAACTTCAACAATACTCAGAAACGTTGAAATGCCAACGAATGCAATTAAAATTCTGAAATAGTCTCAGGGGAATTACGTGCGAAATTGCTAGAGGGTAGCGGTGAGCGCGCTAGCAACGCACAGCGACACAAGTGCCGCCGATGTGGAGGCCGCCGCGGGGCCTGCAGAGCCTGGCCGCGGTGCCGGTGGGCGGCCGCAGGGCCAGGGCGGCAACACACGAACGACAGGCACGCCCGATTGGAGGCCGCCGCGGGGCCTGCAGGGCCTGGCCGGGCTTCGAGACGACGCGGCGACCGGAGATCAGGCGGCCCCCGGAACACCAGCGGGGCCACCAGCAACAACAATCAGCGGCCAGGCCGCGGCGGCCAGTTAAACCGCCCTTTACTCTCCGCCGCCGCCAGGCTCCGGGCGTCCCGTGTAGTTGACGAAGCGCGCCATGTCGCCCTGGAAAAGGGCGGTAACGGTCGCGGTCGCGCCGGCGCGGTGCTTGGCGACGATGATGTCGGCCTCGCCGGGGCGATCTTCCTTGTCGTAGTAGTCGGGGCGGTGCAGCAGGATGATGATGTCCGCGTCCTGCTCGAGCGAGCCGGACTCACGCAGGTCGCTCATCATGGGCTTGCGGTCGGTGCGGCCCTCGGAGTTACGGTTCAGCTGTGCGACGGCGATGACGGGGATATCGAGGTCCTTGGCCAGGAGCTTCAAGTTTCGCGACATCGCCGAGACTTCCTGCTGACGCGACTCGACCTGGCGGCCGCTCGTCATCAGCTGGAGGTAGTCGATAACGACGAGGCCCAGGTTTTCCTGCTGCTTGAGGCGGCGGCACTTCGAGCGAATCTCGGAGATGGTGATGTTCGCGGAGTCGTCGACGTACAGGGGCGCTTCGCTCATGCGCGAGGTAGTTTCGGCGACTTTGCGCCAGTCGACGTCGCTCATTTTGCCGGCCTGCATCTTCGACAGGCGCACGCCGGATTCGGCGGAGAGCATACGCATCGCGATTTCCTGCGAGCTCATTTCCAGGGAGAAGATCAGCGACGTGATGCCGTGCTTCATGGACGCGGAGCGGCAGAAATCCAGGGCGAGCGTGGACTTACCCATGGCGGGTCGGGCGGCGACGATGATCATCTGGCCGCCGTGCAGGCCCTGGGTGAGCTCGTCGAGGTCGGTGAAGCCGGTGGGCACGCCGTTGAGTTTGCCCTGGTTCTTCTCGATGTCTTCGAGCGCGTTGAGGATGTCCGAGCTCATCTGCGTCATGGACACGTAGTCGGTGGTTTCGCGCCCGTCGGAGACGGCGTAGACCTCGGCCTGGGCTTGGTCGACGATCTCATCAACGTCGCCGCCGGCGTCCGCGTAGCCGAGCTGGACGACGCGCGTGCCCGCGGTGACAAGGCGTCGCATGATGGCCCGTTCGCGCACGATGCGCGCGTAGTAGGCGGCGTTGGCGGCGGTGGGCACGGAGGCGATGAGGGTGTGCAGGTAGGCGGCGCCGCCCACCTTCGACAGGAGGCCCGCGCGCTTGAGTTCGCCGGCGACGGTGATCGCGTCGGCGGGTTCGGCGCGGCCGCCCAGTTCGACGATGGTGTCGAAGATGGTCTCGTGGCTGGGTTGGTAGAAGTCCTGCCCGCGCAGCATTTCGGAGACGACGTTGGCGGCTTCGGTCGTCAGCATCATCGATCCGAGGACGCTCATCTCCGCGTCGATGTCCTGTGGGGGGACGCGGTCGAACTGGTCGTCGGACATCGTGATCCTTTCGGGCGCGCGGGCGTGTAGGGACGAGGCCGGGGCTGGGCTGAGTGCCGCGAGCGCGGCGGGAAACCCTGTGGATAGAGGGCCTTCAGGCGAAGACTAACGCGTCATAGGCGAACGCGCGACCGGCACTGTGCACGGGCATGTGCACATATTGTGGATAACCTGTGCACAACGCCGAACGGACCTGTGCACAACGCGAAATGACCGCTCTGTCAGGGCAGATATGCTCATCACAGTCACATCGTTGTCATTCATTGGGCCGTCTAGAATTTCCCAGTGCACGGGTTTCCACAGGCCTGTGCACACATTGTGGATAAGAAAAACGGAGCGTGTCATGACGAGCACACAGGGACCCAGCGACCCGACCTCACCCTCGCAGCGTGAGGAGGCCCCTGCCTCGTCGACGCCGACGATCACGACGCGGATGATCCTCTCTCTCGCGCTGCCCTCCCTGGGGGCTCTCATCGCCGAGCCCCTGTTTACCGTCATTGACTCGACGATGGTCGGTCACCTGGGGACCCCGCAGCTGGCGGGCCTGGGTGTCGCATCGACCGTCCTGAACACAGCGGTCGGGCTTTTCATCTTCCTCGCCTACTCGACGACGTCCTTGGCGGGGCGCCACCTGGGGGCGGGGCGGCGTGATCTCGCGGTCCGCTCGGGGGTCGAGGCCATGTGGCTGGCGGGAGGCCTCGGCCTCCTCGCCGCGATCCTCCTGGCCGTCTTCGCGTCTCCCCTGCTCACCTGGCTGGGAGCGAACGAGGCGACGCTGCCGCACGCCCTGGGGTACCTGCGCGCCTCCGCGCCCGGGCTGGTCGGCATGTTCGTCGTCCTGGCGGCGACCGGGACCCTGCGCGGGTTGCAGGACACGCGCACTCCCCTGATCGCGGCATCTGCGGGCGCGGCGTTCAACGCGGTGGCGAACTGGGTGCTCATGTACCCCCTCGGCATGGGGGTTGCGGGGTCGGGCCTGGGCACGGCGATCACGCAGACGCTCATGGCGGTTTTCCTCGGCTGGATGATCGTGCGCGCCGCCCGCCGCGCGGGCGTGAGCCTGCGCCCCTCCACGCATGGCCTGTTCGGCGCGGCGGTCGAGGGAGCGCCCCTGCTCGTGCGCACCCTCGCTCTGCGCGTCGCCCTCCTCGCGACTCTGAGCGCGGTCACCGCGATCTCCACACAGGCCCTGGCTGCCCACCAGATCGTGTGGACACTGTGGACGTTTGCCGCGTACGTGCTCGACGCGCTCGCGATCGCCGCCCAGGCGCTGGCAGGATTCACGGCCGGCACCGGCGAGCGCGGCGCCATGCGTCCGCTGCTGCGCACGCTCTCGCGCTGGGGCGTCTGCTTCGGCGTGGCCGCCGGCGTCGCCCTGGCGATCACCGCGCCCTGGATCACGCGCATTTTCACGACCGACCAGGCCGTCATCGACGACGCGACCGTCGCCATCATCGTCAGCGCGTTCTTTCAGCCGGTCGCCGGCTACGTGTTCCTCCTCGACGGCGTCCTCATCGGCGCGGGTCGAGGCCGCTACCTGGCCGTCGCCGCCGTCATCAACCTGGTCGTGTACGCGCCCCTCCTGTGGGTTATCGCCCACTCCACATCGCTCACGGCACGCCCCTCGCTGGCCCTCGCGCTCGTGTGGCTTGCCTACTCGGCCGTCTACACGGGCATGCGGGCACTCACCAACGGGCTCGGCGCCCGCTCGCTGTAGCCGATCGACGAGGCCGGGGCCGGCCTCGTCCCCACCCCCGGTTTCGCGTGGGGTTCGCCTTCCCGGCGGGGTGGGCCCAGGCCTCGTCCCGAGGAGCCCGATCGTGACCGGAAACCCCCTAGCGAAGACGCCCCCACCCGTGTAAAATAGGTAGCTGGACTATCCGCACCCGCGGACCGTCCAGCAGGCCCTCACGGGCCATACGCAACGCCCTCCTGTCACGGACCGTCCGTGACCGTAAAGACCATAGGAGGTGGGAACCAACGTGCGTAACTACGAACTGATGGTGATCCTCGATCCTTCGATCGACGAGCGCGCCGTCGCCCCCATGATGGAGAAGTACCTGGCACCCGTGGGTGCGGGCGGCGGATCCGTCGAGAACGTTGACGTCTGGGGCAAGCGCCGCCTTGCTTACGACATCCTCAAGCGTTCTGAGGGCATCTACGTCGTCATCGACATGACCACGACCCCCGAGGTCGCTCTCGAGATCAACCGCCGCATGGGCATCGACGAGACCATTCTCCGTACGAAGCTCCTGCGCCCCGACGCTCACTGAGCCGACACCACACCCTCTAAGCCCGAGGAGCCGACATGGCCGGAGATACCGTCATCACTGTCATCGGTAACCTGACCGCTGACCCCGAACTGCGTTGGACGCAGTCCGGCGCCGCGGTCGCCGATTTTACGGTGGCCTCCACCCCCCGAACCTACGACCGTAACGCCGGTGAGTGGCGCGACGGCGACACCCTCTTCATGCGCTGCTCCGTGTGGCGCGAGACCGCTGAGAACGTCGCCGAGTCGCTGCGCAAGGGCATGCGCGTCATCGTTCAGGGTCGCCTCACCCAGCGCTCGTACGACACCCAGCAGGGTGAACGTCGCACGGTCGTTGAGCTGCAGGTCGACGAGGTCGGCCCCTCCCTGCGCCGAGCACGCGCGCAGGTCACCCGCACCGCCCCCTCCGGCGGCGGCTACCAGTCCGACAACCGCGGCCAGCAGCAGGGCGGCTACCAGCAGGCAGCCCCCCAGGGCGGCGGTTACGGCGGCGGCCAGCAGGGTGGATACGGCCAGGGCGGCGCCAACTACGGCGCACCGACCGGCGGCTCCCCCGAGGACCCGTGGCGCACCGCCCCCGCTGGCGGCGCCACCTCCTTCGGCGACGAGCCCCCGTTCTAAAGTCGAGCGCCCCGGCACCTACGCCGGACGCCACGTCGAAGACACAACGCTTGGGGCGGCACAGTCCGCCCGGATTCACTAGGAGACCATCATGGCGAAGCCCCAACTTCGCAACAAGCCCATCAAGAAGAAGGCCAACCCGCTGAAGTCGGCCAAGATCGAGAAGATCGACTACAAGGACACCGCTCTACTGCGTAAGTTCATCTCGGACCGCGGCAAGATCCGCGCCCGCCGCGTGACCGGTGTTTCCACCCAGGAGCAGCGCAAGATCGCTCGCGCCGTCAAGAACGCGCGTGAGATGGCTCTGCTGCCCTACTCCACGACCGGCCGCTGATAAGGGAAGGACACAGCTGATATGGCTACCACGAAACTGATCCTCACCCACGACGTCCCCAACCTCGGCCACGCCGGCGAGGTCGTCGAGGTCAAGGCTGGCTACGCCCGCAACTACCTGGTCCCCCGCGGCTTCGCCGCCAAGTGGACCACCGGCGCGCAGAAGCAGATCGACCAGATCGCCGCTGCTCGTCGCCGCCACGAGATCGCCACGATCGACGACGCTCGCGCCGTGCGCGACGCCCTCCAGGGTGCCGTTGTCGAAATCTCCGGCAAGGTTGGCAACTCCGGCCGCCTGTTTGGCGCCGTCTCCGCTGCTGCGATCGCTGACGCGGTCAAGGAGCAGCTGGGCCAGACCATCGATCGTCGTCGCGTCATCATCGCCTCGCCCATCAAGGCTGCCGGCGACTACACGGTGACCGTCGGCCTGCACCCCGAGGTGTCCGCGAACCTGCGCGTCCGCGTCATCGCCACGAAGTGAAGGATCTGCGCATCGGTTGAATGACTGAAGGGGGGGTGGCCCCGCTGTAAACAGCGGGGCCACCCCCCCTTTGCTATCCGCGCGGGGGCAGATTCTAGGGGTGGTTGCAACACGTGTTATGCCCTGAGCAGCAGCTCAAGTCGCTGCTTGGGTGTGT
>CALHZX010000003.1 GCA_938040725.1 uncultured Actinomyces sp. | reverse complement strand
GCGGCTTCGTCCCCTGCAACTCCTGATGACCTGACCGCAACAAGCTACGTTCCTCAGCTGCTCGGTGGTCATCTGACGTATTCCGCCCGCGACATTGCGCAGGCGACGAATACACCGATCGAACGCGTTTTCCGTTTCTGGATCGCCCTCGGTTTTCAGGCACCCACCGCCGACGACAAGGTTTTCTCGCAGCGCGACCTGGATGTTTTCAGTCGCTGGCATGAGCTTGTCGAATCGGGTGGCATTGATACATCTACCTCTCGGTCCCTCCTGCGCGCGAACGCTCACCTGGCTGACCGTCTGGCTCTGTGGCAGTTCGAAGCTCTGGTTGAGGACTCGATGCGTCGTCTCATGCTGGATGACACGACTGCTCGCATGTACGTGCTCGACCATATGCGCGAGTACATCGATGTTTTCCAGGAGATGTTCACCTACGCGTGGCGGCGTCAGCTTGAGGCGGCGCTGTCTCGTTTCGACCGCGAGGTGTCGCAGCGTGGGCACGAGGAGCGCCATAATCGTTTCCCGCTCAACCGCTGCCTTGGTTTCGTGGACATGGTGTCCTACACGTCCTCCTCGACGATCCTCGGTGACGCTCTCGTGGGGCTCATTGAGCGTTTCGAAGAGGAGAGTCGTAACGCCGTCATTGAGGAGGGCGGTCGCGTCGTCAAGATGATCGGCGATGCTGTTCTCTATATTGCGGACGATCTGTCGACGGGCCTGCGGGTGGCTACGTCCCTGGTCGAACGCCTTAATGCTGACGATGAGATGCTGCCGGTGCGCGCCTCGTTTGTGCGCGGTGATGTGTTCTCGCGTTCGGGTGATGTTTTTGGCCCCACCGTTAACCTTGCATCTCGCCTCGTGGACATTGCGCCGGTGGGTAAAATCCTGACGGATCCGACCACGGCCGCTGCCATTGCCGCAGGCGAGGTCGGTGATGGTTATGAGCTTGAAGAGTTCCCGACCGCAGACTTGCGTGGTTTCGGTCCGGTCTCGCCGTACCTGCTGTCAAGCGTTGTTAACTAATGTTCATCTCGCAGTGTGAACGAGTGCCGGATTGGCTCGAATAACGGGTCAAGAAAGGTGCAAGTTTTGGTTCGGAATTGCTAAGATGAACGCGTGACTACAGTTCTCCTCGTTGAAGATGATCCGGCCATCTCTGAGCCCCTCGCCCGCGCACTGGGCAGGGAAGGCTACGACGTGCGTGCGCACGCGACGGGCGCTGAGGCCCTCGCGGATGTCCGTGGCGTTGACCTGGTTGTCCTGGACCTTGGTCTGCCGGACATGGACGGCCTGGATGTCGCTCGCGAGATCCGCTCCTCAGGCAACCGAGTCCCGATCCTGATCCTCACTGCCCGCACGGACGAAGTTGACATGGTCGTCGGCCTCGACGCCGGTGCGGACGACTACGTGACGAAGCCCTTCCGTCTGGCCGAGCTTCTTGCCCGCGTGCGCGCGCTGCTGCGCCGCCAGGCCGCGGAACCAGTCGAGGGTGAGCTGCGTGCGCAGGACATCCGCATGGATGTCGCCGCGCATCGTGCCTTCGTCGGTGACGTCGAGCTGAGCCTGACGGCGAAAGAATTCGATCTTTTGCGCGTCCTGCTGCGTGAAGCCGGTTCCGTCGTCGCTCGTGACAGCCTCATGCGTGAGGTGTGGGGCTCGGATCCGACCGGCTCCACGAAGACCCTCGACATGCACGTGTCGTGGCTGCGCCGCAAGCTCGGCGACGACGCGACTGACCCGCACTACATTACGACCGTCCGCGGGATGGGTTTCCGCTTCGAAAACGCTCGCTGAACGCCGTTGAGGGAGGCTCGTCATGCGCGCACGCGCGGTGAGGATGATCGTCTCGGTCGTCGCCGTCGTGTGCGTCCTGATGGGCCTACCGGGTGCGTTCTTTGCGTCGGCGTCCATATGGACCTCTGAGCAGCGTAGCCTCGAGGTTCAGTCGCAGCTCATCCTGCAAAATATTGAGCGCCGGCGCGTCGCGGGGGAGGGGAACGACCCTGCGACCCTGGCGTCGCTGGTGGCGGATCAAGCAAACAGCCGCGGCGGTGAACTGAGCTATCGCATCAAAGTACCCGACTCCAACATTGCGACCAACGGCAAGGTTATTTCGGGACGGACCATGACCGCTGTGGCTTCCTCACCCTCTGGAGTGTCTGTCCAGCTCACAGCATCGGCATCGAACGCGCTGGGGCGCATTGCGTGGACGTGTTCGCTGTTTGGCGGTGGCATGGCCCTGTCGATGCTGATCGGCTGGCTCATGGCGCGTGCCTTGTCGCGCGATCTGTCCGCGCCCCTCATCTACCTGGCTGCCCAGGCTGAGCAGATCGGTTCGGGTGGCGTGCGCGCCCGTGTCGAAAAGTCCGGCATCGAGGAAATCGACCTGGTCTCGGAGGAACTGGCTCGCACCGGTGAACGCATGGCGGGCCGACTCGCGGCCGAGCGACAGGCCGCCGCTGATGCCTCGCACCAGCTGCGTACCCCTCTGACGGCGCTGTCCATGCGCCTGGAGGAGATCGAATTGATCTCCACAGAGGACCAGGTACGCGCCGAAGCCCACACCTGCCTCGAACAGGTCGAACGCATGACGAACGTCGTGACGGAGCTCCTGGACGTCTCGCAGCGACAGACCAGCCAGACCGAGGCCATCCACATTCTCGAGGTCTTCAATACAGCCCGCGAGGAGTGGGAGGACCAGTTCGAGGCGGCCGGGCGCTCGCTCGTTTTCCTCGACGAAGCTGAGCGCCCGATCCTCGCTGACGCCGGGAAGCTCGGCCAGGTCCTGGCCACCCTCATCGAAAACTCGCTGCGCTACGGCGATGGGACGACGCGCGTGTGGGCGCACGCGGGCACATCCAAACGCGGAGTCATCATTGAAGTGAGCGATGAAGGCGAGGGCATCGATGAGAGCCTCGCCCCCGATATCTTTGAAAAAGGCGTCTCCGGGCATGGCTCGACCGGCATCGGCCTAGCCCTCGCCCACGACCTTGCTCAGGCGATGGGCGGGCGCCTCGAGCTGAAGACGAACAAGCCCCCCGTTTTCACGGTGTCGGTCGCGGCAATCCCCGCATCGCTGGACCCGGACCGCGTGATGCCCGAAGGGCCCCTCATGTCCATGGGACGCCGCTCGCGGCGCTTCTAGGGGCGCGGTAGATTGAAGGAGTGGAACACAAGATGCGTACACCTCCCACCGTTGCCGTCATCGGCGGCGGTCAGCTGGCACGGATGATGCAGGAGAGCGCGATCGCGCTCGGGATTAACCTGCGGGCTCTTGTCGAGGCGGAGGACGGCTCAACCGGACAGGTGACGGTTGATAAGGCCGTTGGGGCTCCCGCCGACCTGGACGTGGTTCGCGCGCTCATCGACGGCGCGGACGTCCTGACCTTCGAGCACGAGCACATTCCCGCAGCCACCATGGAGGAGGCCGCACGCCTCGTCTCCGTTCAGCCCCCGGCCAGCGCGCTCCTGTATGCGCAAGACAAGCTCGCCATGCGTGAGCGCCTGACCGAGATGGGGATCCCGTGCCCCGCGTGGGCACGCGTCGAGGATGAGGCGCAGCTGACAGAATTTGGCTCCACGATCGGCTGGCCCCTCATCGTGAAGACGCCGCGCGGCGGCTACGACGGGCACGGCGTGGCCATCGCCCACAGTCCTGCGGACGTGGCCTCGTGGTGGGGCAATGGTCCCCTCTTGGCCGAAGCCCTGGTTCCCTTCACCGGAGAGATCGCTGCTCTGCTGGCACGCACCCCGTCGGGTGACATCGCCTCGTGGCCCGTCGCTTCCACCGTGCAAGTGGACGGCGTGTGCGCCGAGGTGAGCGCCCCCGCCGTGGGAATCCGACCTGAGACGGCTGCTGAGGCCCGTCGCATCGGCGAACGTATTGCGTCCGAGCTGGGCGTCACCGGCGTCCTCGCCGTCGAAATGTTCGTCGTCGGAGAGGGCGCAGACGAGCACGTCCTCGTCAACGAACTCGCCATGCGTCCGCATAATACGGGGCACTGGACCATCGACGGAGCCGTCACCAGCCAGTTCGAGCAGCACCTGCGCGCCATCCTCGACCTGCCGCTCGGTTCTACCGACCTGCGCGCACCGGATACCTACTCCGTCATGGTAAATCTCCTCGGTTCCTCCCACGACCAGCCAGCGCGATCCCTCGCCGCAGCCTTCAGGGCAGGGGGCGGAGATGCGAAAATCCACCTGTACGGCAAGGACGTGCGCCCCGGCCGCAAGCTCGGGCACGTCACCGTCGTCGATCCGGAGCCCGCCCTCGCTCTCGAGCGCGCTCGGGCTGCCGTGAGCGTGCTACGCGGCGACGCGCCCACCGACTGACCCCACAACCGTCGGCCGGGCGGCGAGAGCGCCCCGGCCTCGTTCCCTCCCGAAAGGACCGCCCATGACCACCGACCTCGACATTCAGCTGACCGCCACCGGCGAGAGCCCACTCGTCGGCGTCGTGATGGGGTCCGACTCTGACTGGCCTACCATGGAGCCCGCCGTTGCTGCTCTCGCAGAGTTCGGCATCGCCTGCGAGGTCGGTGTCGTCTCAGCCCACCGCATGCCCGAGGACATGGTTGCATACGGGCGGGCCGCCTCGGCGCGCGGTCTGCGCGTCATCATCGCCGGAGCCGGCGGTGCCGCCCACCTGCCCGGCATGCTCGCGGCCCTCACCGAGCTGCCCGTCGTCGGCGTGCCCGTGCCCCTCAAGCACCTCGACGGCGTGGACTCCCTGCACTCCATCGTCCAGATGCCCGCCGGCGTGCCCGTCGCGACCGTCTCCATCGCGGGTGCGTGCAACGCGGGCCTGCTCGCCGCCCGGATCCTCGGCGCGGGTGAGGGTGAGCGCGCCGAGGCCCTACGCGCGAAGATGCGTTCTTTCCAGAAGGACCTGCGCGACGTGGCCAGTGCGAAGGGCGCGGCCCTGGCGCAACGCGTCAGTCAGGCACGCTGAGCGCGGCGAACACAAGGACTGCGCAGGTAGCCCTGAGGGGGCGGCGCGTCGTATCCTGGAGCCATGAGTATTCTCGTTTGTGGCGGCGCCGGCTACATCGGCGCACATGTTGTCCGTCTCCTGCGTCAGCGCGGGGATCGCGTCATTGTCGTCGACGACCTGTCGAGTGGCAAGGCATCGCGCGTCGGTGACGCCAAGCTCGTGAAGCTTGACGTGACCCTGGACGAAGCCCGTTCGGCGCTATCTACCCTCATGGTGGACGAAGACGTGACGGCCGTCATTCACTTCTCCGCGCGCAAGCAGGTCGGCGAGTCCGTCGAACGCCCCGCCTGGTACTACCAGCAGAACATCGGCGGTATGGCCAACGTTCTCCTCGCAATGGAGGACGCCGGAGTCGACCAGATAATCTTCTCGTCCTCGGCCGCAGTGTACGGAACTCCCGAGATACCGGTGGTCACCGAGGACATGGCCGGTCACCCCATCAACCCCTACGGCGAGACGAAGCTGATCGGCGAATGGCTGATGGCCGACTGTGAGCGCGCCTGGGACTTGAAGTGGATCGGCCTGCGCTACTTCAACGTTGCGGGCGCCGGGTGGCCTGACTTGGCTGACGATGCCGTCATGAATCTGATTCCGATGGTGCTGGACCGTGTTGAGCGCGGCGAGAGCGCCAAGATCTTCGGCACTGACTACGACACCCCCGACGGCACCTGTATCCGCGACTACATCCACGTCCTCGATCTGGCGGAGGCGCACATCGCGGCCCTCGACGTGCTGGCCGAGGGGCGTCAGCCCGACCATCACACCTACAACGTGGGGACCGGCCTGGGCACCTCCGTCCGAGAGATCGTCGACGGCCTGCGCCGCGTTATCGGCTGGAACTTCCCCGTTGAGGAGCTGGACCGACGCGCCGGCGACCCACCCAAGCTGATCGGTGATCCGCTGTCGATTGGTGTCGACCTCGGTTGGAAGGCCAACAACGGGGTCGAGGAGATCCTCACCTCCGCCTGGGAAGGCTGGCAGGCGGGTCCTCGCCCGATCACCGTCCCCGGCGCCTGAGCGCGTTGTTGCATGGACAAAACCCCGGCCTCGTTCCTTCACAGGGGAACAAGGCGGGGGTTTCTGTCACCTATTGGAGGACTGTGTGTCGGCTTAGAACCCGTCGACCTGGTTGAGGTCCGACGTCGTCAGTGCGCCGGCACGCAGCTTGGCGAAGAAGTCGTCGGCGGTCGTGTCGCGCAGCAAAACAGCGGATGCTCCCGCGTTCGTTGTGAAGTTCAATGACTCGATCGGCGGGACGCCCATCATCTGATTCGACGAGGCGGAGCGCAGCGCCCACACGAGCGACGCCACCGTGACGACGGAGGAGTCTTCGTCAACCGTGAAAGACTTGGAGCCCGCGCGCTCCACACGCAGGGTCTTCGCGGGATTAATGAGGGTTGAGGGCGAGGCCGCCGAGGAAATGACCTTCGAAATCACCTGGCGCTGACGTTTCGTGCGGCCGATATCGCCCTCGGGGTCCTGGTAGCGCATACGCGAGAACTGCAGGGCTGTCGTGCCGTCCACCGTGTGGCAACCCGCGGTCCACGTGAGGCCGGAATACTGGTCGTTGGCGTCGTTGTCGTAGCACAGCTCGACCCCGCCGACGGCATCCACCATGTCGGGCACCGCACCCATGCCGATCTGAACAAAGTGATCGACAGTCAGGCCCGTCAGCTTTTCGACGGTCTCGACGAGCAGCTGCGGCCCGCCATAAGCGTAGGAGGCGTTGATCTTGTCCCAGCCGACGCCCGGGATCTCCGCGTAAGTGTCGCGCGGAATCGAGAGCGCGACCGTCTGTCCGTTCGGGGCAACGTTGACGAGCATGATCGAGTCAGCACGCTCGGATTCGTCGAAACCATCCTTCACGGCGCCGTCGGCGCGCGAGTCCGAGCCAGCCAGCAGGTAGGTCGTACCCGGCGTATCGGCGGCGCCCGACAGCGCGCTCACGCGACCCATGTTCGTGTTGGCGTCCCACATGAGGAAGCCGCCCCACGCCAGGATGATGACCAGGAAGAGGCACAGGGTCTTCAGGATGGGGTGACGGCGCTTGCGTCGCCTCGGCTTCGCAGCCGGGACCGAGGGGCCCGCGGGGACAGCGGTCGGCGCGGGGGCGGCCGCGGGCAGGCCCTGGGCGCGATTGATCGTTACCTGACGAGGTCCATTCCCGGAGGGCGCGTAGGTGTTCGAACCCGAGGAACGGCCAGAACCCGGCGCGTAAGACGGGGGATTGGAGGCCGACGCCGGCTGGAACGACGGCGGCTGCTGGGTGGGGGTGCGGCGCGGGAAAATCGACTGAGAGTCGCGCTGCGGCTGGTCCAGCGTGCGCGGCATCAGGGGACGCGAGGCGTCGGCCTCGTCCTCCGAAATCCTCCACATCTGCGGCGCCAGGGCCTCGGGTGGGGGAGTGGGAGCGCTGCCGCGCACCTCTTCACCGACGACGTGGGCGTCATCGGATGCGGGACGGCGTCGTTTCGGATCCGGTGTAAACGAGGGGGGAGTGCTCATTGGTCCTTCGGCGGGCAGGTGACGGCTGTCTGCTTGGCAGCCTCCTCGTTCGCCGCATTATTCGCGACGGAGGCGGACTGCTCGGTGTTATCCGTGGTGGTCTCCTCCGAGCCGGGATCGGTCGTGGGAGCCTGCGTCGGATCGGGCGCCGACGGTGCCGTTGTCGCGGTCGGATCGGGCACCACCAGCTGCGCGCCGTTGCCATCCGTATAGGTCGTGCCCACGGGCAGAGCCTGATCATTCATCAACGCGGTCCACACGTTGCGAGCCATCGGCTCGGAGGGGATACGGCGATTCGGATCCCAGGACGGCTCCTCAACCGGCATGGTGATGAACTGGATGTTGGTGCGATCCACCTTTTGCAGCACGTTGATGAGCAGGGATGCGTCCGAGCTGGCGTTACCCAGGTTATCGGAGACGTTCACGGCGGAAATCGCGGCCTGCAGGAAGTTAATGAGCGCGCCGGGATCGGTCACGTAGTTTTTCTCCTGCAGTTCGCGCAGCATCGCGGAAATCAGCTGCTGCTGGCGGCCGATGCGCGAAATGTCGGAACCGTCGCCCTGCCCCTTGCGCGAGCGCATGTAGGCCAGCGAGTGAGTGCCCGACAGCTTCCAACAGCCCGCGTCGATGAAGAGCTGGGCGGACTCATCTTCGATGCGCTCGGGGATGTTAAACCAGACGCCGCCGAGCGCATCGATCATGTTAATAAATCCCGCGAAATCAACGACCATGAAGGCGTCGATGGACATACCGGAGAGCTTTTCAACGGTCGACTTCACGCAGGCGATGCCGGGAGCGATGTCCTCCTGATCATCCCCGCCGTTCGAACCGTAGACCATCGCGTTGTTAAACATGTCGTCGCTGGTCGGCTCGCTGGTGGTGCCGTCACGGTGCTTGCACGCGGGGATGTCAACCAGTGTGTCACGGGGGATGGACACGATCTGCACGCGGGAGCGGTCTGCGCTGACGTGAATCACCATCGTCGAGTCGTTGCGCAGGCCGGGGACGTCATCTGCGTCGCCCGCACCCAGCTCGCCGCTGGCGCCGTTGCGCGAGTCGGTTCCGACCACAAGGATGTTGACGGCACGCCCCTCGAAGGAATCGGGGGTCGCCTTGCTCTGCTCATCAACCGAGTATGCGTCGATGTCGACGACGCGGTTGGCGAACTGGCTACTCAAACTGGCGTACACGAAACCCGCCGATGACACCACGAAGAGCACGCCGGCCAGGAGCACGGCGAGCGCGCCGCGCAGGAGGCCGAAGCGTCCGTAGTTGACGGCCGAGTGCTGGATCGGTCGCAGATTCACGTTACTCATCGTTTGTAACCATATCGTTATCTGGCGGGTTTGTCGGGAAATAAGGGCCGTTAGCGGCGCGTTCCACTTCCGGGCCATCAGCGTCAGCAGGAGGGGAGACGGCGTTTTCAGGGGTTGTGTCCTCGGGCGCAAGGACGTGTGCGAGGGCGAGCGAGCGAGCCAGGGCGGCCATGCGCGCTTCGGCTCGTGCCTCGCGCCGATAGCCGGTCACCATCTGCGCAATCAATGCGATGACGAGCCCGTAGACGATCAGGTTGACGCCACGCTCCACGCCGATGGCGCGGGCGACCGTGTTGGCCAGCGACGGCACGAGGATCGCCACGATGGCCGCCGCCACAAGGATGCCGATGCCGATGCGGCGCAGAGCCAGGGACGAGGCCGAGGATACCGGGCGCACGAGCCACCACGCGGTGAGTGCGAGGGCGAGGAGTAGGAGGACACGGATAGCGATGTAGGCGCTCATCGTCCCCCCAACGCCAGGTCGACGGCGATATTGACTGAGTTGAGCAGGGGCTGGCCCTTCGCCCGTGAGTAGTCCGTGTAGGAGATCGTCACGGGGTGTTCCGCGCCGGGCAGGCCACAGGCCGCCAGCTGGGAGACGATCTGCGAGGCGTGGGCCATGCGTGAGTGGGTCAGGTGCACATGAGCGAGGGCATCGGCGCGTATCACGCGTAGCCCGTTATGTGTGTCCGTGAGAGCCATGCCGGTGCGCAGGCGGGCGATGAGGGCTCCGAGGCGCAGCATTGCGCGCTTGACGGAGCCGACCTGTGCATTCGCGCCGTCGCGGAAGCGAGATCCGAGGACGAAAGCGAGGTCCTCCTCGCGTGCCCGATCAACCATCGCCGCCGCATCCGCCGGATCGTGCTGGCCATCGGCATCGAAAGTGACGATGTAGCGGGCCCCACGCGCGAGCGCCGCCTCGAATCCGGTCTGCAGGGCAGCGCCCTGACCGAGGTTGAGAGGGTGGGTGGCCGTGTAGGCGCCGGCCGCGCGGGCCAGGGCCGCGGTGTTATCCTCTGACGCGTCATCGACGACGAGGACATACCGGAAAAGGGTGCGAACGCCCGCGACGACGCCCCCGATGACGGGCGCCTCGTTGAACGCGGGAATAACGACCCACGTGTCGGAGCGCATCTGCATTCGATTAGTGTCGCACATTGGGGTGGGCACGCGCCTATAGTGAGGGTATCTGTGAACGCACCCGCGCGTGCAGCAACAAGGAGAGGGAAGCACCGTGATCGAGCCCAGCGCCGACGTGGCGCCCAGTGCGATGGTGGCCCCCAGCGCCCGCGTGTGGCACCTCGCCCAGGTTCGAGAAGATGCATCCATCGGCGTAGAGACGATCGTCGGTCGGGGTGCATACATCGGCGAAGGTGTGCGCGTCGGGAATCGCTGCAAGATCCAGAACTACGCCCTCATCTACGAGCCCGCTTCCCTGGCTGACGGTGTGTTCGTCGGGCCCGCGGTCGTCTTCACGAACGACCACTGCCCCCGCGCGATCAACCCCGACGGGAGCCTCAAGAGCGCGAGCGACTGGGAACGCGTCGGCGTCACCGTCGAACGAGGCGCGGCCATCGGGGCTCGCGCCGTCTGCGTCGCCCCTGTGCGCATCGGCGCGTGGGCGTCGGTCGGCGCAGGCGCGGTCGTCACGTCAGACGTGGCCCCCTACGCCCTCGTCGTCGGCGTGCCCGCGCGCCGCGTCGGGTGGGTCGGCGAAGCCGGCGTGCCTCTCGTGGCCGCCGACGAGGAAGCGAAGAACGAGGCCGGGGACCGCATCTGGGTGTGCCCGGCCACGGGACGGCGCTACGTCGAGCGAAACGGCGCCCTGTTGCCCGAGGAGGCCCGCGCCTCGTCCCCGAGCGCACCCGCGACACCCGCCCAGACCCGTGAGGACCAGCCATGACGCAGCCGTTCATCCCGCCCGCTCGCCCGCTGATCGGCGAGGAGGAGATCGACGCGGTCGCGGCCGTCATGCGCACGGGCATGATCGCCCAGGGCCCGCAGGTGGCAGCCTTCGAGGACGAGTTTGTGGCCGCCCTCGTGCCCGGAACCCGAGCCGTCGCGGTCAACTCGGGGACCTCCGCCCTGCACCTGGGACTGCTCGCCGCGGGGATCGGGCCGGGCGACGAGGTCATCGTCCCCTCCTTCACCTTCGCGGCCACGGCGAACTCGGTGGCCATCACGGGCGCGACCCCCGTCTTCGCCGACATTGACCCGCTCACCTTCACGCTCTCCCCGGCCGCCGTCGAAGCCTCGATCACGCCGCGCACGCGCGCCATCATGCCCGTCCACCTCTACGGCCACCCCGCACCCATGGACGCGCTCCAGTCGATCGCCGACGCGCATGGACTCATGATCTTTGAGGACGCCGCCCAGGCCCACGGCGCGAGCCTGCACGGGCGCGCGGTCGGCTCCTTCGGCACCTTCGCGGCCTTCTCCTTCTACCCGACGAAGAACATGACCAGCGGCGAGGGCGGCATGGTCACCTCCGCCGACCCCGGCATCATCCGAGGCGTGCGCCTCGCACGCAACCAGGGCATGGAGATGCGCTACGCCAACGAAATTGTGGGCCTCAATAACCGCATGACCGACATCCACGCGGCGATCGGGCGCGTTCAGCTCACCAAGGTCGGGGCCTGGACAGTCAAGCGCCAGGAGAATGCCGCGTTCCTGGACGTGCACCTGTGTGGCGTCGTCGTCCCTCACGTCGCTCCCGGCGCCACACACGTCTACCACCAGTACACGATTCGCGTGGGCGAGGACCGCGACGGCTTCGCCGATGCCCTGCGCGACGAATACGGCATCGGCTCGGGCGTCTACTACCCGATCCCGAACCACGAGCTGCCCTCCCTGACCCGCTTCGCCCCCGACGCGGAGCTGCCCGCCACCCTCGAGGCTGCCGCCCAGGTCCTCTCCCTGCCGATTTACCCCTCGCTGACTCCCGGCGAGCTGGAACGCATCGCGAGGGCCGTCAATGCGCTCGCGGAAGCGGGGGCCTGACATGGCTATTCGGCTGGGAATCCTTGGCATCGGCTCGATGGGCCGACACCACGTGCGCAACGCCCGCGCGACCGCCGGGGTGGACCTCGTCGCGCTCGCTGATCCGGGCGGCGACCGCTTCGGCGTTGCCGGTGACCTGCCCGTCCTGGGCGGCGTCGAAGAGTTGATCGAGGCCGGTATCGACGCCGCGATCGTCGCCGCTCCCACCGCCCACCACGAGGCCGCGGCCCTGGCACTGGCCGAGGCCGGGGTGCACGCCCTCGTCGAAAAGCCCCTCGCCACGAGCGTGGAGGCGGGTCGGCGCATCCGCGACGCCTTCACGGCCGCCGGCCTCGTGGGCGCCGTGGGATACGTTGAACGCTGCAATCCCGCGCTCATCGACATGCGTCGGCGCATCGCCCAGGGCCAGCTTGGTGAGATCGAGCAGATCGCGACGCGCCGCCAGTCGCCCTTCCCCGCGCGCATTAGCGACGTCGGCGTGGTCAAAGACCTGGCCACGCACGACGTGGACCTGGCCGCGTGGGTGGCTGGCGCCCCCTACGAGAGCATCTACGCGCGCACGTCCGCGCGCTCGGGGCGAGTGCACGAGGACATGATGGTCGCCTCGGGCGTGCTTGCCGGCGGCATCCTCGTCAACCACCTCGTCAACTGGCTGACCCCCTACAAGGACCGCACGACGATCGTGACGGGGGAGCGCGGCGCGCTCGTCGCCGACACAGCGATGGGGGACCTGACCTTCTATGAGAACGGCCACGCGCCCCTGCAGTGGGACGCTATCGCCGCCTTCCGCGGGGTCAGCGAGGGGCAGGTCGTACGCTACGCGCTCACCAAGCGCGAACCCCTCGCCCTCGAACACGAGCGCTTCCGCGACGCGATTCTCGGCGTGGGCGCCGAGCACGTCACGATGGACGAGGCCCTGGAGAACCTGCGCGTCGTCGAGGCCATCCTCTCTTCTGCATCGTCCGGGCGTTCCGTCGACCTGTAGGGCGTGTTATCGCGTCACGTCCGCGTAGATCGCGCGCAGCTGATCTGCAGAACCGCGCAGCGAGCGCTCCTTGTCGACCCACGCGCGGCACGCCGCCCCGCGATCCGCGCGTTCGTCCTCCGACCACGCCAAGGCCTTGTCGATGGAACGGGCGAGAGCGTCCGGCGAGCGTTCCTGTGTGAGCAGCGAGGCCCCGGGCGCGATCATCTCCGGCGTCCCACCCGTGGAATAGGCGATGACGGGAACGCCGCACGCCTGCGCCTCGAGCAGGACGAGGCCGGCGGCCTCCTGCCGTCCCTGCGTTGGTTTCGTGGGCAGGACGAGGACGTGGGCGCGGCGCATCCAGTCGCGCACGCCCTCGCGATCTAGCCGACCCGTGAACGTCACGTGGGCGGGAGCGTGTGTGCGCAGGCCCTCCGCCAGCGGTCCCTCGCCGACGAGGACGAAGCGATGCGGGCGGCGCCCCACGAGGTCGGCGGACGCCCGGGCCAGGTCGCCTGCCCCCTTGAGGTGGCTCAGCGCGCCCACAAACAGGACGATGGGTTCCTCGCGCAAATACGTGGACTTAGGGGTGGACGGTGCCCAGAAGTCGGTGTCCACGCCCTGATAGTGCACGCTCAGGCGATCCGGATCTGCTCCCGCGCCTAACGCGACGTCTGCCAGGTACCGGGAGACAGCCAGCAGTCGGCTCGCACCGTCGAAGGCTGCCGTGCGGTTGCGTGCGTTCCACGCGGCACCCGCGCCGCGCCCGAGCCTCGGGTAGGCGTCCCCACCGTGCAGCGTCACCACGAGGGGCACGCCCGTCTCCCGAGCGGCGCCCACGGCCGGCAGAGACCATGTCGCCTGGTGCTGGTGAATAACGGCCGGATCCCACGCGCTGATTGCGCGGCGCATCCGTCCCAGGCCTCGCACCTGCGCGGCCACGCGAAGCGGGAGAGGGCCACCGAGTGCGCGCGGTGCGGCCTCGTCAATGGGAATCGTGACGGCCGGATCGGTGATGCGCGCCGCGAGCGTGAAAACCCGCCAATCGAGCTGGGGCATCGCCAGGGCGTGCGAGAGCGCGAAGTAGGTCGGGGGAACCAGCAGGGTTCCCTTCGTCAGAGCGACCCTCACGAGTTCCACCCGAGTGTGGGCGCGGAGCGGGGAGCGGGCATACCACCATCCTAGGGGCAAGCCGCACGCCCCAGGTGATTAAATGAGTCCATGACGAACGCACCTGCCCGCCCCGCCCGCTCGGGCGTCCTCGCGCAGGTGCTCACCCTCCTTGGCGGCACCCTCCTCGCCCAGGCCATCGCCTTCGTCGCCCAGATCGGCATCGCCCGCCTCTACACAGACACGGACCTGGGGTATCTGGGAATCTTTACCTCCGCCGCCACGCTCGGTGCCGCCGTCGCGGGCGCCCGCTTCGATCTCAGTATCGTCCTGCCCGCCCCCGGGGACGAGGCCTCGGCCCGGTCCCTGGCTCGCCTGGCCTCGCGCTGCGTGCTCATCGCCTCCGCACTGGCCACCCTTATCGCGGCCGCTGCCTGGCCGTGGGTGAGCGCGCGCTACGGGGCCGCGCTCGCGGGCTGGATGCTCGCCGTCGGCGTGTCCGTCATGTTCCTGGCGCAGGGGCAAGTGTGCTCCTACTGGCTGACCCGCCACCGGCGATTCCCGGCGATTGCGCGTTCCTCCGTGGTGCGTGCCCTCGGGATCGCGGCGGCGCAGCTGGTGTGCGGTTTCCTGGCTGGCGGTGGCCTGGGCGCGGCGATTGGGGCGATGATCGCGGGCCAGGGCCTCGCCGTCGCCTACCTGTCGTGGCGCGCCCGCGACGCCCGCGAGTGTCAGGACACCGATCCGACCCTGCGCGAGGTGGCCTCGCGCTACCGCAAGATGGCCCTCGTGGGAGTTCCCAACGTCGTCGTCGATGCGGCGCGCACGAGCACGATCCCCCTGCTGATTGCCACGTATTCCGTGGCCTCGCTCGGCCAATTCAACATGGCGTGGCTGGCCCTGCAGGCCCCGGTTGCCCTCATCGCGGGGGCGCTGTCGCAGGTGTACCTGCCGCGACTGTCGGACACCCCTCCCGGTGAGATGACCCGAGTCGTCGTGCGCGTGGGCGTCATCGCCCTGGCATGCTCGATCCCCGTGTTCGCCCTGCTCGCGTGGGTCAGCCCGGCACTCTTCCCCCTCGTGTTCGGGACGCGCTGGGAGGCGGCCGGATACTTTGCGCGCTCCCTGGCCCCCTGGCTGGCCCTGACGGTCGCGACCTCGCCGCTGTCGAATGTCTTCGTTGCGACCTACCACCAGCGGCGCATGCTGGCCTTTGCGTGCGTGTACTGCGCGGCACCGCTGATCTGGCTCGCGTGCAGCCCCTACGGAGTGGAGACCACGGTTGCCGTGCTGGGCGTCCTCATGGCCGCGCTGCTGGCGTGCATGCTGGCGATGGCGTTCCTGACGGTGCGCGCCTACGACCGTGGGGATGGGGAGCGTCCTCAGGTCTCGTGGCCCCCCCTGAAACGGGCGCTTGAGCGGCGTGCTCGCGCGGCGAGGGCCCGCTCGTAGGACTGCCGCAGGCGCGCCGCGCCCTCCTCCCACGTGGGAATCGTGGGAGCCGTGAAGGCCTCGATGTCCTCTCGCGTGATGGATTCCAGGGCCCCGATGAGGTCGCGCTCCGGGTCCTCCAACACCCACGTGCCGGCCTGATCGCCCAGGTAACGGCGGGCCTCGGACAGGGGAGAACACAGTGCTGGCACCTCGGCCGCGAAGGCCTCCATCATCTTGTTGGGCGTGGACAAGCGGTGCGAGAGGCACCCGGACTCGATGAGGCACAGCGCCACGTCAGCCCCGCGCGTCATGGCCAGGACCTGATCCGGCTCCACGGGCGGCAGGCGGTGGATGTTCGGGTGAGCTGCGGCGGCCCGCTCGACCTCGGGCAGCAGGGCGCCGGAGCCGACGAAGGCCACGTGCGCGCTTGTCACCTGCTCAAACGCCCGCAGAATCAAGGGGATATTGCGCCCAGGCGCCAGGTAGCCCGAATGCAGGTACAGGAGCGCGCCCTCCGGGATCCCCAGCTGCGTGCGCAGGTCGATGACCCCGTCCGCGCCCGTCGGGGCGTTCGTCACCACGACCGGATCCACGCCTGGGTAGGCGCTGCGGTACCACTGGGCGATCGACTCGTTGACCACGGACACCACGTCCGCGCGGAGTATGTAGCGGCGCTCGATCACGCGCTGGAGGCGCTGGCGCAGGCCCACCGACCCCACCGTCTCCGTCTCCAACTCGTGCGCGTTGTAGGCGAACACCGCGCCGGTGTGCCGCGCCAACGCGTGCGCGAGCGGCAGCAGGAACAGGTTCTGCGCGGAGACGGCCGCGATGCGCTGCTTCGCGAATCGCCGGTACACGCGCGCCCCCCACGCCACGACGACCCGCACCCCGCCCAGGCGCGCACCCAGGGATGCGCCCCGGATCCGGGTGAGGCGCACGGTGGGGGCCACGGCCTCGTCTGTGGGCAGGTCGCCCTGGTCGATGCCGACGACCCGCGTCTGCGAAAACAGAGGGGACAGCGAACGCGCGATCTTCACCAGCCGACCGGGCGAGGCCAGGTTCGACGGGTAGAGCAGAAGGTTGAGCGCGCGATCCACGCCCCCATTGTAGGTGGGGCGGGGCACTACACTGGAGGGGAACAACGAGGCCGGAGACGGAAAGGGGGTCCCATGCGCATCGCGGTCGTCGGCATGGGCAAGATTGGTCTGCCGCTGGCGGTGCACTACGCGCGCGGCGGGCACACCGTCGTTGGCGTGGACGTGAACCCTCGCATGGTCGCACTCATCAACGGGGGAGAAGAACCCTTCCCGGGCGAGGCACACCTCGCCGAGTACCTGCCCCCGCTTATCTCCTCCGGCGCCCTGCGGGCCACGACCGAGTACGCTGACGCGATCCCCGGGGCCGACGCCGTCGTCATGGTCGTGCCCCTCGTCGTCGACGATGAGAGCCGTCCCGACTTTACGATCATGGACGCTGCGACCCGCTCCATGGCTGAGCACCTGACAGGCGGCACCCTCGTCTCCTACGAGACGACCCTGCCCGTGGGCACGACGCGCGGACGCTACAAGCCCCTCATCGAGGAGGTCTCCGGCCTGCTCGAGGGCCGCGACTTCGACGTCGTCTTTTCGCCCGAGCGCGTCCTTACCGGACGGGTTTTCGCCGACCTGGCGCGCTACCCGAAGCTCGTGGGTGGACTGAGCGAGGCCGGCGAGGCGCGCGGCGTTCGCTTTTACGAGGCCGTCCTCTCCTTCGACGAGCGCGACGACCTGCCGCGCCCCAACGGCGTGTGGCCCATGGGCGGGGCCGAGGCCGCCGAGATGGCCAAGCTCGCCGAGACCACCTACCGGGACGTCAACATCGGCCTGGCGAACCAATTCGCGCGTTACGCGGATGCGGCCTGCATCGACGTCGCGCGCGTCATTGAGGCCTGCAACTCCCAGCCCTACTCCCACATCCACCGGCCCGGCATCGCGGTCGGCGGCCACTGCATCCCCGTCTACCCGCGCCTGTATTTGGCCGGCGATCCGGACGCGACCGTCGTGTCCGCGGCCCGCGCCGCGAACGCCGCGATGCCCGCCTACGCGGTCTCGCGTGCCGCCGCTCTGCTGGGGTCCCTGGACGGCCTGCGCGTCGTGGTCCTGGGCGCCGCCTACCGCGGCGGTGTCAAGGAAACCGCGTTCTCCGGCGTATTCGGCGTCACCTGCGCGCTGCGCGAGGCAGGGGCGCGGGCGAGCGTCCACGATCCGCTCTACTCCGACGAGGAGCTGGCGTCCTTCGGGTGGGACGCCTACCACCTCGGCGAGGAGGTGGACGCGGCCATCATCCAGGCGGACCACGAGTGTTACCGGGACCTGACTCCCTCCGACTTGCCCGGCGTTCGACTGCTCGTCGACGGGCGCGCAATCACGAGCCCCCAGGCGTGGGTCGGCACCCCGCGCGTCACCATCGGCGGGGGAGCCAATCCTGCATGCTAGTGACCCTCGCGACCCGCACTTTCACGCCCGAGCCGACGGCTGCCGCCTTGCGCCTCGGGGCACTTGTCCGCGCGCTCGCCGCAGGAGGCGACAGGGTCCAGGTCCTCACATCGCGCCTAGCTCCTTCCGTCGCCCGCGACGCCCGACAGTTCGCAGACGGCGGCGTCGAGTCGGGGGAGGGGCGCGGGCTCGTCAGCGTGCGACGCGCCCCCGTGCTGCGCGATCGGACGGGGGCCGTGCGTGGCTATGTTTCCTACCTGTCTTTCGACCTACCCCTCGTCGCGCGCCTCGTGGTCGGCCCGCGCCCGGACGTCGTCGTCTCCGAACCCCCGCCGACGACCGGTGCCGCCGTGCGCATCGCGTGCGCAGCGCGCCGCGTCCCCTACGTCTACTACTGCGCCGACATCGTCTCGGACGCTGCCGCGCTCGCGGGCGTGCCCGGGCTCGTCGTGCGCGCGGTCGCGGGGCTGGAATCCTTCGCGCTGCGTGGCGCTCGCCGCGTCATCGCCGTGTCCGACGGGGTCGCGCGCCGCGCCCATGACCTGGGGGCGCGCGATGTCGCGGTCGTCCCCAACGGCGTGCGCGTGCCGGAAGGCGTGGCCACCGGCACCCCCGAGGGATTCCCCGCCTGCGATGGTCCCGTCTTCGTCTACGCGGGCACGGTCGCCCAGTGGCTGGCCCCCGAGGTCTTCGTCGACGCCTTCGAGCGCGTACGAGCGCGGCTCGGGGATGCGCGCCTGATGTTCGTGGGGCAGGGGAGTGGATGGAATGCCCTCGCGGAGCGCTCACGAGGCGTGGCCGGCGTCGAGATGATCCCCGCCGTCAGCGCTGAGGAGGCCGACCGGTGGATGGCGCGAGCCACCGCCACGCTCGCCTCGCTGTGCCCGGGCGGGTACGACTACGCCTACCCGACGAAGATTCTCGCCTCCCTCGCGCAGGGCACTCCCGTCATTTACGCGGGGCCCGGTCAGGCTGCCCGCGACGTCGCGGAAGGTGGGCTCGGGGTGGCGTGCGGCCTCGACGCCGATGAGATCGCCGAGGCCATGGTAGCCATCGCGTCGGGCAACGCTCCCTGGGTGGGGCCGACGCGGGCGCGCGCCTGGGTGCGTGAGCATCGCTCGATCGAGACGTCCTCGAGGGCGGCTGCTGCGGCGGTGTGTTCCGCAGTCTAAGGGGGCGTTCCGGGGTGGATCGTTAGTGGTCTGAGGAGGGGCGTTCCACGTTCAGCGGCGGTCCGTTTCTGCGCTCTGAGGGGGTGCGTTGCGGCTGTGCGCGCGGCCGCCTTCCCGTTCCCGAGAGCGGATCCCGGCCCAGGCCTCGTCTCACCATTCGCAAAACAATCCCATTAGTTCATAGCGGTTGATTCGTGTAACTATTTTCATGTTTACAGTTACAACATAAGTAACTAAAATCTCGGTTGTCACGCTAACAACTTGAAGGATGACTATGCGCTCCCCGTGGAGGAAACTCGCAGCCGGCCTCACCCTGGCGCTCGGCGCCGCCGTCGCGGCACTGGTGCCGCCCGCCCAGGCGGCAACCGGAATCATCATCGCCATCGACCCCGGGCACGGGGGGTCCGACTCTGGCGCGGTCGCCAACGGCCTGCGCGAGAAGGACCTGACCCTCGAGGTGTCCCTGGCCCTCAAGGAGGAACTTGAGTCCTACGACGGCGTCACCGTCGTCATGACCCGATCAACCGACGTCAGGCCCTCCGAAAACCTCAGCGAGGACCTGTCCAGCCGCGTCCAGACGGCCGCTGCGGCCCGCGCCGACGCGCTCGTCTCCATCCACTTCAACTCGGGTTCGCCCCTCGCGCGCGGCGCGGAGGTCTGGTACGGAAACTCCTCCTCGTACAACTACGCCACTCACACGAAGGGGCGCCAGCTCTCCAGTAACATCCAGGACAAGCTCACCGATCTTGGCCTCGCGGACCGAGGCATCAAAACCCGCGACAACCCGTACTACAACTACCCGGACGGCTCCACGGGCGACTACTACGCGATCATCCGACAGGCCCGCGAGGAGAACATGCCCGGCATCATCGTTGAGCACGCCTTCCTGACCTCCTCCTCGGATGCGCAGCTGCTACGCGACCCCGCCTTCGTGCGTTCCCTCGGCGTCGCCGACGCGACCGGCATCGCCCAGACCTACGGGCTGAGCAAGGGGACGTGGGAGCGGTCGGGCGACACCTGGCGCTTCGTGCGCGACGGCCAGGCCAAGACCGGCTGGTTCAGCGCGGGCGGCCGCTGGTACTGGGCGGGTTCCGATGGGCGCACGATCCGCGGATGGTCCACCATCAACGGGCGCCGCTACTTCTTTGACGACTCCACCGCGATGGTGACGGGCTGGAAGAAGGACGGCGAGAGCTGGTACTACCTGCGCCGTGACGGCGACATGGCCACCGGCTGGGTCAAGGACGGCGGTGCCTGGTATCACATGGCGGGCTCCGGCGCGATGAACACCGGCTGGCTGTTCGATGGTGGCACCTGGTACTACCTCGATTCCGATGGTGCGATGGTCACGGGCTGGGTCAAGGTCGGCGGTGCCTGGTATCACATGGCGGGCTCCGGCGCGATGAACACCGGCTGGCTGTTCGATGGTGGCACCTGGTACTACCTCGATTCCGATGGTGCGATGGTCACGGGCTGGGTCAAGGTCGGCGGTGCCTGGTATCACATGGCGGGCTCCGGCGCGATGAACACCGGCTGGCTGCTCGATGGCGGCACCTGGTACTGGCTCGATCCCTCCTCGGGTGCGATGGTCACGGGCTGGGTCAAGGTCGGTGGCACCTGGTATCACATGGCGGGCTCCGGCGCGATGAACACGGGCTGGCTGCTCGATGGCGGCACCTGGTACTGGCTCGATCCCTCCTCGGGTGCGATGGTCACGGGCACGCATGACGTTGATGGACGCACCTCCTCCTTCGCCTCATCGGGGGCGTGGCTGGGCTATGCGGATGGCAGCGGTGCTCCTGCGGCCTCTCGTTCGGCCGATCGTAGCGCCTCCGTGACGAACGCTGCGGGTCAGCGCCTCATCATGACTGCACCCACCGCCTCGCGCTCCGAGGTCATCGACGCGATGGAAGACGCCTGGGACCAGGCGGGCTACAGCTATCCGAGTGCGCTGGCCGGCGGCGGTGCGCCGACGATCCGTGATTTCGCGTCCATCGTTTACGACGAGGCCGTGGCCGAGGGTGTGTCCCCCGAGCTGGTCTTCGTCCAGGCCATGAAGGAAACGGGCTGGCTGCGATTTGGCGGTGACGTGAGCGTGAGTCAGTACAACTTCTCCGGCATCGGCGCGGTCGGCGGCGGCGCGAAGGGTGCCACATTCCCGGATGTGCGCACCGGCATTCGCGCCCAGGTCCAGCACCTGCGAGCCTACGCGGACAACTCGGTGACCACGGCCTCGCTCGCGAACACGGTCGTCGACCCGCGCTTCACCTACGTGCGCAAGGGTGCTGCCCCGGTGGTCGAATACCTTGGCATCCAGGAGAACCCGAACCGCACCGGATGGGCCGCGGCCAAGAACTACGGCTACGACCTGGTGTCCATGATGAAGGCGTACTTCTAAGAGTTCTTCCGTGACGAGGCCGGGGCCAGCTGCGCGATTCAGCGTGGCCGGCCCCGGCCCTTTATATCGCATGCAATTCCCATCAGGTCTGTTTTGCCGTATTGAGAAAACGTTGGAATACCAACGTTGCGATTTCAAAGCTTGAAAGAGTCATCGGGGAATTGCATGCGAAATTGGTGGGGATGCGTAGCGATGTTCCGCTGATGTTGCGCTCCGGTGCTTGAGGGTCCACAGCTGCCCTCGATCGTGTGTACGCGGATAGGTTATTAACCTATCCGCATGCTTCTAACCTATCCGTATCTTCGTAACCTATCCGCGTACTTAGCTTGCGGCCGAGCTCTTAGCCCCGTCCGCGAGTCTGACTGGGAGGCAGTACGTCAGGCTCGCATGCGCGCACACTGCCCGAAGTCAAACCGGCATACGCGAGGCCCCGGGCGCTGTCCAGAAGCGCCCGGGGCCTCGTCGCTACAAGGGTCAACCGCGCAGGGAAGCGACGTAGGAGTCGATGTGCTGCGAGGAATCCTCGGGAGTGAAGCCAGCGGCCTTGATCTTCGTCAGGTCCAGGACCGAGGACAGGGGGCGCGGAGCCACCTCTCGGCCCGCGAAGTACTCTTCCGTGGTCACGGGCGTGACGTCTTCCGGATCGCGGCCGCACAGCTCGAACACGCGCTTGGCGACCTGCGCCCAGCTCATGACCGGGCCCTCACCCGACAGGTTGTAGGTGCCAAATTCGGCGCCGGTGGTCAGCAGGTGAATGATGCCGCGCGCCAGGTCGGACGTGAAGGTCAGGCGACCCACCTGGTCGGACACGACCGATGGGGAGGTGCCCTGATCTGCCAGGGATGCCATGGTCTTCAGGAAGTTCTTGCCGTCTCCCACGACCCAGGAGGTGCGCACGATGTAGTGCCTGGGGGTCGAAGCCACCGCGGCGTCGCCGCCCGCCTTCGACTGGCCGTACGCGCCCAGGGGAGAGGGGGCCTCATCCTCAACGTGCACATCCTGAGTGCCATCAAAGACATACTCAGTCGAAATGTGGACCATCGTCACGCCGTGAGCCGTCGCCTCGCGCGCCAGGACGGCCGGGCCGGTCGAGTTCGCCTGCCAGGTTGCACGGCGTCCCTCGGGCGTCTCAGCGCCGTCCACGTTCGTCCACGCGGCGGCGTTGATGACCACGTCGATGTCGTTCCACGGCAGCGCGGCCACCTGCTCGGCGTCGGAAATCGACACCTCGGGCAGGTCCACGCCCGTGACCGTGAAGCCGGCCTCGGGCAGGGCGCGCATGAGCTCGCGGCCCAGCTGACCATTCGCACCCGTCACGAGCGCACGGCGACCCGCCGGGGCGGGAGCCGGGAAGGGGGTCACGTCCGCCATGCGCGGGTGAGCCTTATCCTTGTCCGACAGGATGGCGCGCTCAAGCGGAATCGGCCAATCCACGGCGGCCGTCTCGTCAGCCAGATTCAGGAAGGTATAGCGTGCGTCCGGCGACCAGTGGTCGTTCACCAGGTACGTATACGCCGTGTTCGGCTCTAGGGTCTGGTAGGAGTTACCCACGCCTTTAGGCACGAAGACCGCGACACCCGGATCAATGATCGTCGTGTAGACGGTGCCGAACGAAGGGCCTTCGCGCAGGTCCACCCATGCGCCGAACACGCGGCCCGTCGCGACCGACACGAACTTATCCCACGGCTCCGCGTGAATGCCGCGGGTTACCCCAACCTCGTCATTGAACGAGATGTTGTTCTGCACGGGGCCGAAATCTGGCAGACCCAGCGCGACCATCTTTTCGCGCTGCCAGTTCTCCTTGAACCAGCCTCGATTATCGCCGTGAACAGTCAGATCAATGCGCAAAAAGCCGGGGATCGGCGTGGTCGTAATCCCCAGGGGCTTAGCGGTGGGCGCCATGGTTCTTCCTTACGTGCGTGGATTGTGTGCGGACGTAACATTCCACGTAAATACTATCCGATCTACACCCTCTCGGCGGTGTGCGCCGCCCCATGGGCGCGCGCAGGGGCGAAGTTGTGGAAAAATACTCGGTGATAGGGATAATTGTCAACGACGCGCGACCCACTCGAGGGCGCGCCGGGAAGCGGAGGCAACATGAAAGGCATCATCCTGGCGGGCGGCTCGGGCACCCGTCTGAACCCGATCACGCTGGGGACATCGAAGCAGCTCGTCCCCGTCTACGACAAGCCGATGATCTACTACCCGCTGTCAACCCTGATGTTGGCGGGTATTTCCGAGGTGCTCGTCATCACCACGCCGCATGACGCACCCTCCTTCCATCGCCTGCTTGGCGATGGCAGCCAGCTCGGCGTCAACATCTCCTACGCGGTCCAGCACGAGCCCAACGGCCTTGCGCAGGCTTTCGTGCTCGGTGCCGATCACGTGGGTAATGACAGCGCTGCCCTGGTCCTGGGCGACAACATCTTCTACGGGCCCGGCATGGGCGCCCAGCTGCGTCGCCACGTCGACCCCGACGGCGGTGCGGTCTTTGCCTACCACGTGTCCAATCCGCGCGCGTACGGTGTCGTGGAATTCGACGAGGAGTTCAACGCTCTGTCCATCGAGGAGAAGCCTGAGAACCCCAAGTCGAACTACGCGGTGCCTGGCCTGTACTTCTACGACAACGACGTGGTCGAGATTGCCCGCAACCTCAAGCCGAGTGCGCGCGGCGAGTACGAGATTACCGACGTGAACCGCTCCTACCTCGAGGCAGGAAAGCTCAAGGTCGAGGTCCTCCCGCGCGGCACTGCGTGGCTGGACACGGGCACGTTCGACTCGCTCGCTGACGCCACGGCTTTCGTGCGTACGGTTGAGGCCCGCCAGGGCATGAAGATCGGTGCCCCCGAGGAGGTCGCGTGGCGCATGGGCTTTATTGACGACGAGGGGCTGCGCCAGCGTGCCGAACCCCTGGTGAAGTCCGGCTATGGTGCTTACCTGCTTGAGCTGCTTGAGCGCGAGGGGTACTGAGTGAGCCGTCCCAGTGCTCAATCCCGCCTGCTCATCGTTATCCCTGCGTGGAACGAGGAGGAGGTGCTCGGTGATGTCCTCGAGATGGTGATGGCTGAGAAGCCTTCTTTCGCGGACATTCTCGTGGTCTCCGACGGGTCGATGGATGCGACCGCCGATATCGCGCGCGCCGCGGGCGTCGCCGTCCTCGACCTGCCCCTCAATCTGGGTGTCGGTGGCGCCATGCGCGCCGGCTTCCAGTATGCCCAGCGCATGGGGTACGAGTACGCGTGTCAGCTCGACGCGGATGGCCAGCATGATCCGCGCGAGATTGACACCCTGATCGAGACGGCTTCGCGCGAGCATGCGGACGTCGTGATCGGTTCGCGTTTTGCGGGTAAGGGTGACTATCGTGCGCGGGGTCCTCGTAAGTGGGCAATGAATCTCTTCTCGTTGATCCTTTCGCGCGTGTGCAAGACTCGCCTCAGTGATACGACGAGTGGCTTCAAGCTCTACGGGCCTCGGGCGCTGGCCCTGTTTGCGCACAACTATCCGGCTGAGTATCTGGGTGACACGATTGGTGCGCTCGTCATTGCGGCGCGCTCGCACTTGGTCGTGCGTGAGGTCGGTGTGCAGATGCACCCGCGGGCCGGCGGGGAGCCCTCCCACAATCCGATCAAATCGGCGATCTTCCTGGTGCGCGCGACGATGGCCCTCGCGGTGTCTCTTTCGCGCCCCGGTGAGAAGGTCGCCCAGGCGCCGGAGGAGAACGCATGAGCCCCACCTATGTGCTTGGACTGGTGTTCGCGATCATCATCCTGGTGATGGTGTTCGTCAAGATGCGTAACTCGGGCCTGAAGGAGCGCTACGGTCTGTGGTGGTATTGCATCGCGTTCTTCACCGCGCTGCTCTCCATTTTCCCGCAGACGCTGAAGTGGACGGCGATGCAGCTGGGTGTCGTTGTTCCGCTGAACTTGGGCTATTTTGTGGCCGGCGTGGTGTTGCTGTTGCTGTCGCTGCGTCTTTCGGTGGATCTGTCGCGTTCGGATGAGGATCGTCGTCGCCTGACGGAGGAGGCTGCGATCTTGCGCCTTCAGATGGAGGATCTTCAGCGCCGCGTTGATGCTCTGGAGGCGTCACGTGAGGGGGATGATCAGTCCCGCTGAGGCGTGCACTGTCGCAACGATCAACGAGGCTGGGGCCCGTCAGGTGGAAACTTGGCGGGCCCCGGTTTGTGACGTCGGAGCGCCCCGGGCGGGTGGTCCGCGGGCGGCGCGGCGCGGTTAGCGCAGCAGCGTGCCGTCGGGGCCGAGGCTGAGGCGCTCGGTGGGGGCGGCGCGGTCGACTTCGCCTTGTGCGAGCTTGCGTCTGAGTGCGGAGGCGGGGCGCGAGACGGGGACGGTGGGTTCGCCGGAGGCGTCCTCGTCGGCTTCGTCCGCTGCGCTCGGCGTGGGTTCCGAGGCGTCGATCGGCGAGGCGGAGGGGGATTCGATGGGGGTCAGGGAGATGCGGGCTCCCATCGCGGATGCGTGCGAGGGCAGGAGGGGCTCGCCGTCGAGGTCCTTGGCGAGGTCGTCGAGCATGGCACGTGCCTCGTCGATGACGGAAGTGTCTTCGGCGTGCAGCCCGTGCACGAGCCAGCGGACGAGGGCGATCTCGCTCATGAGCTGGGCGCGTGTAAAGACGTGCAGGTCGGTGGCGCGGCGCTCGTGTCCGTAGGTTTCGCGGAAGCGTTCGAGGAATGCGTCGGATGCGGTGGCCTGGATCCACGCGATGTCGAGGGCGGGGTCGCCCACGTGCGCGCTGGTCCAGCCGCTGATGGCGAGGAGTGAGCCGCGTTTGATGGATAGGCAGTGTTCTTGGATGTCGCCGTGGACGGGGGCGGCGGGGAAGCGCCAGAGGGAGACGTCTTCGAGGGCGGCTTCCCAGCGGCTCCACAGGGCGGCGGGAATGGTGGCCTCGCGGGCGGCTTCGTCGAGGAGGGCGAGGTTACGGTCGCGGCATTCGATGGCCGTGTAGGTGGGTAGTCCGATCGCGGAGAATACGGTCTCGGGGAGGTTGTGGAGGGCTGCGAGGGCGCGTCCGAGAGAGGCGGGCAGGAGCGGGTCGGTGTCGAGGTCCTCGTCCGTGGGGGCGGCGCCGCCCGGATCGCGGTGGACGTAGACGCTTCCGCCATGTGCGAGCTTGGCCTGCCCGGCCAGTCGTGGCACGTCGAAGGGGATGTAGTCGTGGTCGTGTGCCTGCCCGAGTCGGTCGAGGATTCCGGAGGCTGCTTCGAGGGCGGGGCCTGAGACCTCTTCGTGGGGGCAGGTGACGATCCAGCGGTTGCCTGCGGCATCTTCGATGCCGGTCACGGTAGAGAGCTCGTCGCTGTAGGAGGGCGGGCGCAGGGCGGTGACGCGCATACCGGGGACGGCGGCGGTGGCCAGGGCTGCCAGTTCGAGGGGGCTCTTCGGGGAGGTCATTGACTTAACGTATCGCGTGTAAGGGCACGCGAGTGCTTCCCCGCGCGGAGTCGTGGGAGATTGGGCGGGTGTGGGTTTGCTCCTTTCTGAATAACTCTGTTATTTTCGACACATTGGCTTGGTCTGTAGCAAGGAGGCGCAGCGATGGAAGCCATCACGCGTTCTCTCGCGGCGCGTGTCCGAGAGGGATTGGCTGCGGGCGGCATTGACGCGGCTCGCGATCCTGCGGCGGTGCGCGCGCTCATCGAGCGTGCCATTGATCGGCACGTACCCGACCTGTTGCCCTCTGCCCGAGCGCAGATCGAAGCGGACCTCATGGACGACATCTGCGGCCTCGGCCCGCTCCAGGTGCTCATGGATGATCCGTCGGTGGAGGAAATATGGATCAACGCGGCCTCGCGCGTGTTCGTCGCGCGTGGTGGTGTGGCCGAGTTGACCAGCCTCATCCTCGCGGACGAGGATGTGCGGGCCCTCGTGGAGAGGATGCTGCACCACTCGGGACGCAGGCTCGACCTGTCGAGTCCCTTCGTGGACGCGATGCTCGCGGGCGGGGAGCGTCTCCATGTCGTCATTCCGCCGGTGACGGGTTCGTCGTGGAGCGTGAACATCCGCAAACACATCCAGCGGGCGCGCACCCTGGAGGATCTGGTTGCGGTCGAGATGGTCGCTCCGCCGATGCGCGACTTCCTCTCGGCCGCCGTCAGTTGCGGGCTGTCTGTGCTCGTTTCGGGAGGAACTCAGGCGGGCAAGACGACGCTGCTGCGCGCCCTGGCGGGGGAGCTTCCGCGTTCGCGCCGCGTTATCTCCTGCGAGGAAGTCTTCGAGCTGGGTCTGGCTAACTGGGACCACGTTGCGATGCAGACTCGTCCGGCGGGCGCGGAGGGTACGGGGGAGATTACCCTGCGTGATCTCGTGCGCGAGTCCCTGCGTATGCGCCCCGAATACCTGATCGTCGGCGAGGTGCGAGGCCCTGAGGCCCTCGATCTCCTCGTTGCCCTCAACGCCGGTGTTCCAGGTATGGCGACCGTGCATGCCAATTCGGCTCGTGAGGCCCTCGATAAACTCTCGATCCTGCCTCTCCTCGCGGGAGAAAACGTCACGACGGCGTTCGTCACTCCGACCTTGGCCTCGTCGATTGACCTCGTGTGTCACGTCGAGCGTGGAACCGATGGACACCGACACGTCGCCGAGATTCTTGCGGTTCCCGGGCGCGTTGAAGGTAATCGGATCGAAACTGCGTCGCTCTTTACGTACGACGGGATCCGCTGCGAACGCGGCAGCGGCGGACTGGACCTGCATGACCGCTTTGCTGCGGCCGGGTTCGACCTGGCGTCCCTGCTGGAGTGGGGGACGGCGTGATATCCATCGTGTGTGGGCTCGTGTTCGGGATTGGGATGGTTGTGGCCCTCTCCCCGTGGTTCCTACCCGCGCCCGTGTGGAGACCGTGGGGGCCGTGGAAGCGCGTGCGTGAGGACGTTGCGCGCGCACGCGTCCCGGGGCTGACGGCGGGGCGCCTGGTCATACTCAGCGGTGTGATCGGGGCGGTCGTCGCGGTGCTCGTCCTCGCTGTTACCGGTGCATGGCCGGTCGCCCTTATTGTGTCGCTTGGCGCGTCTTTCCTCCCCTACGCCTGGGTCGTCTCCCGGGTGCATGCCCACGCCAAGACCGTTCGTGCCGCATGGCCAGAGGTCATTGATGCGATGGTGTCCGGCGTGCGTGCGGGCACGTCGTTGCCCCAAGTGCTGTGTGACCTCGCGCAGGAGGGCCCCGTCCCCATCCGCTTTGCCTTCGAGGCCTTTTCCCGCGACTACAGCGCTCACGGGCGTTTTGCTCCCGCGCTTGATCGGATGAAAGAAGAAGTCGCAGATCCCGTTGCCGATCGCATTATTGAGGCGCTGCGTATTGCGCGCTCCGTCGGTGGCGCCGACCTGACGCGCCTCTTGCAGGACCTGGCCACGCTCCTGCGCGAGGATGCCCGTGTGCGTGGTGAACTCGAGGCCCGCCAGTCGTGGACGGTAGGGGCGGCTCGCCTCGGAATCGCTGCGCCGTGGGTCGTCCTCCTGCTCCTGTCCGGAGGAGGCGCCAGCGCGAGCGTCTGGAACTCCCCGGGAGGCATCGCCGTCCTGTGCTCGGGTGCCGGGATCTGCGTCATCGCCTACCTGGCGATGAAGGCAATGAGTCGGCTGAGCTCCGATCCGCGCAACCTGGGGGGTGGATCGTGAGTCCCTGGACCTTTCGCATCCTCGACGTGGCAGCCAGCGCGCTATTAGTGGGAGGTATTGCCCTCTGTGCGGCGGCCTGGTTCGCACGCCGACCCTCCTTCGCGGCCCGAGTGGCGCAGGGTCGCGTCAGTGAGGAGGCTCCTTCACCCGTGAGCGCGTGGGCTCGGCGTGTCAGCGCGGCTGCCCTCGAATCCCTGGGGTCGACCACGCAGTCCGTTGCACGCCGTCTCGCCCTGGCGGGAATGGCGCCGGAGGTCTCTGTCTTCAGGCTACGCCAGGCACTCGCAGGGATCGCCGGTTTCATCCTCGCCTGCCTCGCCCTCAGCGCGCGCCCAGCCTCTTCGCTGCGCGCCTCGCTCGTGCCCCTGTGTGCGTGCGCTCTCGTCGGCACGCTCCTGGGAGTTGCAGGTATGGACCGTTTCCTCACTGTGCGGGCCCGCGCCAGGCAGCGTGCGATCGACGTCGCCGTTCCCGACTGTGCGGAGCTGCTGGCGCTCGCGGTTGCGGCGGGGGAGTCGATTCCTGCCGCCATTGAGCGGGTTGCGGGGTGTGCGGGTGGGCCACTGGGGGTGGAACTGTCCCTCACCGCTGGTCATATCCGTAACGGTACGCCCTCCGTGCGTGCGCTCTCCGACCTCGTTGAGCGCACCGAATCGCCTGCTCTCACGCGCCTGAGCCGAACGCTCACGACCGCAATTGAGCGTGGTTCGCCCCTGGCCTCGGTCCTGCATGACCAGGCGCGCGACCAGCGAGAACGATCCCTCGCCGCCCTGATGGAGGAGGGAGGCAGGCGTGAGATCGCCATGCTGTTGCCCGTCGTCTTTCTCATCTTGCCCGTGACCGTCATGTTCGCCCTCTATCCGGGACTCATCGCCCTGGATTTCACACCATGAAGAAAGGAAAACAGTCATGAAGAAACTATTCCTGAGGAAAACTCCCCTCGGGGAGCGCGGTGACGTGCCCGGATGGGTGCTCATCACGCTGATGACGGCTGCCCTCGTTGTCCTTATTTGGGGAGTCGCCTCGGAGCGTCTCGTGGAGATCTTTAACCGTGCGATGGACTCGATTTCAGGAATCTGACGCGCATCCCGAGCGAGGCTCCGAGGTCGTGTCGACAGTCCTCGTCCAGGGTCTCGTTGTCCTCGTGATTCTCCTGCTCGTCCAGATTGCCTTCGCCTCGCACGTGCGCACGATGAGTGTGAGCGCTGCTTCTGAGGGTGCGCGCCGCGGTGGTCTCCTCGGCGGCGACGAAGACGAGGCGAGGGCTCGGACGGGAGAACTCCTCGATTCTCTCGTGGGTGCACCGAAGGATCGTGAGATCGACGTCGGGCGCGAGGATGACGGCGGAGTCGACGTGCTCGTTGTCACTGTTCGTACGCGCCTGCCCCTCATCGGAGGCTTTGGGACGCGGTGGCTCACCGTGCACGGTCGCGCTCTCATGGAGGGGCCGTGAACGAGAACGGGGACGCCAGCGTGGAATTCCTGGGCATCCTGGTCGTCCTCGTCATTCCAGTCCTCTACATTGTTCTCGCGGTTGGGCAGGTGAGTGCCGGTGCGATGGCGGTGGATGCGGGGGCGCGTGAGGCCGCGCGGATTCTCGCTGAGGACCCCACTCGCGAAGCCGACGCGTCCCATGCTGTTGCGCTCATCGTGGAGGACTTTGGGATCGATGCTCAGGCGGACGTGTCCCCGAATTGTGTTGGGTGCGAGGGCGATGGGGGCGTCGTTGACGTGCAGGTGTCTGTACGCGTCCCCCTGCCCTTCGTGCCCGCGTGGCTGGGAAGCGCCGGTGTGGGTGTGTCCTCGAGTGCGCGCGTGCCCGTCCGGGAGGTGGTGGCTCATGGGTGATGAGGGGCGCGTCGGCGTGCTGATGGGTGCAGGTTGCGCGTTCGTATGTCTGTTTCTTTTCGTGTCTCTCGCGCTGACCGAGGTCGCGATGCAGGATCGCAGGCTTGTGTCGTGCGCTGACGCCCTGGCGAGCGTTGGAGGCGGCAACGGTGCAAGCGGCGCATTCTTCGTGGAAGGAGACGCGCTCGAAGTAGACGAGGCCGGGGTGCGTTCTCGGGTCGAGGAGGGCCTTGCGGTGCTGTCGGACACCACGTGCAAGGTGGGCGATGGCGTGACCTTGAGTGGGGTGAGCATCAGCGATACCGAGGTGGAGGTCGCAGTGAGCGCACGGCCGACCGTGTCGTTGGTGCCTCCTGTTTTGCGTACGGCGGCGGTTCCCGAGCTGATGCGGACCTCGAGTGCGTGCCTTCGGGAGGCTCACAGGCAGTACTAAAGTGGCGTCCGCTACGGTCACATTGTGGGATGGCCTCAGAAGTGAGGGTAAACGAAACGTAAACTTTAAGCCATGAGCAGCTTTGATACATCTCGTCTTTCCCCCGCGCTGGCCTCCGTTTTCGAATCCGTTGAGCGCCGTGATCCCGCCCAGGCCGAGTTCCACCAGGCCGTCTACGAGGTCCTCCTGACCATCGCGCCCCTCGCCGAGCGCCACCCCGAATATGCCGACCTGGCCATCATCGACCGCATCGTCGAGCCCGAGCGCCAGCTCCAGTTCCGCGTTCCGTGGGCCGACGACAAGGGCAACATCCGCGTGAACCGCGGCTTCCGCGTCCAGTTCAACTCTGCGCTCGGCCCCTACAAGGGCGGCCTGCGTTTCCATCCCTCCGTGAACCTGTCCATCATCAAGTTCCTTGGTTTCGAGCAGATCTTCAAGAACGCCCTGACCGGCCTGCCCATGGGCGGCGGCAAGGGTGGCGCGGACTTCGACCCCAAGGGCAAGTCTGACGCCGAGGTCATGCGTTTTTGCCAGTCCTTCATGACTGAGCTCTCCCGACACATCGGGCCCGACACCGACGTGCCTGCGGGCGACATCGGCGTGGGCGGCCGCGAGATCGGCTACATGTTCGGCCAGTACAAGCGCCTCAAGAACCGCTTCGACGCGGGTGTCCTGACCGGCAAGGGCCTGACCTGGGGCGGTTCTTTTGCGCGTACCGAGGCCACCGGCTACGGCCTCGTCTACTTCGCCGCCGAGATGCTCGCCGCGAAGGGCACCAGCTTTGACGGCAAGCGTGTCGTGGTGTCCGGCTCGGGCAACGTGGCGATCTACGCGACCGAGAAGGCCCAGCAGCTGGGCGCGACCGTCGTCGCCGTCTCCGACTCCTCCGGTTACGTCGTGGACGAGGCGGGTATCGACGTCGCGCTGCTCAAGGACGTCAAGGAGGTGCGTCGTGGACGCGTCTCCGACTACGCGGCCGAGCGCCCCGGCGCCGTCTTCGTGGCCGACGGCTCCATCTGGAACGTTCCCTGTGACGTGGCCCTGCCCTGCGCGACCCAGAACGAGCTGCCCCTGTCCGGCGTTCAGAGCCTCATCAAAAACGGCGTCCAGCTGGTCGCCGAGGGTGCGAACATGCCCACCACCCCTGAGGCGATCGAAGCTCTGCAGGCGGCGGGCGTCGCCTATGCCCCCGGCAAGGCCTCCAACGCGGGTGGCGTGGCCACCTCCGGCCTCGAGATGCAGCAGAATTCGGGCCGCACCCAGTGGCCCTTCGAGGAGACCGACGCCAAGCTCCACCAGATCATGGTCGACATCCACGCGAACACCGTCGCCACCGCCGAGGAATACGGTGTGGCTGGCGACTATGTGGCCGGCGCGAACCTGGCGGGCTTCCGCAAGGTGGCCGACACGATGGTTGCGATGGGTCTCATCTGATCCGCTTCTTGTGGGCGCCCCGGCGTCTTATTGACGTCGGGGCGCCGTCGTATCTGCCGCTGGCGGGGGAGTAAGCCCTGCCACCACAGCGCCGTAGCGTTCCTCGTTGGCGGCCCGATCCGCTACCCTGGATGGGTGGCCATTGAATTTTCTGAAGAGATCCCGTCCCTGCGCACCACGATGGAGAACATCCTCGCGGTCGTGCAGCCGGACAAGCTGCGCGCGCAGATCGCCGAGCTGAATGAGAAGGCGGCCGCGCCCGACCTGTGGGACGACCCGAGCGCCGCCCAGGCTGTCACGAGCGCGCTCAGCCACCGCCAGAGCGAGCTTGACCGCGTCACGCAGATGAGTGAGCGCATCGACGACCTGGAGGCCATGGTGGACATGGCCGCCGAGGACCCGGACGAGAGCGCCGACATCCTGGCCGAAGCCGAAGCCGACCTGGAGAAGCTCCGCAAGGACCTGAGTGACCTGGAGATCCGCACGCTGCTGGACGGTGAGTACGACGAGCGCAACGCCGTCATCACGATCCGAAGCGGCGCGGGCGGCGTGGACGCCGCCGACTTCGCCGAGATCCTCCTGCGCATGTACCTGCGTTGGGCGGAGCGTCACGGCTACCCGACGAAGGTCATGGATACGTCCTACGCCGAAGAGGCCGGCTTGAAGTCGGCGACCTTCGAGGTCCAGGCCCCCTACGCCTACGGCACGCTGAGCGTCGAGGCCGGCACCCACCGCCTCGTGCGTATCAGCCCCTTCGATAACCAGGGTCGGCGCCAGACGTCCTTCGCCGCCGTCGAGGTCATCCCCCTGATTGAGACGACTGATCACATCGAGATTCCCGAGTCCGAGCTGAAGGTTGATGTCTTCCGTTCCTCGGGTCCCGGCGGCCAGTCCGTGAACACGACCGACTCGGCCGTGCGTATGACTCACATTCCCACGGGTATCGTCGTGTCCATGCAGGATGAGAAGTCGCAGATCCAGAACCGTGCGGCCGCTCTGCGCGTCCTACAGTCCCGCCTCCTCGTTTTGCGTCACGAGGAAGAGCAGGCGAAGAAGAAGGAGCTCGCCGGCGACGTCAAGGCGTCGTGGGGCGACCAGATGCGCTCCTACGTCCTGCAGCCGTATCAGATGGTCAAGGACCTGCGCACCGAGTACGAGTCGGGCAATCCCCAGTCTGTCTTCGATGGCGACATCGACGGCTTCATCAACGCTGGTATTCGCTGGCGCAAGAACGAGCAGAACGCCGCCCAGGACTGAGCCGCACGTCAACGCGTCACCCGGCCCTGGCCTCGTCAATCGATGCACGAGGCCGGGGCCAAGTGCGTGTCCAAGGCACCCGGGGTGGAGGGCTGAGTGACACACCGGCGGTTTTCCGCGTGTCGCAGCCGGGTCGTGACACGATCGTTACCTAATCTGACAGGGACTATTGACCCCGATCGGACGGTCCCATGATTCGTTTTGAAGATGTCACCATGGTGTACACGCCAGGTGCCCAGCCCGCGCTGGACCACGTCTCGCTGGAGGTGGAACGCGAAGAGTTCGTGTTCCTCGTCGGCAAGTCGGGTTCCGGCAAGTCCACGTTCCTGCAGCTCGTCATGCGCGAAATGAAGGCGACCAGCGGCAAGGTGTGGGTGCTCGGCAAGGATGTGTCCAAGCTGTCCACGTGGGCGGTCCCGAAGCTGCGCCGCCAGATCGGCACGGTCTTTCAGGACTTCCGACTGCTGCCCTCCAAGACCGTGTACGAGAACGTCGCGCTGGCCATGCAGGTCATCGGCAAGCCGCGTCACGCGATCGAGACGGCCGTCCCGGACGCTCTCGAGCTGGTGGGACTGTCCGGCAAGGAGTCGCGCCTGCCGCACGAGCTCTCCGGCGGCGAGGAGCAGCGCGTCGCCATCGCGCGCGCCATGGTGAATCGTCCTGAGCTGCTGCTCGCGGATGAGCCCACCGGCAACCTGGATCCGGAGACGTCGCTGGGCATCATGCGCCTCCTGGATCGAATCAACCGCACGGGCACGACCGTCGTCATGGCTACCCACGACGCGGACATCGTGAACCAGATGCGTAAGCGAGTCATCGAGCTTGAGGCCGGCGACGTCGTTCGTGATCAGAACCGCGGCGTCTACGGGGCCGGGAGGTAAGACCAGTGAAACTTCGTTTTATTCTGTCCGAGGTCGGCAAGGGCCTGTCACGTAACCGCGCGATGAGCGTCGCCGTCATCCTCGTGACCTTCGTGTCCCTCCTCTTCGTGGGCATCGCGGGCCTGACCCAGATGCAGGTGTCCAAGATGAAGTCGGAGTGGTACGACAAGATCGAGGT
>CALHZX010000002.1 GCA_938040725.1 uncultured Actinomyces sp. | reverse complement strand
GCAGCAGTCGCTCGGGCAGACGGTGTGGAAGGGGCCGGTGCCCGTCACGGTGACGCGCGCGGGATTCTCACCTCGCGCCTGGGCCGCGCGCTCTTCGAGCACGTCGACCAGGGAGGACACGAAGGCCGGATCCGTCGCGACGGTGTCTGCACGCTCGTAGGGAATCCCCAGGCGCGCGGCGGTCTCCTTCGCCTCGGTATCGAGGTCGTAAACGACCTCCATGTGGTCGCAGATGAACCCGATCGGGACGACGACGGTGCCGGTCAGCGGGTTCGCGTCGGCCGCGATCTCCTCGAGGAAATCGTTGATATCGGGTTCGAGCCAGCGGGCCTGCGGGGGTCCCGACCGCGAGCAATACACGAGGTCGTAGCCCAGATCCGCGCACCCGAGGATGCGCCTCAACTCCGGCATGATCGCCTCAATGAGGGCGTGGTGCTGGGCAACGTAGCTGATTTCAGTTGCGGGGGTTCCCGCGTCCGACAAGGCCTCACTCCCCTGCTGCTCGGCGCGTCCGCCCGAGGCCGCCACGGCCTCGTCGGTCGAGGGACGGAAGGGGAAGGGCGAGGACCCCGCCTCCATGCTCACGGGGATGGAGTGGGTGACGAAGATCAGGCGAATCCCCGCCGGGTCAACGCCACGCGCCGCGAGGGCCGCCCACGCGCGCCGAACGGATGTGATCTGTGCGCTCGCCATGCCGGGGGTCGAGTAGTAGGGGCGGACCTTGTCCAGGATGATGTCGGCGTCGGGATTGTCGGCGCTGTCTTCAGCCCCCAGTACGATCGTCCCCCACTTGTCGCGCAGGGCCTCCGCGGCCTCGGCGAGGTCTTCGCGATACTGGCGGCATCCCGAGTACGAGGCGTAGGCGGAGGTAGGCAGGACGAGGATGCGCCGGGCACCCGCCAGGGCGAGCTCGTCGAGGCCTTCGGCAACAAAGGGGTGCCAGTTGCGATTTCCCCAACCGACGGGGATGTCGTGCCCGCGGCGAGCGAGCTCGGCAGACAAGTCCGCGATCAGACGCTGATTGCAGGCGTTAATGGGCGAGACCCCGCCGAAGCGCTTGTAGTGCGCGGCAACCTGGAGCAGGCGCTCGTCGGGGATTCCGCGACCGCGCGTCGCGTTACGCATGAACGGCAGGACGTCCTCCTCGCCGTTCGGGCCACCGTAGGACGCCAGCATGATCGCGTCGTAGGTTTCCAGACCTGGCACTTTCAGTCCTCCTTCACGCCTAGCGTGGACAGTGTAGGGCCGCTTCCATCCCCCACGCAGCGACAGATTGTCAGAAAAACGCAGCAAATCAGCACTTTTCCCCGGCGCTTAGCACCGGCTTGCGCACGCAAGTTAACACTGTTAACCTTATCTGCGACACGAAGTTAACAGCGTTAACCGATGGGAGAGAAACGGTGTCACACCCACATGCCCCAGCCCTGGGCGCCCGGGGAATCCGCAAGAGCTACGGAACTCACGAGGTGCTGCGCGGGGTCGACCTGCGCGTCGAACCCGGACAGATCCTCGGTCTGCTCGGACGAAACGGAGCAGGCAAGTCCACGCTCATCACAATCCTGTGCGGCCTGCGCCGCGCCGACTCGGGAACCGCATCCATCTGCGGCCACCGCCCCTCCTCCGCCGACGCCGCACGGCTGATCGGATACGCGCCCCAGGAGCTGGGCATCTACCCCGACCTGAGCGTCGCCCAGAACCTCGCGGCCTTCGGCGAACTGCACGGACTCGGCCGACGCGAGGCCGCCTCGCGCGCTGGCGAGGTCATGGAACTCCTCGGGTTGAGCGAGAAAAGCGGCCAGCGCGCCTCGCACCTGTCGGGCGGGCAGCAGCGCAGGCTCCACGCGGGCATGGCGATCATGCACCGCCCACGCCTGGTGTTCATGGACGAGCCGACCGTCGGAGCGGACGTGGAGGCGCGCAGCCAGATCCTGCGCGCGGTCCGCCAGCTCGCCGACGAGGGCGCGGCCGTCGTCTACACCTCGCACTACCTGGCGGAATTCGAGGAGCTCGGCTCCGACATCGCAGTCCTGAACGAGGGGCGCATCGTCGCGAGCGGCACGCTCGAGGAGATCATTTCCAGCCACGGGCGCGCCGAGGTCACCCTCGAGTTCGATCGCCCCATCCCCTTGATCGGCGGGTGGATCGCCGACGGCAGGACCCTCCGGCACATCGGGGACGAGGCCGACCCGGGTTCGCAGATCGGCGAAGCCCTGGCCTCGCCCGCCCTTCAAGGCGCACGCCTGACGGACGTGCGCATCATGCAGGCGAGCCTGCACAACGCGTATCTGCAGATCATCAAGGAGAGTGACCATGTCGCGGCTTAAGCAACTCGGGGCAATGACCCGCCTGAACATCCGCCTGCAGCTCACCGATCCGGCGCCCACGCTCATCCTGACGGTGATCCCCCTCGTCTTGATTCCCTTCATGATGCCGGCGTTCAAGTCGATGCTTCTGGCCGACGGTTACACCGGCGTCACGGGTGCCGAGCAGGCGGTTCCGTCGATCGCGATCCTCTTCTCGTTCCTGGCCGTGCAGAACATCATCGGGTCATTCTTTAATGAGCGCTCGTGGGGCACGTGGGAGCGTCTCGAGGCCTCTCCCACCTCGCGCGCGTCCATCCTGACGGGCAAGGCGCTGGTCGCTTTCCTCATGCAGACCGTCCAGATTGCGGTTGTCCTCGCGCTCGGCGCCCTCATCTTCGGGTATCGACCGACCGGTTCTCTCGTCGCGCTCGCCGCGATTCTCCTCAGTTTCTCGGCGGTTCTATCGGCGCTCGGCGTTGCGCTCGCGCTGTGGTCGCGCAGCCGCGACGCGGCCCTGTCACTGTCGAACATCATCGGCATGCTGGCGGCGGGCATCGGCGGGTCTTTCTCCACGGTCTCTTCGTTCCCGGATTGGGCGCAGCACGCCGCGCGCCTGTCCCCCGCCTACTGGGCGATCACCGCTATTCATGAGGTGAGCCTGGACGGGGCGAGCCTTGCCGACGTCGGGGCGCGGATCGGCGTCCTGTGGGGTTTCTTCGCGGTGATCGCGGGGCTGGCACTGGTACAGTTCCGGTATCACAGGGAGTAATGACCACCGAAGCGGAGAGTCCATGCCGTCGTCACGTCAGCGCGCACTATCGCGAGAGATCATCTTGTCGAGCGCGCTCGACGTGGTCGACGAGGAGGGGCTCTCCGCTTTGTCTCTGCGGTCCTTGGGCAAGCGCCTCGGCGTCTCCCAGGCCGCTTTTTATCGCCATTTCCCCGACAAGGCGGCGCTCCTAGAGGGCATTGCCGAGCAGGTCTGGCGCCTGACGTTCGAGGCTTTCCTGGGCCGCGTGGACACAGGAGCGGTCGACGCGGAATCGACGCCCACGCCCGAGGCATTGGCACCGACCGACGGCACCCCCGCCTCGCCCCTGCTGATGTACATGCGCACCTACGCGCATTGCTTGGCGTCGACACTGCGCTCCCACCCGGGCGCGGTCATGCTGCTACTCACGCACCCGATGTCGACGCCCGAGCAGCTGTCGCTCCTGGCACGCGTGTTCGTGGCGCTGGCCCGGCGTGGTTTCACGCCGAATGCGGACATGCTGGGGCTGGTCAACGCGGTGTCGATCTACACGACGGCCTTCGTCGCCGCCGAGGTCGTTCCGCCCGTAGGTGGCTCCCCCGAGCAGCCAGCCGACCTGTCGGCCGCGAGCGCCGCGCTCGACCCCGAGGACGCGCAGGCGCTGCGCCCGCTCATCGAGGATCTCCTGGACGGCCGCTACGACTTTGACGCCCAGTTTGAGCGGGGCCTGGAGGCGATCCTGCGCGGCTGGCGCTGAGGCTAACGGGCCAGTTCCTCGACCTCGCGCACGATGCGCGCCGCTCCACCCAGGGAGCTTAGTTCCTCGCGCAGTCCTCGGATCCCCGAGGTCAGGGCGGGCTCATCGACGAGGGTGCGGGCGACGCGTGCGATAAGCGCGGGCTGGGAAGCGCGCACAGTCAGGCCGCAGCGCGCGTTTTCCACGGCCTCGGCGTTGAATTGGCGCTCAAAGACGCGCCCCGGGACGATCACCTGGGGAACTTCGTAGGACAGAGCGTCCATCATCGAGTTTTGCCCGCCGTGGTGCACGAAAACGCGGGCGCGCGGCAGGAGCTCAGCGACATCGAAGCGGGGCGCGCAGGTCACCTCGTGGTCCCCCACAGCGTGGACGGCCTCAGACACGCCCGTGACGTAGACGTCGCAGCTCAGCACATCGGCGAGTTCTCGTCCGGCCCGGATGGCCACACCCGCGGGGACGCTGCCCGCACCGAGGTAGACGAGCGCACAATCACGAGGCGTCGGCGGCAGTGCGGGCGGCTCGTCCAGAAACCCGCAGTAGACGGCCCGCTCCCCCGCCCGCGGCTCCAGGGTCGGGCAGCTCGGGATGAAGCGGCGCCGCATCCCCTCGAGAATGGTCAGGGACGAGGCCGGGGCGGGCATTCCCATCTCGCGCAGCAGGCGTCGAATTCCTGCGGATTTGCGCGGGCTGGAGGCGTAGGAGGCGGTCGTCGGCTGTGAGGCGCTACCCACGCACGGGATACCCTCGGCGCGGGCGGCAATGATGGCGGCGAGGTTGAATTCCGAGTAGACGACGTCGGGGCGGATGGCTCGCATGTGGGCGCGGAGCGCGTCGACGGCGGCGCGCGTGTAGCGCTCGTCGAGGGCGCCGGTCAGCCAGAGGACCTCCTCGAAGCTGCGCACAGGCTTGCGGCCCATGAGGC
>CALHZX010000001.1 GCA_938040725.1 uncultured Actinomyces sp. | reverse complement strand
AACAAGGGCGTGTACCAGGCCGTGTCCTTCGTCGTGAACATCGTGCGCTCCCTGCCCTTCATCATCGGCATCATCATGCTGATCCCGCTGACGAAGATGATCGTCGGTAAGTCCACGGGTTCGCTTGCGACCGTCGTGCCGCTCGTCATCCTCTCCGCGCCCTTCTTCGCGCGCCTCGTGGAGACGAACCTCCTGGCCGTCGACCCCGGCAAGGTCGAGGCCGCCCAGATGATGGGCGCCTCCAATCGTCAGATCCGCTGGGGTGTCCTCATCCGTGAGGCCATGCCCTCCCTCATCCAGTCGATCACGACGCTGGCGATCACCCTGATCGGCTACTCCGCGATGGCGGGCGCCGTCGGCGGCGGTGGCCTGGGCCAGATGGCCATTAATTACGGCTACAACCGTTGGCAGGACGACGTCATGATCTCCACCGTCGTCGCCATCATCGTCATTGTGCAGATCATTCAGCTGATCGGCGACCTCCTTTCGCGCCTGGTTGACCACCGCGCGCGCTGACAGACCCCGGTCGGGCCACCGGCCTCGACCATCCGTCCCATCCAGTACACAGAAGAAAAGAGAACCACCATGCGTCATCGCTTCCTCGCAGCCATCGGCCTGGCAGTTGTTGCCTCCCTCGGTCTGGCGGCCTGCGGCGGCTCCGGCTCCTCCTCGGATGCGTCCAGCTCCGGCTCCTCCTCGGACGTCGTGACCCTGACCGTGGGCGCGACCCCCTCGCCCCACGCGAAGATCCTCACCTACATCAACGACAACCTGGCCGAGGCCGAGGGCATCAAGCTCAACATCGTTGAGTACACCGACTACGTCCAGCCCAACACCGCGCTGAACGACGGCGACCTGGACGCCAACTTCTACCAGACCGTCCCCTACCTGGAGAACGCGGAGAAGCAGTTCGGCTACGACTTCGAGGCCGGCGAGGGCATCCACCTCGAGCCCCTCGGTGTGTTCTCCAACAAGCACAAGTCCCTCGACGAGCTGCCCGACGGCGGCACGATCGGTATCATCTCCGACACGGCTAACCAGTCGCGTGCGCTCAAGCTCCTGGCCACGCAGGGCCTCGTCTCGATCCCCGAGGGCGACGGCGACGTCAACATCAACACCGTCACCAAGCTGAAGAACTTCGACTTCCGCGAGGTCGAGGGCCCGCAGCTGGTCCGCTCGCTCGACGACTTCGACTACGCGGTCATCAACGGCAACTTCGCTCAGGAGGGCGGCAAGTCCATCTCCGGTGACGCGCTCGTCGTCGAGTCCCCCGTGGACAACCCGGCCGTGAACGTCCTCGTGTGGAAGAAGGATTCCAAGAAGGCTGACGCGATCGCCAAGCTCGAGAAGCTCCTGCACTCCGATGAGGTCAAGCAGTACGTCGAGCAGACCTGGTCGGATGGCTCGGTTATCCCGGCGTTCTGACCTGCGAGGCCGGGGCGCGCAGGCGCTGCGGCTGACGGATCGCTGATGCAGGGATCTGCATAGATAAGCGGGTGGCCCCCGGAACCCATGGGTTCCGGGGGCCACCCGTCTCTCCGCGTGAGCGGCGATCAGTTGGTGCGAGCCTCGAGCGGGAACTCAGCGTCCGGCTCGTGCGTGATGCGGTTGCGCATGTCGCGGCGGAAGACTTCGATGACCCACAGCCAGATGATGTGGCCGAAAAACTCGGAGAAGTGCTCGGCGAAAGGCTGGTTCCAGGGTGCCGGAACGGTGCCCATCAGTGGCATGAGGACGACGTGGAAAGCCACGTAGACGAAGATACCGAAGGCGGCACCCTGCCAGAGCTTGATCTGCGGGAAGCGCTCGGCGAGCACGCAGTAAAGAACCGCGAAAGCGATCGAGAATGAGAAGTGGACGATGAAGGAGATCCAGGGGAGTCCTTCGTTACCGTTGAAGGCGTAGGACAGGTGCGTGACGCTCTCCGGGATGCCCAGCTGCTGAAGCAGCTCCTGGGGCGGGTTGGTGGCGTTGCGCTCGGGCGTACGCGGAGGCAGCGGCACCTCCCAACCGAACTTCACGATGGCGGAGACGATGCCGCCGAGAACACCTGCGAGTGCCGCGACGCCGTAGCGGCGGCGCTTGGGATTGGTCTGAATCAGTGCCGTAGGACGAGCATGAGGCGCTGACGTGGCATTTTCGAGGCATGAGAATGCTTAGCGCTCAAGGTCACATGAGGTTGTGATCAGGGAAAATGAGTCCAAAATAGCTGATATGGTTAATTTGTCGACTTATTAATGAGTAAATACGAGGAGTGGGGCCGGGACTTTCATCCTGACCCCACTCCTCGTGTGGCGTTAGCTGCGTCGTATCCCTCGGCGCGGTGACGCGTCAGGGGTGCGCGCCTCGTCAGTCGATGATGCCGTACAGGCGGTCGCCCGCGTCGCCCAGACCGGGGACGATGTAGGACTTCTCGTTGAGGTGATCGTCGACAGCGGCGACGACGACGTTCACGTCAGCGCGGTCGCCGATCGCGTCCTCAAGCGTCTTGATGCCCTCGGGAGCGGCCAGGATACACACGCAGGTGACGTCCTTCGCGCCGCGCTCGAAGAGATAGTTGGTGGCGGCGACCATGGTGTGGCCGGTGGCCAGCATGGGGTCGAGAATGAAGCACTGACGGCCCGACAGATCCTCCGGCAGGCGGTTCGCGTAGGTCTCGATCTCCAGGGTGTCGTCGTCGCGGCGCATGCCCAGGAAACCGACCTCGGCGGTGGGCAGCATGCGGGTCATGCCCTCGAGCATGCCCAGGCCTGCGCGCAGGACGGGCACGACGATCGGGCGGGGCTCGGAGAGCTTCAGTCCGACCGTGGGGGCAACGGGGGTCTCGATGGGGGTCTCGGTGACGGCCACCTCGCGGGTCGCCTCGTAGGCGAGCAGGGTGACCAGTTCGTCCACGAGCTGGCGGAACGTCGCCGACGGCGTTTCGCGATCGCGCAGAACGGTGAGCTTGTGGGTGATCAGGGGGTGATTGGCAACGTGGAGGCGCATGGTTATAGGCTACCTTGTTCGCCCGCGAGTGTGCACCCTGGTGCGTCAGGGACGAGGCCGTGGCGGGTTCTCTGCTCGGTGCGGCTTTCGCTCGGTCGGGCATCGTTCGTGGATGTGGACGATGTCAAACTCACGAGTCACATTAGGCTCACAAGCCACTGTGGACTCCAACTACCCCAACACTGATTTGGCCGGTAAGCTAGTAGGGTGACCGTGAATGAGCAGTACCGCGAAGCAATGGGCAAGGCCCTCTTCCTGGCCAACCGCGCCCGCGAGACGGGAGATGTCCCCGTCGGGGCCTTCGTCGTCGACGAAAACGGCCGGATCATCGGCCGCGGGTGGAACTGCCGCGAGGCGCACCATGATCCCGCAGGTCATGCCGAAATCGTTGCACTGCGTGAGGCTGGCCGCGCCAGGGGAACCTGGCGCCTGACGGGCTGCACGCTCGTCGTCACCCTCGAACCCTGCACGATGTGCGCGGGCGCTATTCTCGCCTCCCGCATCGACCGCGTCGTATTCGGAGCTTGGGACCCGAAGGCGGGCGCGGCGGGTTCCCTGCGCGACGTCCTGCGCGACGCCCGGATGCCCCATCCGACCGAGGTTATTGGCGGGGTCCTGGCCCAAGAGGCCGCCATGCAGCTGCGTTCCTTCTTCCTCGGTTGCCGCAGCGCTGACGAAATGCCCGTCGTCCAGGCCCCCGTCCACGAGCCCGACGACATCCCCGCGCCCCTCGTCGTCCCCTACGAGGAGGATGAGGCGCCCACGTCGGCGCGCGCACACGAACAGGCGAGCGAGAAGCCTGCCCACCATGAGGGCGTCCCCGCTCAGCTCGTGACACCAGCTGCGCCCGTCGTTCCCGCGCCCCCGGTCGCGTCCGCAGCACCGGTGGCCCCCTCCCACTCCGCCCATACGCCCAGCCGCCACCGTGGCACGCAGGCCTCGCCCCTGCCTCGTCGAGCGGGCCGCCCCTTCTCCGAGCGCGTCTCCGGCAACGCCGACGACCCCGCCGACATTCCCGCCGACGAAAGCGCCGCCCCCGCTCCGCAGACCCCGCCCTCGCAGCCGCCCTACCGCAGCGCCGCCCCGGTCATGCCGGCCGTGTCGCCCAACACAACACACGGCCCCATCACGCGCTCCGTCCCCCGCATCCGGCCCGTCCACGTGCGCCCCACCGCGACCGTGCCCGAGGGGCTCTACACGCCCGCTGAGCCGGGCCGCCCGCTCGCCCAGCCGCTGCGTGAGAGTGCTCCCCGGCCTCCGGCCCCCGCGCCCGCGCCAGCAGCGGATGAGTCGATTCCCGCGCCGCCCGTGTTTCCCCAGCGCGCCCAAAAGCGCACGAGTGAGCGCCCGCAGCGCCCCCTCCCGCAGGCCTTCGAACCCGAACCCGCGCGCCGCGTCGACTACGAGCTGTCCCCGCGCCAGTTCAACGACGTCGACCCCATCACCTCCAGGATCCGCGTGCGCCGCTCCGGGCGTCGCCGCGGCAACGCCCGCCACTGACATGATCCCCGCGCGCGTCATCACGGTCTCCGACCGCTGCTCCGCTGGCCTCGCCGAGGACCTCTCCGGCCCCCTCGCCGCGCGTCTCCTCGCAGACCACGACATCGCGGCATCGGTCGAGATCGTCCCCGACGACATCGACGCCATTTGCGCAGCGATCACCGCTGCCGTCGCCGATGGTGCCCGCTTCGTCTTCACGACCGGTGGCACCGGCATCTCTCCCCGCGACGTCACCCCCGAGGCCACCGAGCCGCTCCTCGTCACGCGCATCGACGGCCTCGCCGACGCAATTCGGCGCCGCGGCGAAGAAAAGGTCGCATCCGCCGCCCTCTCGCGAGGCCTCGTCGGCGTGACCGCGCGTTCGCCCGAGGGTGTCCTCGTCGTGAACGCCCCCGGCTCCCGCGGCGGCGTCACCGACACCGTGGCCGTCATCGGCCCGCTCGTCGCCCACATCATCGACCAGCTCGCGGGCGGCGACCACCCGCGCGCGTAACGGCCCTCTGCTGAGACGACCAGGCCGCCCGGCACGTGTGTGCTGCGGGCGGCCTGCCTACCTTTCGGGACGCGTCAGTCCTGCGGGTCCTCCGGGCGCACCCAGTCGCCGCTGCGGCCACCCGACTTCGCCACGATCTTCGCCTCGCGGATGCGGGCGGAGCGATCCACACCCTTGACCATGTCCACGATCGCCAGCGCCGCAATAGTCACCGAAGTCAGCGCCTCCATCTCCACGCCCGTACGGTCAGCCGTGCGCACGGTCGCGCGAATCGCCACGTGGTCCTCCTCCAGGCTCAGGTCCACCGCGCAGCCGTGCACGCCGATCGTGTGCGCGAGGGGCAGCAGCTCAGGGACGCGCTTCGCCGCGGAAATACCGGCCACGCGGGCCACTGCCAGCACGTCGCCCTTCCGGACAGTGCCATCGCGCAGGGCCTGCATGACCTCGGGCGAACAATCCACGCGACACACGGCGCTCGCCTGACGCACCGTCGGAGTCTTTGCCGTCACGTCCACCATGTAGGCGGCGCCGTCTTCATTCAGGTGTGTAAACTTCACGGTTTTCCTCTCGTTATATGTCACTAGTGGGGTCAGCCCACGAGTGGGACGACCGCCAGCTCCTGGCCGACCTCAACCTTCTCAACGTCCGGCGAGACCACGCCGATCGCCTCCGCGTTCGCCAGCGAGGCCACCAGGTGCGACTTCGACGCCAGGGGGTGCACCGGTTCCACCCAGCGGGCCCCGGCCTCGTCCGCCTCTCCGGAGACGAAGCGAAGCGGGATGAACTGCGTCTTCCCGGACGGGGAGTCCCACCCGGTGTGGGCGCGGGCGAGGACGCCGCTCGGGGCGGTCGCGCCGTGCTCGGGGGCGACGAGGCCCGACATGACCGCCAGCACGCCCGCAACGTACATGTGGAACGTCGTAAAAACCGACACCGGGTTGCCGGGCAGGCAGATGACCGGCGTCTCGCGGCCGCCCGTCCCCACCGGCGTGGACCCCACGCCCTGCGGGCCGCCCGGCTGCTGGGCGACGTGATGGAAGCCCGCGTCCGTGCCAAGCGTCAGGCGCACAACCTCGTACGCGCCCGCCGAAATACCACCGGCCGTGAGGACCAGGTCGGCCTCCGGGGCCGTCTCAAGGGCTCGGCGCAGCTCCGCCGGGGTGTCCCCCGTGCGCAGGTGGGCGACGATCTGCCCGCCGGCCTCCTGAACGAGGCCGCGCAGCAGGATGCCGTTCGAATCGGGAATCTGGCCGCGCTCGAGAGCCTCACCGGCCTGCTTCAGTTCCGTGCCCGTCGACACAACGATGACGCGCGGGCGGGGCAGGACCGTCAGGGTGCCGTACCCGACCGAGGCAGCGGCCGACAGGGCCGTCCCGTCCAGGACGCGTCCGGCCTCCAGGACCGGGGAACCGGCCGCGAGGGCCTCGCCCGCAACGCGCACATTCGCGCCCAGCTTCGGGGCGATGCGGATCTCCACGGTCTTGGGCGCCTGCGCGATGCCCGCCGCGTGATCCGTGTCCTCGACTTTCACGACAGTGTCGGCGCCCTCGGGGATCGGCGCGCCCGTCATGATGCGCCAGGCCTGCCCCCGCTCGAGGTGATTCTCGCGGGTGTCGCCCGCCGGAATGTCGCCGGCGACGGGCAGCGTCCAGGGGCCCTCGCCCTCCAGGTCCTGGCGGCGCACCGCGAACCCGTCCATCGCGGAATTCGTGAACGGCGGCAGCGGGATCAGCGAGCTGATATCGACCGCCAGGCGGCGACCCAGGCACTCCTCGATGGGAAGCGTGTCGTGGGGGAGAACGTGGCTGAGTGCCAGCGCCTCAATCAGCTCGCGGTGCTGCGCGGTAGACAAGGTGGGATCGTGCATGTGTCCAGTGTAGAGCCAGGTGGGGTGGGGGAGGGGCGCCGGGGGCGTTTGCCTGGCGCCCGCTGGACGAGGCGTGGGCCGGGTTGGGTGTTGCAGCTCGTTTCAATGGCCCGGATATGGAATGCCGGGGGGAACTGCACTACATGGGGGTTCGACACGCCGACGACACGCCGTTGGAAGGCTTCGTGTCGTGCAAAACCCCCATTCTGCTCGATGTGTCGGCGGAATCAGGTGTCCCGAAGGTTGCGGTGTGCCGTGGAGAGGGCGCGAGCATCGACAATTTCCCACTTGTGTCGCGCGGGAGTCGCAAGATCTGCCCAATGGTGGCGTGGACGGTGTCGGTGCCTGCCGCTTTAGCGCAACAGAATCAGACGGTGAGCATCACCTTCGTAGCGTGATGCTCGTCCATCGCGGCGTAGCCCTCGGCGGCCTGCTCAAGCGGCAGGACGAGGTCACAGACGGCGCCCGGGTTGATCTCGCCGCGGTAGATGAGGTCGATCATGGTGGGCAGATACTTGCGCACCGCAGCCGGACCACCGAACATGTGCACCTCGGCACCGAACATGCGGCTCATATCGAGGGACACGCCGTGGGGTACGCCTACAAAGGACAGGTGTCCGCCGGGGCGCACGCAGCCCAGAGCCTGGTCGAAGGAGACCTCGTTGCCCACCGCCTCGACGACGCCGTCGGCGCCCAGGCCATCGGTCAGTTCCTTGATGCGCGCGATGCCCTCCTCGCCGCGCTCTTCGACGATGTCGGTCGCTCCGAACTGGCGGGCCAGCGCCTGGCGGTCCGCGTGGCGCGACATCGCAATGATGCGGGATGCGCCCAGCTGCTTGGCGCCAATGATTGCGCCCAGGCCCACGGCCCCGTCACCCACGACGACGATGGTCTTCCCGGGGGCGGCCCCGGCCTCGTCGGCGGCGAACCAGCCGGTGCCGAGGACGTCGGAAGCAGCCAGGAGCGAGGGGAGCTGCTCGGGCGTGGGGGCCTCGGGCGTCTTCACCAGGGTGCCGTCCGCGAGGGCCACTCGCGCGTACTCGGCCTGGGTGCCGCCGGCGCGGGTGCCGACGAAGGCGTCGCCCTGGGCGGCCGCGGTCGCGCAGCGTGAGGGGTAGCCGGCGCGGCAGATCGCGCATTCGCCGCAGGAAATGCAGAAGGAACCCACGACGAAGTCGCCGGGCTTGACGGTCGTGACGGCCTCGCCCACCTCGACGACCGTTCCGACGTACTCATGGCCCATGCGCTGCTCGTGGACGGGCTGGGCGCCACGGTAGGGCCACAGGTCGGAGCCGCAGATGCAGGTGGCCGCCAGCTTGATGATGGCGTCCGTGGGTTCCAGGATGGTGGGCATCGGCATGTCTTCGACGGTGACGTTGCCGGGCTCGTGCATGACGACGGCGCGCATGTTTCTCCTCGTGAATGGTGCATTGGTCGTAGGGCACCGGTAGTCGTCACATCCAGCAGTTCGTCAGCGCTGGCCGCTGTCTCGTTTCTCTCAGCGACGAGGCAGGGGCCGCGTCATGCCGTTCGCGTCCGGTTTTTCAAGGGGCGAACACCGGGCAAATCGGGGTAGGGTTGCGCCATGTCTGTCGAGTTCGTTTCCGCCTCTCAGGCGGCAGATGCGGTGGCGTGTGACGCGCCGCTGCGGCTCGTCGACACCTTCGGGCGCGTGGCCCGTGATCTGCGCGTGTCGCTCACCGACCGCTGCAACCTGCGCTGTTCCTACTGCATGCCCCCCGAAGGCCTGGACTGGCTGCCCACCGAGGAAACCCTGACGGACGACGAGGTCGTGCGCCTCGTGCGCGTTGGCGTCGAGCGGCTCGGGATCCGCCAGGTCCGCTTCACCGGCGGGGAACCCCTCCTGCGCCGAGGCCTCGAAGGGATCATCGAAGCGTGCTCCCATATGCGCACCGACGAGGGGGAGCCGCTCGACCTGGCTCTGACGACGAATGCGCTCGGCCTGGCCAAGCGCGCCCAGGGGCTGAAGGACGCGGGCCTGAACCGCGTCAACATTTCGCTTGATTCGCTGGACCCCGAGCACTTCGCGGCGATCACCCGCCGCGACCGACTCGGCGATGTCCTGGAGGGTATCGAGGCTGCTGCCCGCGCGGGCTTGAGTCCCATTAAGGTCAACACCCTCGTGCTGCGCGGCATGAACGAGGCCGACCTGCCTGACCTGGTCGACTACTGCCTGGACCGGGGCATCGAGCTGCGCGTTATCGAGCAGATGCCGATCGGCCCGCCGGACACGTGGGATCGCCAGCACATCCTGACGGCCGACGAGATCCTGCACATCATGAGCACCCGCCACACGCTGACCCCCGCGCCGCGCGAGGATCCGCATTCCCCTGCGGGACGCTGGATCGTCGACGGTGACCCGAGTAAGAGGCTCGGCGCCATTGCCTCCGTGTCCGACCCCTTCTGCAGCGCGTGCGACCGCACCCGCCTGACCTCGGACGGCATGGTGCGTTCCTGCCTGTTCTCCACCGAGGAGACATCGCTGCGCGACCTGCTGCGCGGTGGGGGAGACGACGCTCAGATTGCCGCCCGATGGGCCGACGCGATGTGGACGAAGCCTGCCGCGCACGGCCTCAACCTCGACGCCTTCGCGCGCCCGTCGCGCACGATGAGCCGTATTGGCGGGTAGCCTCCCTTAAATTCCGTAATGCCGGTGTTTTCTAACGGTGGTCGATTGTGGGCCTGTTGTCCGTCGTATCGTTCCTTGTAGGAGGACTTTCCCCAACGTTTCCAAGGGTGATGTACGTCCCAATGAGTTCGTGTGGGTTACGTCATTTCCATTGGTAGCCTCCATGTTAAAGAATGTCCGGCGTGCGCCCGCGCCCGGACACCCTTCAGACACGAGGAGAGCCATGAGTGCGACCGAACCCGCGGCCAAGAAGAGCCGTTACCTGCTCACTGACTGGAACCCCAACGATGAGTCCACGTGGGACTCGAAGCTCGCGTGGCGAACGCTGTGGATCACGACCTACTCGCTGATCCTCGCCTTCTGCGTGTGGTTCCTGCCCAGCGCCATCGCGCCGAAGCTGACGCTTCTTGGCTTCGATCTGAACAAGTCGCAGCTGTACTGGCTCACCGCTCTGCCCGGCCTCGCGGCCGGCATCCTGCGCCTCATCTACATGTTCCTGCCCCCGCTCATCGGCACCCGCAAGCTCGTGGGTATCACCTCCCTGCTGTGCATCCTGCCCATGGCCGGTTGGTTCTACGTCGTCCAGGACAACACGACCCCCTACTGGGTCCTGCTGACCCTGGCCTTCATGTGTGGCATCGGCGGCGGCGCGTTCTCCGGCTACATGCCCTCCACCGGCTACTTCTTCCCCAAGCGCCTCTC